>JBJTPZ010000067.1:0-8099 GCA_046075365.1 Planctomycetaceae bacterium
GCTGGAATCCGGGGCCTCACCTTGACCGGGAGTCGCGTGTTTGCGACAACACGGCAGCGTGCGTGCCTGCGGAGCGATCGTTTTGCGGGTCAGGAAGCCCTCAACAGGACGAGGGTCAAAGTCTGGCGAAGGAGTGCCTTAATCGTGAGAAAACTTGCTGTTGCATTGGCGGCTGCGCTGGCCGTTGGAATTCAGTTGCCTGCCATGTCGCAGGAAGCGGCTCGCCCGGCTGCCAAGCCTGCGGCTGAGAAAGAGCGTGCTCCCAGCCGCGTCGGTCTGATCGACATGGCGAAGGTGTTTGAGGGATATGCCAAGTTCAAGGTGCTGCGTGACGAGCTGGCGGCTGAGATTGAGAAGAGCGACGCTGAAGCTCGGGTGATGGTTGAGAAGATGCAGGCCATGCAGAAGGAGCTGCAGGAGAGTGGTTTCCAGCCTGGCAGTGCTGAGTATGAGCGAGCAGAGAAGGGATTGCTGGACGCCAAGGGTGAGTTTGAGGCGTTCCGCGCTGCGACTCAGCGAAAGCTGGCGCGTCGTGAATCCGAGATGTTCAAGGTGATTTATGCGGACACGACAGCGATGATCCGCAAGTATGCGGACTGGGCAGAGTACACTGTGGTGATCCGTTTCGACAGCAAGGACATTGAAGAGGATACTCCGCCGGCCGAGGCCGTGCAGCGGATGAACAAGCAGGTGGTGTTTTATCGTGCCGAGAACGACATCACGGACATTGTTCTGCAGTCGCTGAACAAGGCTTATCAGGGTGCAGCTGCCGGCACGAAGACTCCGGCGCGAGCCGCCAGTGCAACAGCTCCGGCCGGGACCAAATGATGCGGTTCCGTCTGGTGTAACGAGCATACTCGGGCGGGCGGCTGTTTTAGTGCGGCCGCCTGCCGGTGTGTTTGAGCGGGGTTCTTCGGGGTGCAGCAGTGTAGTCGGGGCGGGGGCGGGAGTGATGTCAGGTCGACTTGGGGAAGCGGGTATGGCTGCAGCTGAGCGGTCGAAGCCTGAGCAGACGACTTTGTGCGGGCCTGCGATGATTCGTGGTGCCGGCTTATTTCACGGGCAGGTTGCGCGAGTGCGGCTGTTGCCGGCGGAGGCGGGCACGGGCATTGTTTTTCGGCGCGTGGATCTGGCGGGTTCGCCTGAGATTCCGGCGCGAGTGGAGTATGTTCAGCCGGGTGCGAGGCGGACGATTCTGACTTCCGGCGACGCTCGTGTGGAGACGACCGAGCATTTGCTGGCGGCTCTTTCCGGATTGCGTGTTGACAACTGTATTGTTGAGCTGGACGGGGCAGAAGTGCCGGCGATGGACGGTTCTGCGATGCCGTTCTGCGAAGCGATTTTGGGAGCCGGTATTTGTGGCCAGGGTGTGCTGCGGCGAGCGGGGCGAATTGCGGAGCTGCAGCGGATTTCGGAACCGGCGAGTGGTCAGTGGATCGAGTGTATTCCTGGCGGCAGCGATGATCTGGTGATTGACTATCGTCTGGACTATGGTGCGGAATCGCCGCTGCCGTCGCAGTCATGGGCAGTGGAGGTGACGCCGGAGCTGTTTTTGCGTGAGATTGCTGCAGCGCGAACCTTTGTGATGGCGGCCGAGGTGGAGGCGTTGCAGGCGGCTGGGTATGGTCGCCATCTGACTCGCCGAGAGCTGGTGGTATTTGAAGCTGACGGATCGGTGCAGGAGAACCAGCTGCGTTGGGACAATGAGCCTGTGCGGCACAAGGTTCTGGACTGCATTGGTGATCTGGCTCTGAGTGGTTTGAGCTGCAGCGGCAGGATTGTGGCCTGTCGAAGTGGTCATAAATTGAATCATGTGATGGCGCGGGTGTTGTCGACGATAGTGAATATGGAAGCTGGGAATACTGTAAGGCTTGCCGGTCGGGCTGCCTGAAGGGTATTTCGTTGGGACAATTCGAACTGTTTGTGCAGGATGATCAGCATGGAAACGCGAATTTCACCACTGGCCCATGTGGAATCCGGTGCGAGGATTGGCAACGGGGTTCAGGTTGGCCCGTTTTGCTTCGTGGGGCCGGAAGTTGAGATTGGCGATGGCTGCGTGCTGACCAGTCATGTGGTGCTGACAGGCCGAACAAAGGTTGGTCAGGGCAATCGTTTTAGTTCGCACGTTGTGATTGGCGGGGATCCTCAGGACCTGAGCTGGACTGATGGCGACACAAGCGTGGAGATTGGTGACAACAACAGTTTCCGCGAGGGTGTGACGGTCAACCGCGGTGCTGAGAAAGAGGACGGTGTGACTCGGATTGGCAATGGCAATCTGTTTATGGCCAACAGTCATGTGGCGCACAACTGTCGAATTTTCAATAATGTGATTCTGGTGAATGGTGTGTTGCTGGGTGGTCATGTGCACGTGCATGACAACGCGATTGTGAGCGGAAACTCGGTGGTGCATCATTTTTCGACTTTGGGGCGTTTGAGTTTTGTGAGTGGTGGCTGTCGTGTGCCGCATGACATCCCGCCGTTCATGCTGGCGGCCGGCAGTGACGATCCGACGCTGAAGACCATCAACGTTGTGGGCATGAAGCGTGCGGGCATTGCGAATTCCACGATTGAGGTGATTAAGGAGGCGTTTCGTCTGCTGTATCGCCGCAATCGGCCGCTGGAAGAAGTGAAGCGGCATTTCACGGAGACCCTGGAAGGCGTGATTCCGATGGAGCTGGGGCTGTTGCTGACGTTCCTTGAGAATCAGAAGGCGGGTCGTCTGGGGCGTGCTCGAGAAGCGTTTCGCAACAAGCCGGCAGCGGACACGCAGTCGGGCGGAGAGGGGCAGAAGGCGGCATGACACGAGTGAAACTGGCTGTAATCGGCGTCGGGGCCCTGGGTCAGCATCACGCTCGGATTTTGTCCGGGATGTCGGATGTGGAGCTGGTGGGTGTGGTGGATGCGCGTGAGGCTCAGGGTCGGCTGATCGCAGAAAAGCATGGTACTGCGTGGTTTGCCAGTGCTGCTGAGGTGCAGCCGCTGGCAGACGGTGTGATTGTGGCGGTGCCGACCGTGCTGCATGGTGAGGTGGCGAAGCCATTTCTGGAGGCAGGTCAGGCGGTTCTGATTGAGAAGCCGCTGGCTCATGATCTGGATACGGCGTTGCGGCTGCATCGGTTGTCTCAGTTTCGCCGTGCACTGCTGCAGGTGGGGCATGTGGAGCGTTTCAATCCGGCATTTGAGCTGTTGCAGCAGCAGGTCGGGCGTCCGCTTTACATTCGCTGCCAGCGTTTCAGTCCGTTCTCATTTCGTTCCATGGATATTGGAGTCGTACATGACCTGATGATTCACGACATTGATCTCGTGCTGTCGCTCACGGGCAGCGAGGTGGTGTCTGTGGATTCCTTTGGTGCAGTGGGGATTGGTCCGCGTGAGGACATGGCGTCTGCGCGGCTGCGGATGTCGTGCGGGGCGGTGGTTGATCTGACAGCCAGCCGTCTGAATCCTGTGGCTGAGCGTACGATTCAGGTGTGGAGTGACCGTGGGTTTGCCGGAGCGGACCTGACAAGTCGGGAGGTGACGCGTTGGTCTCCCTGTGCGGCCGTTGCAGCGACTCCGACGATGGTGCATGACGTCATTGCAGCGACTCCGAATCCGCTGACGCTGAAGGACGAGGTATTTGCCAAGTGGATTACTCGCGACGTGCAGCAGGCTCCGGCCGCTGATGCCCTGACGGCCGAGCTGCGGGATTTTGTGAGCAGTATTCGTGAGGGGCGTCGTCCGCGAGTGAGTGGTGCGGATGCCGTGGCGGCGATGGAGGTAGCGGATCGGGTGTTGTCTGGTCTGACCTGCTGGTCGTGGCAGAGCGGTGGTTTGCAGCCGCGAGCGGAGTGGGTGGCATAGGCTGACGGAGCGCGAATTCGCAGAATTTTTTGCGCCGCTTGCGTGTCATTTCCGGCTGTTCATGCGAAGATGGAAGCGGGTCGCCGCGGGCGGCTGCAGCTTTCTTCCGCTGACTGGTCGGGGCTGTGACGAATTTCCGAGCGGGCGGTCTGTGCTGACGGTGCGGGCCATTGCGGAAAGCAGCGATGTCCGACTTGCGTGCTCCTGAAGATCCACTGCAGCTGGTGCAGTTTGGCAGTCTTGAGCTGATTGCGCGGCAGCTGGTGGAGGGTGCCATCATGGGGCGGCACCGCAGTCCGTGGAAGGGGGCGAGTGTCGAGTTTGTGGAGCACCGGGAGTATCATCCGGGTGACGAGATTCGGCATATTGACTGGCGTGCGTTCGGCAAGACGGGGCGTTATTACGTCAAGGAATTTGAGGACGAGACGAATTTGCGGGCGCAGCTGCTGGTGGACGCCAGTGGCAGCATGGCGTGGGCGGGGCGGGGTGTGAGCAAGTTTGCTTACGCGCGAATGATGGCTGCGGGGCTGGCCTGGCTGCTGCTCAGTCAGCGCGATGCGGTGGGTCTGACGCTGTTTGACACGGCGATACGTCAGACGCAGCGACCAAGCAGTAATCGGGATGTTTTTCGTCAGCTGGCGGCTCAGCTTGAGTCGGCTCAGCCGGGCGGCGAGACCGGTCTGGCGGGGGTGCTGGAGGTGATTTTGCCGACGCTGTCGCGGCGCAGCCTGGTGATACTGATCAGTGACTGTTTTGACGATGTGGACAGGTTGTTTGGGGTCTTGCAGCGTTACCGACATGCGCGGCATGAGCTGGTGATTCTCCGCGTGGTGGCTCCGGAGGAAGAGACCTTTCCTTTTGACCGTCCGACTCAGTTTCGCAGTCTGGAGCAGTCGGGGCAGCGATTGCTGGTGGATCCTGCGCGACTGCGTCAGGAGTATTTGCGGCAGTATGCGGTGTTTAGTGAGCGGCTGCAGCAGGAGTGTGGTTCGCTGGGGATCAGTTATCGGAAGTTGTTGACGGATCGACCGTTGCAGTCGGAACTGGGGGCGTGGCTGGCGGAGCGGGGATAGTGGTCAGGGGACAGTGGACAGGGGACAGTTTTCGAGTACGAGTACCGTTTCACTGAGTACGAGTACGAGCGGGTGTTTTGATGGTGTTTTGTACTCGTACTCGAAGTTAACTGCGAGTCGCGGGGGACTTGCTTTGCCGGTGGTTGTGCGGGGAGGGGAATGACCGGTTGTGCGGGTTGGCGGCGGACTGTTGGTCTCACGCGAAGCCGCGAAGCCGCGAAGGGAAACGCAGTGGTCAGTGGTCGGGGAGGCGAGCCGTGGGCGGGAGTCCACGGGGGCCGGAGTGCTGAGGTTTTTTGGGCGTGGTGCCTGGGGGGGGGCGGGTGATGTCTGGTGAGTGGCGGGTGCTGCGTTGTGTGTTGTGTTTGGGGTTGTGGCTGAGCGGGTGTGTGTCGAGTGTGCGGGTGGTGTGTGGTGCGGATCGTCCGAATATTGTGTGGATCAGCTGTGAGGACATTAGTCCGTTGCTGGGGTGTTATGGGGAGTCTGGTGCGCGGACGCCGCGTCTGGATCGTCTGGCGTCTGAGGGCATTTTGTGGACTCGGGCGTTTTCCTGTCATGGCGTGTGTGCTCCAAGTCGCACGGGCATTATTACAGCGCGGCATCCGATTTCGCTGGGTGCGAATCACATGCGTTCGCGGGTGCAGTTGCCGGCGGGTGTGAGGCTGTTTCCAGAGCTGTTGCGAGAGGCGGGCTATTACTGCACGAACAACAGCAAGACGGACTACAATGTCGTGCGGGATTTGAAGCTTGTGTGGGACGAATCATCGGGGCGTGCGCACTGGCGGAACCGGCGCGACTCTGGTCAGCCATTTTTTGCGGTGTTCAATCTCACGATGACTCATGAGAGCAAGGTCTGGCCGGAGGGCTGGCGTGATGTTGTGCGCGGCCTGGGTGCTGGCGAGTTGCGGAGTGCGGATTCGGTGTTTGTTCCGCCATTGTATCCGGATACGGCGGGTGTGCGCGGGGATTTTGCGAGGCTGTCGGATTTGATTGCGGTGATGGACCGGGAGGTGGGGCGACTGCTGGACGAGCTGGAGGCAGCGGGTCTGGCTGATGAGACGATCGTGATGTTCTGGTCGGATCATGGGAACGGGCTGCCGCGTGCCAAGCGGTGGATTTATGACAGTGGAGTGCGTGTGCCCCTGATTGTGCGGATACCTGAGCGTTATCGGGAGTGGTCTGGCGGAGGTCTGGCGGGCAGTCGGGAGGATGGTCTGGTTTCGCTGCTGGATCTGGGGCCAACGGTGCTGTCTCTGGCGGGTGTACCGATTCCGGAGGGTCTGGCGGGGCAGCCGTTGCTGGGGCCGGGTCGGAGTGTAGTGGGTCGTCGTTACCTTCATGGTGCGCGGGATCGTCTGGACGAGCGGCAGGATCTGGTGCGTGCGGTGCGCAGTGAGCGGTATCGGTATGTGCGGAATTTGATGCCATGGTATCCGGCGCTGCAGGAAGTTTCGTATGGTGAGCGGAACGAGACTCTGCGGGAGTGGCGTCGACTGGGTGTTGCTGGCGGTTTGACGGAGGCTCAGGCGCAGTGGCTGCGGCCGCGGCAGGCTGAGGAGCTGTATGATCTTGAGAGTGATCCGTGGGAGTTGCGGAATCTGGCGGGTGATGTGGGTTTGTTGCCGGTGCTGGAGGAGTTGCGTGGTGAGTGTGACCGCTGGCAGCTTGCGGAGCCGGATGTGCAGTTATTGCCTGAGGCGATGCTGGAGCGTGAGTCAGCAGCTGCGGGTGTTCCGCGGGGGGAATTATTTGCGGGTGCGGCCGGGCGTGTTCGTCTGGAGCGGGTCTTGCGGGCGGCGGAGGGGGCGTCGCGAGGTGCGGGGGTGAGTGTCGGGGACTGGAGTGCGGAGCCGGATGCAGCGGTTCGGTGGTGGCATCTGGAGGGAGTTGTGCGGAGGCTGTCGGCGGGTGTGGTGGCGGACGCTGGTGTGGCGGAGTTATTGCGGGTGGCGGCGCGAGATGTGGACCCGGTGGTGCGGTTATCGGCTGCGGGGGGACTGGCGAGGCTGGGGGAAGGGAGTTTGGCGGCGGAGGTGTGTCGGGGTGTTTTGGGTGAGTCGGGCGGGGATGAAATTCTGCTGACGGCGGTCATGCGTGTGGTGGATGAGTCAGGGTCGGAGTTGTTTGGTTTGCTGCGTGGTGAGCTGGCGGGGCATCGTGGCGGCGAGTATTTTGACCGATTGTTTCAACATTCCGATCGCTGAGAACGGGAAAACTCAGTTCCCACGATCAAGACCAGGTCGACGTGGTTGCGATTGCCCCTCGCCAGCCTATAATCGCCTGCAGCCTTCTCGTAGACTGTCGGTTCCCGGCAGCCTCTACTGGCGGTGTTGGGCTGTACTGCGCTGGTGTGGTGTGTTCAGTTCTGTTTGGCTGCAGGAATGTGGCTTCGGAGAGCGAATCAGATGTTCATGTGGTTTCGGAATGTCTGGATGTCGGTGGTGACGGTGCTGCAGGGCATGTACGTCACCTTGTTGACGATGTACAGAACGTATCAGCGACGAACATTCACAGAGGTTTACGAGTATCCGGAAGTGCCGGTGAAAGTGAAATCTCGTTATCGCGGCTTTCATCGTTTTGATTTGACGACGTGCATTGGCTGCGAGAAGTGTGCTGCTGCCTGTCCGGTGGACTGCATCTATATCGACAAAGAGAAAAGTCCTGTTGGCAAGGGTTTCCGGATCAACGGATTTACGATTGACTACACGAAGTGCATGTTTTGTGCGTTGTGTGTTGAGCCTTGTCCGGTGGACTGTATTTTCATGGGGTCGAACTACGACCTGAGCTGTTACAGTCGTGACGGGTGCATTGTGGATTATGCGAAGCTGCCGTTGCAGATTGCGTGGGGCAAGGCGACTCTGAATCCTGCGGTTGTGGCGGAATCAAAAGTTCTGCATCAGCCTGTCTGGGTGAAGGGTGAACCGAGTCCGTTTGAATTTGCGGGTGCTGAGCACTGAGGCTTCGGGGCGGGACCGGGGTGCCGGTCGAATCACGGTCACGAGTATTGGGCTCTGGAACGGGATGCGAAGATGCTGAGTGTAAACGACGTGAATGCGCGTCTGCCGCTGGTGCGAAGCATTGTTCGTGACGTGATGGGTCTGCACAGGGACCTGAGTGAGCGTCGTGTGAGGCTGCGGGAATTGCGGGAGCGATATCCGGTGTCTCGACCTGCCGGCGGTG
>JBJTPZ010000068.1:0-42308 GCA_046075365.1 Planctomycetaceae bacterium
AGAGGTGCCCGAGGTGGTGGAAGACGGGACGACGTTTGCTGAGAATGCTGCCAAAAAAGCGACCCAGACTGCTCTGCATCTGGGCCAGTGGGTGATTGGCGAGGACAGTGGGCTGATGGTGGATGCTCTTGGCGGAGCCCCCGGGATCTATTCAGCTCGCTACAGCGGCGAAGGTGCAACGGACGAACGCAACAACGAAAAGTTGCTCAGGGAATTGCAGGGCGTGCCAGAGGAAAATCGGGGTGCCGGGTATTTGTGCAGTGTCGCGCTGTCGGATCCGTCAGGGGTGATCCGTGCAGCCTGTGAGGGGACCTGTCGGGGGCGAATCCTGGCTGAAGCCGCTGGAGCAGGGGGATTTGGGTACGATCCATATTTCCTGGTGCCCGAGTATCACCGGACGTTCGGTTTACTAAGCGCCACAGTCAAGCATCGCATCAGTCATCGCGCCAGGGCATTTGCTCGATTTATTCCGCTGCTGGTGGCTTTGCGTGAACAGATTGTGCCGGAATCCTGAGCTTTTCAGACGGGATCAGTGTTGTGAATCTGCTTTACGGTTGGCTTTGGATCGCGGCCAGTGTGATCGGGAATGCGGAATTTTGGGTCATCCTGGTCAATCGCAGTCATGCGCTGCCGATTCCGCACCGTCGTCTGAAACTGATGCGGCGGATACACGATCTGGCGGTGCCAGGCTGGCCGCTGGTGCTGCTGTGGCTGACCGGAACCGGTCCGGAAAGTCTGTTGCGCGGCGGCAGTTTGTGGGAGCAGGGATTGTGGACGAGGCGACTGGTGCTGTTTACGTCGCTGTGGTGCACGACTTTGATTCTGCAGACTCTGTCCTGGCAGTTTCGGCAGAAGCAGCGTGCGTTGTATTGCAGTCAGCGTCAGCGATTTGACGTGCCGGCGCTGACCGATGATGGGGCCGTGCGGGGCGAGCCGGGACTGCTGGCTGCGATTTGGCCGGGCAATGAATACTGTCAGCTGGAACTGAACATCAAGCGGATACGGATTGCGACAAAGCGACAGAGACCGGAAAAGCCTGTTTCGTCTTTGCGAATTCTGCATCTGAGCGACCTGCATTTCATTGGAACTCCGGGAACAGCCTTCTATGAGTTCCTGGTAAGCACCGCTTTGCAGCAGCCGGTTGATCTGATTTTGTTTACCGGTGATCTGATTGACAGGCCGGAGCTGCTGGAGACTGCTGTACGGATTCTGCAGCCACTGACCCGTGCTGCACCGTGTTGCTTTGTGCTCGGAAATCATGACTGGCGATATGATTTTGACGCTGTGCGACGGCAGCTTGAGAAATCTGGCTGGCGCAGCGCAGCCGGCACTGCACTGATCCTGCCGCTGCAGGATCGTCAGGTGCTGATTGCCGGCAGTGAGCGACCGTGGATGGGCGAAGACCCTCCGCTGGTGAGTCAGTCGAGCTGTGACCTGACGGTACTGCTCAGCCATAGTCCTGACCAGTTGCCGTTGGCGGAGCGACGAGGTTATGACCTGATGCTGTCCGGACACACTCACGGAGGTCAGGTGGTCCTGCCGCTGATTGGGCCAGTGTTCAGCCCCAGTCGATACGGGGTCGCCCTGGCAGGCGGATTGTTTCCCGGCAATCGGACGACGCTGCATGTCAGCAGAGGTGCCGGGGCCAAAGATCCGATCCGCTGGAACTGCTGCCCAGAACTGACCGTTCTGGAGGTCAGTTTCTGACCTCCTGCGACGTCAGGGCAGGGCACGAATCTTCAGATCCGTGAATGTGGCATCTGCATCGACGACTCGCAGGCCCACGCTGCCACTGTGCAGCGTGTTCTCACGGAAACTCAGGGCCGGTCGATCATTGTGCAGTACCTGCAGTTCAGAGCCATGCATTCTGACTGTCAGCAGCTGGGGTTTGCTGGTGTCGATTGTGGCAGTCCTGCGTGACAGCTCGCGCCACGTACTGCCATCCGTGCGTCCAAGGATTACGAGCCCTGTTCGCGGGATCAGTCCGGCGAACAGGGCCTGCTGAGCATCGTAGCCGACAGACGGCCGGGTGCAGCGAAACAGCAGCCCGGCGTCACGTGACTGGTCCCCGTCGTTGAATTCGATTCGCACACTGACCTCGAAGTCATTCGGCGCGAAAGTCTCGGACACCAGTTTTTCTCCACTGCGATATTCATTGACAGGGGAATTCGGCCGGCGACCAAGCCGATAGCCACCCGGCACACTTTCAAAAAACTGATGGTGTCCGTACAGCGAAAACTTCTGCGGCAGACCACGTTCGTGGTGCACTGCCACAGGGTCTCCGGAGGGCGATTCCAGCGATTGTCCTGCCTTGACAGGCTGTCCGAAGATCGGTCTGCCGTCTGCACCGACCTGCATGGGCTGAGCAAAAACGGCACGTCTCCAGCCGGGATTTCGATCGCGTTTGGCGTGATAAATGTGCCACAGCTGCTGGCCGTCCGGGGAGGCGACCCAGCATGAATGTCCCACACCCCACGTGTCGGCGGTCTCCTGAAAACAGGGTTCCGGCTGTTTTTGCCAGGCCCTCGGGTCCAGCGGGTCAGTGCCGGTAAGCCGCAGCAGTCCCAGTTTGTATGTGGGCAGCCACGATGCTCCGCACGAATACACAAGCCATGTGCTGCCTGCATGCTGAAACACCTGGGGCCCCTCATTCAGGCCGCGATGCTGCGCGCCAGGTTCGGTGCGTTCCCAGTCAAAATCCGCATTGTCACACAACCGGACTCGATCGGTCTTGAGCGCGGTCGGAGACGACATTTCGGCGATGTACAGAAACTGACGATCCGTCCCGGGAGCATCCCAGCCGGACCAGACCGCATAGCGACGGCCTGCCAGTTGCAGAACCGTCATATCGATGGCCCAGATGGGCTTTGCATCAGCATCCGCCCGCTCACCTGTCTGCAGCGGTCCGTGCAGTGTGTACTCACCAAACGGATCCGTTCCTGCAGACTGCAGGACAAACGCCTGATGATTTTCATTTCGTCCATCGGATGCAGCGAAGTAAATGTACCAGTGATCATCCAGAAAATGCAGTTCCGGCGCCCAGACTTCACGCGAACAGGGGCCGCTGTCCGGAGCCTGCCAGACAATCTGCTTCAGCCCGATGCGCGTCAGCGAATTCGAACGGCTGACGGCTATGCCCCTGTTTCCGTCGGAAAAACACCACAGGTACTGCCCGGTCTGCGGCTCGCGAATAATCCACGGATCGGCTCCTTCAGCGATCGGATTCACGAGCCTGAGCGGCATCGCGTTGCGGCCGGCCGGTTCATCACCAGATACAGTCGCACTGCCACAGACCGTCAGTATGATCGACACAGCAGTGAGCAGCACAAACAGCATCAGAATCAATCCACAGCCTGGAACCGGAAATCAGCAACCACGCCACGCTGGCCCCCACCCGCTCAACGCAGCTCGGGATTTCCAGCCCGAGATTCTACACGAAAAGGCCACAGAAGATACGCAACCGGAGTACCTTTTTCGCCGCGAATGAACGCTGATAAACGCTGATGCAGAGAACCAGCAAAGGCTGACGCAGCCTGAGGGACAAGGCTGGGATGGTGCAACGGTGTTACGCCCCCTGATAGTCGCGTTTCGCTCCGTCGAAACGAACCTCCTGCGTATTCACTGCCGAACCCGACACTGAATTCCCTTTGCTGGCTTAGGTGGAAACGGCCCCGGAATTCCTGGATTGCCGTCGTTTCACAATCCCAGGGCGAGGTGGTGTTTTGGGCCACGGATGGAAGCGCATGGGGTGTTTTTTTTGCCACGGATGGACACGGATTGTCACGGATTGGCAGGGATGTGTCGCAGCGGGTGTGTGGGTGGTGCAGGGTCAGCAGGCAGTGGTCAGGTGATGGGTTGCGTCTGGTTTGTCGGAGTGGCGATTTTCAGTCGGATTTCATCACCGATTTTCAGGTCCAGTGCGGGGCCGGAGACCTGCAGTGTGAAGTAGTGGTCGATCTGATCGATGACGACGGCGCCTGCGGGTGCGGGGACGAGCCACTGGCACTTGTTGTCCATGGTGATTGCCGGGAAGCAGGCGACTACGCACAGTTCAAGATTTGGTCGGGTAACAACCAGTGCGGGAATGCCGGCGTCTGGTTGTGGATTAACGGCGATTGGTGCTGTTGTACTGGTCTCGCCAGGCCAGGGGTTGCAGACGGCCGAGCCGTGGAAATCCGGCAGCAGCTCGACGGGAAGTTGCCCCAGCACAATGCTGCAGTCGGCAGCGTGACTGGCTGCAGAATTTTCGGAACCATCAGGTCGCAGCATCCGCAGGGTATGCTGGCACATGGACAGTCCGGACTGCAGTGCGCGGCGCTGCGATTCCGGATCAGTTTCGGCCTGGCAGGGGTTGCGCAGAAACAGTGCTCGCAGTTTGATTTCGGATCGTCGTCGAATAGCGGCGATGAGGCTGGCGGCATCCGGTCCGGCGGTAATTCCCGAAAGTTGTCTGCCGAGACTTAATTCCACGAGTACAGAGATTGTCTGGCGGGCAGCTCGAGCGGCAGCGGCGACCAGTTCCACGTGTCGGAAGTGTCCGACCACGACAGTAACGGGATGTGCCATGGCCAGTGTGGTCAGTCGCGGGATGTCCTGAGAGCGAACGATCGGGCAGCACAGCAGCAGTCGGCAGTCTTTGGGCAGGGAGTGCGGCAGTTGTTCGGCAGCCGTCAGATCATCACAGGCCAGTTCAGCAGGGCGGTGTGGTGCGTGACAGAGCAGCGGCTGCAGGATTGTGGCCAGCTGCCGGTCGGTGCAGGGCAGACTGATTCGCGGGCACCAGGCTGTGGCTGTTGACAGAGACTGCAGGGTTTGGTTCACGGAGCGGACTCCAGTTGTTTCTGCAGGGTATTTGCGCGCTGCAGCCGAGCGGGATTGCCCCAGGCCGGATGCAGAACTGAGACCACCTGCAGCATGCGGAGCGCATCTTTGCGTCGTCCATCGGCAGCAGTGGCTTCTGCCAGTTGCAGCGAGGCTTCCAGCCAGAGATCGTCACCGGACTTGTGCTGACTGCGAATTTTTTGCCAGAAGCTGATCAGCTGGTTTGTGGCCGGCTGGTTTTTGCGAGTGATTGCTGGCAGTGTCTGGGCAACTGTGGCGAGCTGTGACAGCTGTTGCGGGTTCAGTGGCAGCAGCAGCAGTTCGGTCAGATGTTTTACCAGTGTTTCGGTGTTCCCTGAAATTCTGGTCAGGCGTGCTTCAACGCTGAGCCACTGCAGTTTTTGATCAACGGAATCATCGGGCTGGCGAAGAGACTGATGCAGGCGGGAAAGTCGTGCAGCCAGTTGCGGTGTGCCGGGTTCTCCGGGCTGGCTGATGTGTGGCAAAAGCAGCAGCAGGGCCAGCTGGCGAAGCTCGGGTGAGCTGTCGCTGAGTGACTGCAGGATTGGTGTGACGATGTTGTCTGGTTCCAGCAGTCGGCAGGCTGCCAGGAGTCTGGCGGAGCGTGCTGCGGTGAGGCTGCGCTGCTGCAGTTCCGCAAAATCGTCTGGAAGTCGGGGGCTGTTTTCGCTGTCAGCAGGGCTGATGGTGTTGACCTGTTGTGCGATGGCAGAGTCTGTTGTGCGAGCCAGCAGCTGCCAGTCGCTGGCGGGGGGATCTGAGTTTGTTTGCCAGAGGACAGTGGCGGCCAGCTGCAGTGAAAGTGCTGTGGCGGCGGGGTGTTCAGGTGGTGTGGGGCTTGTGTTGAATTCGCGGAATGTGCTGCTGAGTTGCTGCAGGTGCTGGCGATTTTTTTCGTCGGCCGGAGCTGTCTGGCTGGCAGCCTGAGTGATCAGCAGGTCTGCCAGCAGGGCCAGCAGTGAGGATTGATCGAGCAGTGGTGCAGTCGGGGCAGGGGATTTTTGCTGCAGCAGCCAGACGACGTCATCGGCGGCCAGCAGCGGGTCTTTGGACCGCAGATAGCGGATGCGATACAGGCGCGCGGCGGGTGCTGTGTTCTGCTTTGCATAGTTTTGCAGATGCAGTTCGACAGCGTCGCGGTAAGCAGCCTGTCGAGTTGTTTTTTCTTTGTCCGGGGCAGTCGTCCACAGTTGTCCGAGGCAGTACAGTCTGAGCAGATCAGCGCTGGCGGCGCGGGCAGTATTCTGCTGCTGCATGAAAGCGGCGGTGGATTGTTCCAGTTCGGTGAGTGCTGCGGTCCAGTCAGCCAGTCGCAGCGACAGTTCTCCGGCCTGCATCAGGGTATACGCGATGACGGACTGTTGTCCGGAACTGGCGGCAAGTTGTCGGAGTTCACTGCGTGCGGTCTGATAATCTTCGGCAGTGATGCGTTCATTGATGCGTTCCAGCGTGCTGGCAGCTTTGGGTCCGACCTGCAGTGACAGAGCAAATCTCTGCTGCAGTCGCTGGGTGGTCTCAAGCAGGACACCGGATGTTTGGGTCAGCAGTTTCTGGGCGAGCTGTTGAAATTCGGTGGCCGTGTTCAGCAGGGACTGTTGTCTGTCGGCGGAGGCATTCTGCATTTCCAGCAGCAGTTCATGCCGTCTGAGCAGTGCGTGCAGACGCAGCAGCAGAAGTTGTGGATGTTGCTGCAGGTTATCGTCGGCGGAATCGACAGACACCTGCAAAGCCTCGGATGGTTTTCCCTGCAGCAGCAGCAATCGCAGCTGCAGAGTGGTGGCTGCGAGGCGATCGGCCGGGCTGCGGATGTCGGGCTGCAGTCGACGGAGCTGCAGTTGACAGGCCGGGAAATCGCGGCGATCGAGAAGTGAGTCTGCCAGCAGCAGTCGGGCGGCAAAGCGGTCGGCATCACCGCTGCCGCGTTCCAGTGTTTTGCAGTCGTCGTCCAGCTGTTTTTGGAGAGCCGGGATTTCGTCATCGTCGGCCAGACGCGAGCGGGTGTGCAGGCAGTGCGCGATGGCGAATTGCAGCCGCAGGCGGCAGGAACGTACCAGAGCGGGATCCAGTTCTGAGCGGAGCTGTTCGATGTGTTTGAGCAATCCTGTTGCGAGTTCTGATCCCTGCTGACAGGCCGCCAGAGCGAAATCCCGACGGCGGCCGGAAAGCGGCAGTGGTGTGAGTGGCGGCTGAGCGGAATCGAGAGTGAGCAGTTCGGGCTGGCATTCGAGTCGGGCTGCGGTGGCCAGCAGTTCCACCTGACGAACTCGCAGCAGCACTTCCGTGACTGGTCCGGGCAATCGTTCGGTGATGAATTCTGTGATATCGGTGGCTGCTTTGGTGACCAGTTCCGGGCGTTGTTTTGCGGACAGCAGGGGCAGCTTCTGTTCGCAGCCATCGGTGATCAGCAGCAGCCACAAGGCCTGCTGATTGCGGCTGGCTGATGCTTCCAGCTGTCGTCGGCAGTGCTGTTCGGCCAGATCAAACAGCAGGCGTTCGTGCAGAGCAGCGATGAAGGACTGCTGTCCATCCGGCAGCAGGGCTTCGTCGGCTGTCTGAGCGATACAGCTGGCCTGCAGGGCCAGCAGGGCCAGGGGGAGTGTGATCGTGGGCAGGGCAGATTTCATGCTGGGAATTGTAACCATGAAAGGTGGGAAATACCCAGCCTGAGCAGTGTCAGCAATTGTTGCGAGGGCAGTTGTTGCTGGTGTGACTTGTATTCGTGGATTTGCCTCGGCGATGATATGCGAGTGTGCTGTCCGTGCCAGAGCCATAGCGGAGGAGGGTGAGATGTTGAGAGCTGGGGGCTGGGTTGCGTGTGGTGGTGTGATGTTCCATTTGGCAGCATTGCTGCTGTCCGGGTTTTGGGCCGGGCGTTGTCACGGTGAGGACTGGAGCGCGTTTCGTGGTGCAGACGGGCAGGGGGATGCCGGGAAGGCTCAGTTGCCGCTGCAGTGGGGCGAGAATGAGAACATTGCGTGGAAGACAGAATTGCCGGGGCCTGGTGCATCCAGTCCGGTGGTGCATGGCCGGCATGTTTATGTGACTTGTTACTCGGGGTTCTTTGTCCCGGGGCAGCCCGGGGGAACTCAGGCCGATCTGCGACGGCATCTGATTTGTGTGGAGCGGACCAGCGGGAAGGTGCTGTGGCAGCGTGAGCTGGAGGCGAAGCTTCCGGAGGAGGAGCGGATTCGGGATCACGGTTTCGCTGCGAGCACTCCGGCCTGCGATGCTGCCGGCGTGGTGGTATTTTTTGGCAAGACGGGAGTGATTGCGTTTGATCACGAGGGTCATGAGAAGTGGCGTGCTGATGTTGGTTCAAAGACTCATGGCTGGGGTTCCAGTGCGTCACCGGTGCTGTACAGGAACATGGTGCTGATTAACGCGAGTGTTGAGAGCGAGTCGCTGCGGGCGCTGGATCGACGCACGGGGCGGGAAATCTGGAAGGTGGAGGGGATCAAAGAGTCCTGGAACACTCCGGTGATCGCTCGCAGTGGTACCGGGCGTGTGGAGCTGTTGCTGGCGATGCAGGGCAGTCTGCGATCGTATAATCCGGAGACGGGTGAGCAGTACTGGACCTGTAAAACGGATATTACGTGGTACATGGTACCGAGTGTGGTGTGTCATGGGGGCACGGTGTATTGTCTTGGGGGTCGTTCGGGTGTGGCGGGGCTGGCGGTGAAACTGGGGGGCAGTGGTGATGTGACGGACAGTCTGAGATTATGGACCAGCATGAAGGGGTCCAATGTGACATCGCCGGTGTTTCACGATGGTCATCTGTATTTCATGAATGACAATCGTGAGATTGCATATTGTTTATCGGCGGAAACGGGCGAGGTGGTCTACGAGCAGCGTGTGAATCGAGCTGGTCAGGTGTATGCATCGGCGTTGCTGGCTGGCGGGCGAATTTATTATTTGACGCGGGAGGGTCGGACGATTGTGGTTCCGGCAGCCCCGAAGTTTGAGGAGCTGGGTCGCAGCGACCTGCGTGACGGCGGTCAGTTTAACGGCAGTTTTGGGGTGGACGGGAATCGACTGCTGGTGCGTTCGGACCGTTATTTGTACGCAATTGGCGGGAAATGAGGGTTTGGAGGCCTGCTGGCTGATTTGTGGGCGGGATTTTCCGTCGGAACAGGTGTTGGAAGTCAGCGGTGCTGTCGTCTTCAGGGGTGTGGTTAAGCGTACAGAGGCGTCCGGGTGGCGTTTTCTGACGTCTGGAAGGGCTGCATGACCAGTTCGGAATCCGCATTGGCAGGTGTGCCGGCACGGAGTGAAGAGATTGCCTGTTTTTACCGCGAAAACTCGCGTGAGTTATGGGCCATCTTTTATTCCATGTGCAGCGACCCTGAGCGCGCTCATGATGCGGTACAGGAGGCGTTTGTCCGCCTGTACGATCATCAGGGTGAACCGGTGCGGGACCTGCGGGCGTGGTTATTGCGGGTCGGTCAGAACTGGCTGCGGGACGTAGCTCGGCGTAAAAGCAGTGGCTGCAGTCTGTTGCCTGGTCTGGATGAGTTTACGGGTGGTGCCGTGGATCCGCGGGCGACGGCGGAGCTTCATGAGCGTCAGCAGCAGATCCGGTCGGCACTGGCAGAACTGAACGAAGACGACCGCCGTGTGCTGGTGATGAAATATTCGATGGACTGGTCAGCGGCGCAAATGGGAGCGGTGATGAACTGCACTGCTGCGGCGATTGACATGCGGTTGTCGCGGGCCAGGCGACGGCTGGCAGAAATACTGGTGGAACAAGGGTATCAGCATGAGTAGTTCTGACAAGGGTGGTGGTCGGGTGGCTGTCCAGCTGTCGGACCAGCAGATGGATCTGCTGTTGCGTGATTTTTTTGCGTGTGAGGTTCCTGGTGCATTGCCGGTGGCCGGCCGTGTGGTGCCGCAGTTGCGTCGGTACCCGGAGGTGTCTGAGCGTGCGGCGGTTCGCCCGGCTGCAGTGATTCGATCTGCGCGACTGGTGGCGGCCCTGGCCCTGGCTGCTTTGGCACTGTGTGCGCTGCTGCTGAATCGGGACGCAGAGCGAGTGGCGACGGTGGCGGCGAAAGCGAAGGC
This sequence comes from Planctomycetaceae bacterium, assembly GCA_046075365.1. Lineage (GTDB taxonomy): Bacteria > Planctomycetota > Planctomycetia > Planctomycetales > Planctomycetaceae > SXXK01. The sequence continues at coordinate 9,901 of JBJTPZ010000068.1, forward strand.
TGCTGCTGCGGAAGAAACGATGCTGGTGTCTCCGCAGGGGTCTGCGGGCAGCCGGCAGGTTCCGGTAGGGGCGGATGGCTTGCTGCTGCAGGAGACGGATCAGATTCAGCTGGCGCCGCAGCGATAGCGTTTTGTGTGCTGGCGTTTTTTAATCAGTCCAGCTTGAAATCAATCGTGTTGCTGCCGGATTTCACTTCGGCTGTAAGAGCACCAGGTGCTGCATATTGTTTGGGCACAATTGTCGGCGGTGGCCCGACGATTTTTCCAGCGTCATCATATTCAGGTTCCAGGGGCAGAATTTCCACACGGTGTTTACCCGGCAAGGCTCCGGAGCGTTCAGCGCTGAACATTAAGCTGTATTGACCAGATGCATCGGTGGAGCCAATAGATGGTGAGCCTCCTTCAGCTTCAGGGTAGAACGCTACTGAGACTCGGGCACCCGGCTGGCCCTGAATGGTAACTGTGCCGCTGACTTCGGCCAGTTCGGGGCCGCTGCTTCCGCCGCAGCCTGCAAGCAGGCTAAGCAGGGTGGTGAGTAACAGCTGGTGCTGGGCTTTCACGGGGGTAGCTCCGATGGGTGATGTATGCTGCGAGTGGTGGCGGGCGAAATGGCCTGAAAGTCGTCAGTATTCACCGAGTACCTGGCCGTCGTTGATGCCGGCCAGACGCTGGTAGGTACCGTAAGGGCCATTGACAACGGCGGCTGTGTAATTGGTTCCGGAATGATCAATGTTTTCGCTGATGAAGCGTACGGATCCATCGGTGAGCAGAAATTGACCACCCCCGGTATGCAGACTGTGAAAAGCGCGGTGCAGAGTAGACCCGGCAACGAGAGGACCGTTGAGTTTGTGGCGGGTGGAGCGGATGTGATTATGGGCGCCGTTGTTGCTGTAGGCATTGTTACTGCACTGAGGACCGCCACCGGTCGTGACATTTCCGTAGACGAACTGGCGGGTGGAGCCGATGGTGTTGCCAGCTGGATCAGTGAGGTTGGGGATATAACGCACTTCTCCCACCATAATCACGTTTGACGTCCCGTCCGTCACATCGCGAAATGAGACTGAGCCATTCACGATGAGGATGCCGTTGTTTCTGGCGTCGAGTACAACGGAGGCACCGCTGGTATCGCACGGTGCGCCATCGAATGAGCCCAGGCTGCCCTGGTAGCTGGTGATGGCGGTAAGGTTCGTTCCCGCGCCTGAGCCTGCGCTGCCGGCATTGTTGGCGGCAGCGGCCGGACGCGCGTCTGAAGGACAGCTGTAGACGGGCAAAGGTGTGGCCGTCAGGGTCTGGTTCTGAACTGGCTGGCCGCCGATTGTGGTCAGGGCATAGGGAGTTGTGCGGAAATCCAGTTGCTGCCAGAGATTACCCTGCTCGAGGTAAGGCAACAGGTAGGCAGACCATGCCCAGCCTCCCGAAATGCGTTCGGCGTTGCCAACAATCGGGTCAGAAAAACCCATGGGGAATTTGTTGAACACATCGTGGTAGTTGTGCAGTGCCAACCCGATCTGTTTGAGGTTGTTTTTGCACTGAGTACGCCGAGCTGCCTCGCGAGCCTGCTGGACGGCTGGCAGCAGCAGGGCGACGAGAATGGCGATGATCGCAATAACGACCAGCAATTCAATAAGGGTAAACCCACATTTGCGTTTGGGGAGACTGGGTTTGAAAGGTGCTGGCTGATTCTGCGGATGGAAGAATCGGCCGGAATCGTTCGTAGATGTATTCATTTGAGCATCCTTTCTCTGTTGTCGCCGTGCTTTGCAAATATACGTCAATTTGGTCGTGTATATATTCGGATGAATCGAGAGCTGTGTCAAGCTTAGATTTCACAAATCTGGAGCGGGCCTGTTCGGGTGGGGGATTGTGACCCGGGCTTGACGGTTATGGGGGCTATTGGATTGCGGGTCCGGCAGGCGGAACGAAACTTGCGCGGGCGTGGAGGAAGGCCTGCAGCAGAGTGGCGGGTGCCGGCGGGCTGGCGATGGTGAAAGACAGCAGGTCTGAGGTGACAGTGAGTACGGCGGATGCGGCGGTGAGCTGCAGGGAGCACCAGGTGGCCTGTCGATCATAATCCAGGAGGACTCCTGCCGGCCGCAGATCCTCCATGCGGTCAATCAGTTCTGCGACATCGATGGACATGGCGGGAGTGAGTTCGACTGTATCGAAGAAGCCCTGAAAGAGGCTGGCGATTTCGGGTGAGTCGATGCGTTCGGCGGAGTGCAGATCGGCCAGTTGCCAGCGCCAGACGACCTCGGCCGGATTATCGGGAGCGAGTGTGGCGCGGATTTGGTATTCGAACCAGGGTGTTGTGATGGCTGCGAGTCCTGCTTCGGGTTCCGTGACGATCAGGTCTGTGCGGCGGCATTTCAGCTGGCGGCGAAAATCACTGAAGCGGTGTTCGAGGTGTTCTGCCAGATCATCAGCGGCGATGCGTGCGATGAACGCTGCGGTGTGATCATTGTATTCTGTGGGCAGCTGATGAGATTTGCGGTAGCCTTTCAGATCGCGGACGCGTGAGCGTCGTGTTCTGACAAGCAGGACAGCGGGCAGAGCAGTATTGGGTGACTGGGGCATATCTGGAGCTGCAGCGGGGTGTCTGCGGTGCGGGCCTGGATTGAACGAATTGGAGTGAGGAATTGCACCTGACGTGGAATCTTAGAGAATAGCGTCAGCGGATTGCAGTGACGCGGACCGGCGGTCGGGCCTGAAAAGCGGGATTGCAGGCTGGAAGTGCGGTGGAGCATGTGTGATGGGATGGACATTGGCGGACAGGGTTCGGGCAGTGCGGCATCTGAAGCGTCAGGATGCGGTGTTGCGGGGGGTGATTGAGCAGGCCGGGCCGTTGCGACTGAAGTCTGCGGGGAATGGTTATGCGGTGCTGGTGCAGTCGATCATTTCGCAGCAGATATCCACGGCCGCAGCGGCCACGATTGGTCAGCGACTGCGGCAGCTGGCGGGGGTTGGTGAGTTGAGTGCGGAGCGGGTTGCTGAGCTGTCTGATGCGCAGTTGAAGTCGGTGGGTATATCACCGCAGAAGCTGTCTTATTTGCGTGATCTGACTCGCTGTACACTGGAGGGAGTGATCAGTTTTCGGCGGATCTCGCGCGAGTCAGACGAAGCGGCGATTGAGGAACTGATTCAGGTGCGGGGGATTGGCCGCTGGACAGCTCAGATGTACCTGATTTTCTCGCTGGGGCGTCCCGACGTGTTTGCTCCGGATGACCTTGGGCTGCGGAATGCGATGCAGCGGCTGTACGGTCTGGGTGAGAAGCCTGGCCGGCCGGAGCTGGAGCGACTGGCTGAACGGTGGCGTCCGTGGCGGAGTGCAGCCAGCTGGTATCTGTGGCGTTCTTTGGAGTTTACGGGTTCGCCGGCGGATTAAGTCTGTCAGGTTTCTGTGGTTCGGAATTCGGGCAGCGGGTATTCGGGCAGCGGGACGGCCTGGGCGTTTTCCGCCAGTTCCTGCAGGCGCAGCCAGCCGCGAGTGATGAGTGTGGTGCGCTGCTGAACGTACTGTGGATCCAGTTCACGGCGATCAAAGAAGCCGGTGGCACAGACGGCAGGAAAGGCCGGGTCATCGATGAACTGAGCATTAACGGGATTGCAGCGGAGGTGCCGTTCGGGGGCTGCCAGCAGCTGTCGTGACGGCAGTTCACCGATGACGAAGCGCAGGTACAGATCGCTGTCACGAATGGATTCCACTTCATCGCCACAGACATCGCACAGATATCCCTGTTCGCAGCGAGCCATGGTGTTGGGAACCTCTGTTTGACCTGTGGGTTAAAAAAACAGCCGCTCGCGGAATTGCGGCGGCTGTCGGGTGGGCAGTTTAGTTGCTGGTTGTCAGCGAAGCGAGGCTGGGTAGCGGCGAGACAGCGCACTGCCGCCACGATTGCTTAAACTGGCACTGCGAATCGGCAGATTTCCCTGAAACACGGCGGGCTGGACAAACTGTTGCTGCTGTGGGTAATGAGTGTAAGAGTTTGTCCATGGGTTATGCACGGGGGTGCCTGGCATCATTACGGGGTTCTGGAAGCGGGCTGTGGCAGTGGCGGTCCATGCGGGGGCCTGTTGCCAGTTCTGCTGCGGCGACCAGGCTCGGCTCGGATGCCAGGTATTGGCGGTGGCGGGCGCGGCGTAGCCGGGATTCCATTGCTGTGGTGTCCCGTACGGCGAGATCATGGTGACGGGCGGAATCGGCTGTGTGATTGAGCCGGGTGATCCGCCGGCACAGCCGCAGTCACTGGAGGGAGCAATTGTGGGCATGACTGGTGCTGCACAGCCGGGCGATTCGACAGCAGCAGAACCGCATGAATCGCAGCAGTCGCCTCCCAGCATCGTCCCGGCCATCATGGGTGCTGTCTGCATCCATGGCTGCGGCTGGTAGTACTGCGGCTGCGGGTACTGTGGCTGAGCAAACTGTGGCTGAGCAAACTGTGGCTGAGAGTACTGCGGCTGAGCAAACTGCGGCTGTGGCTGTGGCATCATGGCCAGTGGCGGCATGCTGCCGCAGGGGTCACAGCAGGGGTCCCAGGCGGGTGCATAGATCGGCTGTGGTGCGGCGGGAGCCGGGTAGTTGCCGTTGAGCTGTGGCTGCCATGCGAGTCCCGGCTGTGGCTGTCGGTGTCCGTGGTGCAGGTTGCGGTACCAGTTTCCCGGGTAATGTCCGAGGGTGCCATTTTGGTTGCGGAGGTATCCGTAGCCCAGCCAGTCATCGATGACTTTCCAGCTTGCGTATGGTTCATTCTGGTATGTGTTGCCGTAAGCACCGGCGTATCCGGGATGAATGTGCTGGCAGCCGAACAGCCAGTACAGCGGGCACAGCAGACCGCAGGCGGTGGCGGTTTGTGACGAGATGAGGAAGATCAGAACAGCCAGCAGTGTGATTCTGCGTCCGGAGCTCATTGGTTGAATTCCTTGAGCCAGCAAATGGAACTGAGAAACGAAGACCGGCGGAATGTGGCAGCGGGGAATGCGGCCAGCGGCTTCCGCAGAGGAGGGCGGAACAATAAAACCGGATCTTCTGCGGGAAAATCGGAAATTGACTCAAGTTCCGGCTGAGGCCTGATTTTGGTGAAGGCCATTTTTGTGAATCGGCTGGATTCGCCGTTCAGCGCATCAGAACGGCAACTAAGGTCAGCAGCAGCAGTACGATGACAGCGACAAGAATCGGCAGTTTTGGCGAGTATCCGGCAGATCCTGCCGGAGTTTGTCGTGTGGGGGCGGGGGCTGTCGGGGCAGCCTTTTCAAACAGGTCTCGAACGATGCTTTTTTTGTACCCTGTGGTTTCATCGCGCTGGTCATCGATGGGCATTTCGCTGTCATCGAGCAGGATTTCGCCGAGTCTTCCCTGGAGCTCGCGGGCGGTCAGGGGAGAGGAGTGATCGTTGTCGATCAGGCTTTCCAGCAGTCGAGTCAGTCGGGTTCTGACCGGGTTTGCTGCGGAGTCCTGTGTGTGGCTGGTCCCGGATTTCTGCAGCAGTTGTTTGATGAGCACACCGAGGTCGCGGAGGTCTGTCTGGACCTGGTCTCGAGAAGCGAAAGCGCTGACGCTGATCAGTGCGGGTCTGGTGGCGGGCAGTGCTGTTGAGCGGGCTTGACTGGCGGCTGCCAGCCAGCGGTGCAAACCGAGTGCAGTGATGGTGGGTTGCAGACCTTCAGACAGCAGGACGGTGTCAGCGGCGATTGCTCCGTGAGCAAGTCCGAGGTTGTGCATTTGCTGCAGCGCGGAGCTGATCTGCCAGCAGATATCGATGATTTCATCGGTGGACAGCCGGTTTCCGGAGGCCATGACGGTGGCCAGTGACGGAGCGTCGGGCGGTTCCATCCAGCACAGCAATTCGCCGTCGGATTCTGCGAAGCCGAGGAATCGCTGGATGCAGGCATGTCGCAGCTGCAGCAGGGTGTCCCGATCGGTCTTCAGGGCCGCGCGGAACTGCGGCACCTGTGACAGTTCTTGTGAAAAAATCAGAAGGTGCACCGTCCGACCGGACGGACGGTGCACTGCAAGCATCAGTCGCCAGCCATCTGCCTGCTGCAGAGTCTGCTGTCGATCGAAGTCGCCTGTCTGTATCGAGGACATGGCATCAGGTGAAGTCGGAAGGATTTCCGAACAGTCCGCCACCCTTACCTGTGCCTGTGCCACCGCGCAGGTTGGTATTGCGTGGTTTGCGAGGTTCTTCGGGTGCTGCCGGAGCCTGGTCTTCGGCTTTGTCAGGTTTTGCTGATTCCGGGCGCTTCTCGAGGGCTTTCACCGACAGTGAAACGCGTTTGCGTTTGGTGTCGACTTCGACTACCTGGAATTCGCGAGTTTCGCCGACCTTCAGAATTTCACCGACGCTGCCGACGCGACGCCACGCCAGTTCGCTGATGTGCACCATGCCTTCGAGTCCGGCTTCCAGTTCGACGAATGCGCCGAATTCTGCAAGGCGACTGACGGTACCGGTGACGTTGCGTCCCTGGGCATAACGTTCGGCGGCACTGGCCCAGGGGTTCTGAGCCAGCTGTTTCATGCCCAGGCTGATGCGTTTCTTCTCGGGATCCAGTTTCAGAATCCGCACATCAATCTGCTGTCCTTCAGTGAGCACATCCTTGGGGTGGTTGATGCGTGACCAGCTGATTTCCCCGATGTGCAGGAAGCCATCGACAGGGCCGATGTTGACGAAGGCGCCGTAATCCTTGATGGTCTTGACGATCCCCGGGTAGTCCTGTCCGGCTTCGACTTTTGTCCAGAAATCGGTTTCGCCTTCGGCACGTTCGGCCTGCAGCAGGGCCCGGCGACTGACGACGAGATTACGTTTCTTCGGATTGACTTCGGTGATCTGCACCGACATTTTCTGGCCGACGTACTGTTCGAGATTACCGGCGAAGCCCAGTTCGACCTGGCTGGCCGGCATGAAGGCGCGGAGATTACTGACGGTGACCTGCAGGCCGCCTTTGTTGACTGCAGTGACGAGGCAGTCGACGACCTGACCGGCGGCCAGAGATTCCCAGTTGCCGCCGGCGCGATGTCGGGCGCGGGGAATGCGGCCTTTGATCAGACCGTCGGCACCGGCCGAGTCAATGATGACGTCCAGCTGGTCACCGACATTCGGCTGTTTGCCTTCGGCAAACTGGGTGACCTGCAGGACGATATTGTGCAGCAGACCGGCCTCAAGGAAGATTTCGCCGCCATGAATGGCCTGAACGACACCTTTGACCTTGCTGCCGACAGCGATCTCTTTGCCGGCAGCGGCTTCTTCCGGAGCCACTTCGGCGGTGACAGCTGCGGGGACCGCAATATCGCCGGACATCGCCGCCGCGATCTGGGCTTCCAGGTCAGCTTCCAGTTCGTCTTCTTTGGGAATTTCGACGGGACCACTGCGACGGCCGGAGGGTGCTGCAGCGGTTTCTTCAGGCTGCGGCAGGGCGTCCGTGGCGGCAGCCATCTTTTCGCGAATGCGAGCACCTGCGGAGTCTGTTTCAGCGGCTGAGGACTGAGCAGCGGGTTCTGCAGGCGGTGCAGATTCGGCCGGCGGGTTTTCCGCGGCCACTGCTTCGGTCGGGGCCGCTGCGGGCTGTACAGGCGCGGCCTCAGATGATGCGGCGGAATCCGTTGTCAGGGAGGAATCAGGTTGCACTGGGTCCGTTGTCATCGTTTTTTGTCCCGTCAGAACAGTTCCGGCCTGAAAGCACAGAAAACGTCACGCTGAACCACCCGGTACAGAAATTCGGGGTCACTGACAGTGTCCGAAGTTCTGTGAAATGGTCAGAGACAAACCAGTTCGGGATCCTGTCTGACTTCAGGAATGAACCGGGTAGATTGCTGCTGATGCTGAAGAAAAAACACAGTTCTCCAGAACGAGCATACCGAAATTCAGAGCCGTTCGCCAATCAAACAGGGCCCTGGTGGTAAGTTCCTGTGTGGATTTTCGGTGATTTTGTCGGAATTACGATGGTGCAGGCAGAACGCCAGATCAGCCGGGGAAGGGGGTTCGGGAAGGCTTTTTCAATTCTCGGAGTCGGCTCGGAGATCTGACGGGACTCATCACGAATTCGCATATTTCCCCAATAATTTGCAGGAATTGCGAACTGCAGGGCAGGGGTGCGTGGTTTGAATGTGTGTGTGTTGCGAGCTGATTTGGGGTTCCGGGAGTATCTGTGATGCGTTTTCGTTGTGTTAATTTAATTCTGCTGGTTGTGCTGGTTGCAGGTTTCGCACCTGGTTTGTTGCTGACGGCTGCCGAACAGCCTGTGGATTCCAAAACAGCGCGGCCGCTGAAGCCTGCTGAGCATGGCGTGGGACAGTTCATAGCGGATCTTGAGTTTCAGGATCTGCAGGGTCGCAGGCTGCGACTGTCGGACTATCGGGAAGCAAAGGCGCTGGTGATTGCCATGACCAGCACATCGTGTCCGCTCAGTCGCAAATACCTGCCAGCCCTGACAGCGCTGGCTCAGCAGTACGGTCCGCGATCAGTACAGTTTGTGCTGGTGAACAGCATTCGCACGGACGATCGGCAGGCGATGCAGACGGCAGCTGCGGGGCTGCCGGCAACGGTCCCGTATGTTGTGGATGCGGATGAATCGCTGCTGCGGCGACTGCGGGTCGTTTCCACAACGGACGTGCTGATTCTGGATCCGGCGCGGACCGTGCTGTATCACGGTGCGGTGGATGATCAGTACGGTGTGGGGTATGCTCTTGATGAGCCGAGGCGGAAGTTTCTGACGGATGCACTTGAGTCGATACTGGCGGGCGGATCACCGGCAACGGCGGCTACGACGGCACCGGGATGTGTCCTCGAGGCTGACACAAACGTTGCCGAACCCGCAGCCGTGACATGGCACAACCGGATCTCGCGTATACTGCAGCAGCGGTGCATGGAATGTCATCGCACCGGCGGTGCAGCTCCGTTTGCTTTGCAGACAGCAGCCGAAGCAGCGGCTCATGGTGCGATGATCAGGCAGGTCGTTGCCGACCGCACCATGCCGCCGTGGTTTGCCGCGAATGCTCCGCAGCACACTGTCTGGGCCAACGATCGATCACTGACAGATGCCGAACGCCGAGATTTGCTGGCGTGGCTGGAAGGGGGTCGTCCGGAAGGTGATCCGGAAGATGCTCCGCAGCCGAAAGTCTGGCCGGCTGAATGGTCACAGGGTGCTCCCGATCAGATCGTGCAGCTGCCGCAGCCGATTCGGGTAAAGGCCACGGGTAAAATGGCATATCAGTATGTGAATGTACCGTGGAATGGTGATCAGGATCGCTGGGTACGGGGGTACGAGATTCAGCCAACGGACCGCAGTGTTGTGCATCATGTGATTGTGAACGTGCTGGAGCCTGGGCAGCAGGGCAATCGCCGCGAAGAGGGTGTGGGCGGCTACTGGGCGGCTTATGTGCCGGGCAATTCCGGTCAGATGTATCCGCCCGGGTTTGCTCGCAGGCTGCCGGCGGGGGCCACCTTCCGCTTTCAGATCCATTATACTCCGAATGGCACCGCCACCGCCGATCAGCTGCGAGTCGGTCTGTATTTTGCTGACAGCGAACCGAAGTATGAGGTCAGCACGATTCCTTTGGCCAAGGTGAATCTGTCCATTCCCCCGAACGCTGGCAGCCATGTTGAGACACTGACGCGTCCGGTGCCCATGGATATTCCGGTGCTGGCCTACATGGCGCACATGCATGTGCGCGGCAAGGCTTTTCGATTTGAGCTGCAGGATCCGGACGGGGTTCGCAGCACTCTGCTGGACCTGCCGAAGTATGACTTCAACTGGCAGCTGCGTTATGACCTGCAGGAGCCGCAGGTGCTGAAGCAGGGCAGCAAGGTGCTGCTGACGGCTGTGTACGACAACAGTGCTGACAATCCGGCCAATCCGGATCCGTCCCGAACCGTCCGCTGGGGCGATCAGACTGATGAAGAGATGATGATTGGCTATGTGGAGACTTATGCGGCACCAGGAGAACGTCGCAGTCGCAGCGGGGGCCGTCCGGCATCGTCTGCGACCAGCAGTGCTCAGGTGCTGTTTGCTCTGCTGGACCAGGACCGCAGCGGGCTGCTGGATCGGGCCGAGCTGGAGCGGGTGGGGGAACGATTCCCCGGACTGAAATCCGAAGAGGGTTTGCTGGAGCGAGTTTTTCGGGAGTCGGACAGTGACAGTGACGGAAAGCTGTCGTTTGCGGAATTCGATGCTGCTCGCGAGCAGATTCGTCGCCGCTGAGCGGCCCTGGACTGGAAAGCAGGCAGGATCATGAAACCACGGTGGCTGTTTGTTTTTGTTTTGCTGAGCTGCTGTCGACTGGCTGTTTGTCAGGAGCCGGCAGTTTCACAGCCTGCGGCGACGGCACAGGCGACGGCGGTTCGCCCGAGCACCGGAACGACTCGGGTTTGGCAGGTGGATGGCGTTGAGCGTCAGGGGCTGGTGTATGCCCCTGAAACGGCGAAGTCAGAACCTGCTCCGCTGGTATTTTGTTTTCACGGCCATGGTGGAAACACAGCGAATGCCGCGCGTTCGTTCCGAATGCATGCCGAGTGGCCGCAGGCCATTGTGGTTTACCTGCAGGGCCTGAAGACTCCGGGACAACTGACTGATCCAGAGGGCAGGAAGCCGGGCTGGCAGAAATCTGCCGGAGATCAGGGAGATCGGGATCTGAAGTTTTTTGACGTGGTGCTGCAGTCATTGCGGCAGGACTACCGTGTGGATGACAGACGCGTGTATTCGATGGGGCATTCCAACGGAGGCGGCTTTACGTATTTGCTGTGGTCGGAGCGCGGTTCGGTGTTTGCTGCGCTGGCTCCTTCAGGTTCAGCAGCATTGCGAATGAAACGTCCGCTGGCTGCAAAGCCGGTGCTGCACATCGCCGGTCGGAATGATCCGCTGGTGAAGTATTCCTGGCAGGAACTGATGATTGAGCGTTTGAAGACGGATCAGAAGTGTGGAGCCGGTCGTCCCTGGCAGGGTGGAGCGACGGAGTATCCGGCCACCAGCGGAGCTTCCGTGTTTACGCTGGTGACGGATGAGGGGCATAAGTTTCCGGCGCGAGCCCCGCGGCTGATTGCCGATTTCTTTCGGCAGCACACGAAGCCGGACGAGACTGCCAGCGGTAAGTCGGTGAACTGAGCTGTGCAGGTTCTGGTGAGTCGCGGACGGGAGTCCGCGGCCGGGTGTTGATTGAGCCGTGAATGGCTGGTGATTTTTTGTGGACTTGCCACAGGTCTGACAGGTGGCGAAGGGATCTGGGATGCGGTGTCAGGCGCCCCCGAATTCGTCTTCATAGTCAGCAATGGCGGCTCGCACCACCTTTTCAGCATGAGCACGATCGTAGATGTGGTCGATCTGCACCTGCTGCGAGGTATCTCCGGGCATGACTTTGTAGGTGGTGAAGTAATGTCGCAGGCGCTGTACGAGGGCCTGCGGCAGCTCATCGAGATCTTCGACGTGTGACCAGATGTTGTCCTGGGCGAGTACGCCGATGATTTTGTCGTCGGCTTCACCGCCATCCAGCATCGGCAGTCCGCCGATGACCCGGACGTTGACGATGACTTCGGATTTTGTGATGGGGCGTTCGCTGAGCACGCAGATGTCGAGCGGGTCACCATCACCGCGTCGAGCTTTGGGCATCAGCTCGGCGACTCGCTGACCGCAGAATGTGCGGGGGATGAAACCGTAGAGAGCCGGAGGCTGGGACGAGGTCCGCTGTGGCCGGTCGACTCGCAGATACCCGGTGACCTTGTCAACTTCGTATTTGACGAGGTCGAAGGGGGAGATTTCGATGAAGGCATGGACCAGGCTGGGCGGGTTTGGTCCGACTTCCAGGCCATGCCAGGGGTGCGGACGCCAGCGGAAGAAGGGTTTTGGGAAAGCCATGCGAGGAATCCGGAAAAGGCCAAAACTTGAATCTGTGTTCACTCTAGGGTACAGCCGGTCAGGGCTGCCACTGACACGACGGGGCACCTGATGAAAATTCCCGCAGTCCGTCCGGTATTCCGGAGGTCGGCACAGGGGCAGCGGTCGTCGGGTCAGCAGTCATAGTACAGAGCGAACTCGTAGGGATGCGGACGCTGCAGGATGGCATTCACGTCTGCTTCACGCTTGTGTCGGATCCAGCGTTCAATGACGTCGGGAGTGAACACGTCATTGCGAGTCAGGAAGTCGTGGTTGTTTTCGAGGGCCGTGAGGGCGGCATCCAGTGAAGAAGGAGTGCACTCCAGTCCGGCTCGCTCTTCGGGTCGCAGGTCATACAGATCTTTATCCTGAGGCATGCCGGGGGACAGCCGGTTCAGGATACCGTCCAGCATTGCCATCAGAACTGCTGACGCTCCGAGGTAGGGGTTGCAGGCACCGTCCGGGCAGCGGAATTCGAGCGCCCGTCTGGATTCCTGCCCGGAATTGGCAGGAATGCGGATGGCGGCCGAACGGTTGCGATAGCTGTAGGACAGGTTGACGGGGGCATCGAAGCCCGGTGTCAGGCGACGGTAGCTGTTGGTGGTCGGGCAGCAGAACGCCAGCAGTGCCGGAGCGTGCTTCAGGATGCCGCCGATGGCATACATTGCGGTTTCACTGAGTCCTCCGTAGCCGCTGCCGGAAAACAGGCACTGATCACCCTGGAACAGCGACAGTCCCAGATGCATGCCCGATCCGTTGTCGTTCCAGATCGGCTTGGGCATGAAGGTGGCAGTACGACCGTGGCGATGAGCTGTGTTGCGGACGATGTATTTCAGTCGCTGAGTGCTGTCACAGATGCGGACCAGTGAATCGGCCTGCAGGGCGATTTCGCACTGGCCGCCCGAAGCCACTTCGTGGTGCTGACGCTCAGTGCGAATTCCGCTTTCTTCGAGCTGCATCATGATTTCGGTGCGCAGGTCCTGGAATCCATCCTGCGGAGACAGCGCCAGATAACCTTCGCGGTGCCGGATGGCTGAGCCGCCGCCGCGCACCGCCTGGCCGCGATTCCACTGACCCTCTTCACCGTCCAGGTAGTAGAAGCCGTGCTGTTCACGCTGATCGAAGCGGACACTGTCGAAAACGAAAAACTCGGATTCCACCGCCAGCTGCACGCGGTCCGCAATTCCGGTGGACAGCAGCCATGCTTCGGCCTTGCGAGCGATATTGCGGGGGTCGCGCGGATAGGTCTGGTGCGTCACCGGGTCGCGGACATTGCACAGCAGTGCCACCGTTGACTTCATAAACGGATCAACAAAACAGGTTTGTGATTCCGGCACGACCTGCATGTCGCTTTCGTGGATCGCCTGCCAGCCAGGCATGGACGAGCCATCGAAGGAAAAGCCGTGTTCAAAGCTTTCTTCGGTCAGCTGTCGCACGGGAATGGTGAAGTGCCGCATCGAACCGCAGAAGTCTGTAAACCGCAGATCGATCGCCTGAATCTCACGCTGTCGACACAGCGCCAGCACTTCACGCGGCGACATATTACTTTGTGACATGTTTCAAAAACCCCTGTGAGCCACGAATCTGTGCCCTGTCAGCACCAATTCTCAACCAGCGTCCCCGTGGAATGCAAACCGCAGACCACTTTCCGGCCGACTTTCACCAAACACTGTATTTTTGAACAGTTTTTCATCCTGGTTCTGCGATGAAATCAGGATAACTGCATTTTGGGGCTGCGAAAAAGTGGAAAAAGGAGCAGGGGTGGAGGGGTTGAGGGCTGATTCCGTGGGTGAGAATTGCAGAGCGAGCGGGCTGCTGCCTGCTTTTTAGGACGCGGCTGTTGAAAAAACAGTCAGTGATTGAACAGAAATTCGCGACTGCTGAGGATTGCCCAGAGTACATCTTCGAGGGTGGCGCGGCGATCTTCCGGCGTGGCTGCTTTCTGCAGTTCGGCGAGTATACCCTGTTGTTCTGCGGCCGAGGGCAGTCGGGCGAGGCAGGTGAGGTAGACTTCCTGGAGGATTTGTTCATCGGTCATTTCGGAGGCCAGCCATTTGGTCAGTCGATTGTCTGCGGCGGCCAGTTTTCCGTTGAGGGTATCGCCGTTGGAAAGGTGCAGTGCCTGGACCATGCTGGGTTCATCAGAGCGTTCGCATTCGCAGGTGATGCGTCGCTGGTTGCGTCCGAAGGTTTGCAGGAACCAGGACTGTACGGCAGAGTCCTGCAGCTGGATGGCGCGAGTACCTCGGGGGTAGGCATCGGTGGGTTTGATATCGCTGCCGGAGTAGACGATGTTTTTGAATTCGGTGGGGACATCGGTAATTTGCGAAACGGCGTCGAGCATGACTTCGGCCAGCATGCGGCGCGGGAAGCAGCGTGAATATTGACGCTGATCCCCGGCGTTTTCGGGCATTGGTTCGCTGCTGCGCTGCCAGGTTTCGGACTGCAGGATGGTTCGCATCAAAGTTTTCAGGCTGAACTGTTGCTGCACCAGATGAGCGGCGGCGGCGGCCAGCAGTCGTTCGTTGCTGGCGGGGTTGGAAGTGCGCATGTCGTCGACCTGTTCCACCAGTCCGACGCCAAAGTAGTTTTTCCAGACGCGATTGGTGATTGAGCGTGCGAAGAGTGTGTTTTGCGGGCTGACGAGCCAGTCGGCGAGGTATTCGCGGCGGTCACCTGGTGCAGCGAAGTCGATGGGTTGGGCATCCAGTGCGGCAGGTGGCTGAGGTTTACCGGTGCGTGGCTGCACGAGTTCACCGGACGAGGCGGTTACGAGGGTACGTTTTCCGTCGCCATTACGGGCATCACCGCCCCATCCCTTCGCCCGGACTCGAGAAAACAGATTGGCAAAGGCGTAGTACTGGTCATTGGTCCATTTTTCGAGCGGGTGGTTGTGGCAGCGTGCGCAGCCGATGGAGAGTCCGAGGAAGGCCTGGCTGACGTTTTCTGCCATGTCTTCCGGAGCCTGGTGTCGGGCGAAGAAATTGGTGGCTCCATTTTCGATGCTGGAACCTTTGGAGGTTACCAGTTCGCGGACGAAGCGGTCCCAGGGGGCGTCAGAGGCGACCTGCTGGCGGATCCAGCGATACCAGGCGGCGATGGCGTCGGGTCGCAGTTCGTTGCCGTTCAGCAGCAGCAGGTCAGACCAGCGATAGGTCCAGTAGTCGACGAATTCGGGTCGTGCCAGCAGTGATTCGATCAGGCGGTCACGTTTGTCGGGAGCGGATTCGGCGAGGAAACCGCGGACCTCGTCAGCTGAGGGCAGTGTGCCGATGGTATCCAGAAATGCGCGGCGGATGAAGACTTCATCCGAGCAGCGAGGTGCAGGTTTCAACTGCAGCTGCTGGAGCTGATCGAGCACGATGTCATCAATGAAATTGCGCCGCGGTGCGGCAGCATAAACGTCGGCGGGGATGGAGTTGGGCCAGGGGACAGTGATACCGGCGATGACGATCTGGCTGGAGAACCAGGCTGTGACAGCACCTTCGCCCGACCCCGTGACAGTGACGGTGCCGTGTTCATCGACGGAGGCCACGGCTTCGGCCGAGGCGGAGAATTTGGCCAGATGTGTGACGTCTTCTGAGCGTCCGCTGGAGTAATGTGCGCGGACGAGCAGCGGCTGCGTGCTGCCGACCGCCGCAAGGACTCGATCGGGAATCACTTCCAGACGCTGGAGGCGGTCATCGGAATCGGACGGCCCGGGGGCTCCGGCGGCAATCCATTCTGAGAGGATGCGATAGCCGACGGAATCGGTGTTGAGCCGCAGGCCGCCCTTGTGAGGCACGGCCATGGTGGGTTTGGTAAGCAGCAGGCTGGTGGCGGGGTCAGCCAGTTCGACGCGGCGTCCCAGCTGCTGCTGGACAGTTGTCAGGAAGTCACGTTCAGGGTCGTAGCCTCGCAGCGACAGGCGGAAGCCGCCCTTGCCCGCGAGGGCTCCGTGGCAGGCACCGGAACTGCAGCCCTGGCGGGCGAAGACTGGTTCGACGTGATTGCGGAAGGACCATGTGGCGGGCTGGTCCATGGCGACCACGGTCACCTGCTGGATGGCAGCAGCGTGGGTATTGTCCCGGAGGCGGATGGTGGTTGAGCCGTTGCTGACGGGAATCAGACGGCGACCTTCGACCTGCACAATTTTCGGATCATCGCTGACAAGTTCAGCGGCGGTATCGGGCCCGACGGCGATGTCGTTGCGGAAGCGTTCGACGAGTACGAGGGACGAGTCTGCCGGGCCGTGCAGCTGCAGCCGCGCGGGCAGAATTTGCAGCGTCTGGCCGGGATCGGCGGATGTGGCGGAGGTCAGCAGCAGCAGAGTGAGGCAGACGGGCAGGCAGCGGAGCAGCATTGGGGGAGTCTCCCCGGGGAATTCAGGAAAAGTCAGTGGAGCGCAACCTGCGCATCATCAGCGACGCGTGCTGTGAATGCAACTGTGGAAACACGTCTGTTTTCGCTGGTTTCCGCAGACTGCCTGAACGTTATGGTGTGCGGCTGTGGTTCCGGATCGGGAAATCCGAGCAAATCGGGGGTTGTGGAAACCGGAACAGCCGGCGAGAATTGCGGAATAGTGGTCAGTGACAGCTTTTTGTTTCCTGTTCGTCTTGTCTGTCGTGGTTGCGATGTTGGTGGTGTTTTTTTCGGTTGAGTGGGTTTTCAGCAGGAGCTGGCGGTGCCGCTGACAAACACAGATCGCAGGTTGCTGGACGACCTGCTGGCGGGTCATGCCGGCAGCTGGCGGCAGTTTGTGGATCGTTTTACGGGTTTGATTTTGCAGGTGATCCGCCAGACGGCTCAGGCGCACAGTCTGAAATTGTCTGCCGACGACAGTGAGGACCTGTGTGCTGAGACTTTTGCAGAGCTGCTGGTGCGTGACAAGGCGGCGTTGCGGACGTTTCGCGGTCGTTGTTCGCTGGCGACGTGGCTGGCCGTGATTACTCGGCGGATCGTGGTGCGAAAGCTGACGGATCATCGATTTCGGCAGGCTCTGGGGCATGTGCAGGCGCATCAGGCGGCGGTCGATTTTGCATCATCTGAGTCTGCCGCGGGCCAGCGTGTTGAGCAGAAGGAGCAGGTGGAACATCTGCTGTCTGCATTGCCTGAGGAGGCCGCCCGGCTGTTACGGGTGGTTTATCTGGAAGGCTGCAGCTACGCCGAGGCTGCTTTGCGCCTGGGGCGTCCGGAGAATTCGATTGGCCCGCTGCTGTCCCGGGTGCGGCTGATGGTCAGTGGGCAGTGATCAGTGGGCAGTTTTCGGTGTTCGGTGTTCGGTGTTCGGTGTTCGGTGTTCGGTTTGGCGAGCCGCGGACGGGAGTCCGCGGGTGCGAACACGATGCGGGCCCGGGTGTGGGCTGCCCCCTGTTTCTGGTGCCGGGATACGGTGATTCCGCGTGGGCTCTGAAGACAGTTTGTCTCACGCGAAGCCGCGAAGCCGCGAAGGGAAGGCGCGAAAGGGTGGCGGACGGTTTTCGAGTACGAGTACGAGTACCGTCCGCCAGGGCGGACTGAGTACGAGTACGAGGGGCAGTTTTTTTGGTTTTTTTGCGTTTTTCGTACTCGTACTCGAATCGCTTGACGGTGGCCGGGCGCGGCCGGGTTGGCTGCTGAGTTACGGGGCTTCGGCTGCGGTGGCGGCGAATTGTCCGTTGCTTTGTTCAGTCAGTTTGCCGGTTTGATCGACGTTTAGAAACATCACATCGAAGCTGGCTCGCTGAGCGATTTCGAGACCTTTTCGGGGGCCCAGCACCATCATGGCGGTGGCGAGTCCATCGGCGGTCATGCAGGACGGGTGTACGACGGAGACGCTGGCTGGCGGATCGGCAACGGGTCGACCGGTGCGGGGATCGAGGACGTGTGAGTAGCGGCGATTTTCGATGACGAAGAAGTTGCGATAGTCGCCGGAGGTGGCGATGGAGGTTTTGGAGAGTTCGAGGATTTTGTGCAGGTTACCGAGCGGCGATTCGACTCCCAGTCGCCATGGTTCGCCCGATCGTTTGGGTGAACCGGCGCGGTTTTCGCCGCCGACATCGACGACGTGAGCGGTGAGTCCGCGTTCGTGCAGCAGCTGTGAGACTCGATCAGCGGCGTAGCCTGGTGCCAGTGCATTCAGGCTGATCTGCAGTCCGGGTTTTGTGCGACGAATGGCGGGTGGTTCGCTGCGGACTTCGATGTACTGGGTGCCCAGCAGTTTGAGTGCTGCGGCGATTTCCGCATCCGGTGGAACTCGTTTCTGTTTCGTGCGACCGAAGCCCCAGGCTTCGATGAGCGGTGCGAGTGTGATTTCCAGTGCGCCTTCTGTGAGTGTGTGCAGTCGTTTGGCCTCTGTTGTGACCAGCAGCAGGTCGCGACTGACGGGAAACCAGTCGGTGCTGTCGCCGGATCGGTTGAATCTGGAGATTTCCGAATCCGGGTCCCAGGTGGACATCTGGCGGTTCAGATCGGCGAAGACGGCTTCGATGTCCTGCTGCAGCTGAGCGGCATTTGGCGGGCTGGCCGAGTCGATGACGAGGGCGTAGTAGGAGCCCATGGTTTTTCCGGAGATTCGCAGTGGTTCCTGGGCGAATCCGGGAGCTGTGAGCAGGAGGAGGAGTGTGAGCAGTGCGGTGCGCATGGCTGAAATCCGGGCGAAGATGGCGATTTTCGCTGAATGATAGCAGGGTGAGCGGTGATTTATGGGGCAAAGGTGCGGTGCGGCGTCAGTTTTCTGAACTGTCGGCCCGTGGGCTTTTCACCCGCAGGAACTCCCGTCAGAATACCGTCCGTCGAGATTTGGGCAGTGGAACTGCAGTTGATGTATATCCGAGCTGTGCAGAGGAGCAGGTAGTCATGCAGCGAGTGATTGTTCGTCCGGAGCGACTGGATCTGGATTCTCCGGGTCGTCGTGATTACTGGGTGGCTCTGGAGCACGACAGTATCTGGGGCGATCATTTGCTGCCGCTGACGGTGTTTGTTGGTCCGGAGGCTCAGGATGGTCAGGGTCTGGTTTCCTTTGGATCGAACCATGGGAACGAGTATGAGGGTCCGGTGGCTTTGAAGCATCTGGTGCGTGAGCTGCGGATATCGGATGTGCGTGGCAGGATCATTCTGATTCCGGTGCTGAACCCGGCCGCATTTCTGGCGGGCACCAGAGAAAGCCGTCTGGATGACGGAGTGAATCTGAATCGTGCGTTTGTGGACGGAGCGGGTCGGAATCCGGCGTTGTCCGGGATTACTCATCGGATCGCCGATTTCGTCCGCACGTATATCTGGCCGCGGGTGCATATTGTTCTGGATCTGCATTCCGGCGGCGATGTGGCTCGTTTTGCGATCTGCGCGAATTTTCATCCGATTGATGATCCGGTGCTGGGGGCGAAGATTGAAGAGACGGCGCGCTGGTTCGGGACTCCGGCCCTGATGGTCTACCAGAATCAGACTCCGGGTCTGCTGCCATCTGAGGCTGAGCGGCTGGGGAAGATCACGGTGGGTACAGAGCTGGGCTGGGGTCGGGCGGTGAACCCGGAGGGTGTCCGTTATGGCCGGCAGGGGGTGCTGGCGGCGCTGATCAACAACGGTTTGCTGCACGGCAGTATCGAACCGATTGCGCATCATCGCGCAGGGACTCAGCGGAAACTGGAAATGGTCGATCGGGACTGTTTTATTCCGGCGCCTTTTGCGGGGCATTATGAGCCGCTGTTGGAGTGTGGCACTGCGGTGAGGAAGGGGCAGACCGTGGGTCTGCTGCATGATTTTGATCAGTTTGATCTGGAGCCTTATCCCTGTGTGGCGGCTTTGGATGGCGTTGTGCTGGCGCAGGCCTGGGCGGCTCCCGTGCCCAAAGGCCAGCATATTGTGGTGGTTGCAAAGGACATCACCTGAAAACTCCGGGAAAAATCCCAAAAACGACCTTTTGACACGTGCTGCAGCCGGCCTGCGGGAGAGAATTCCTGCACCGGCCTGCCTGATCCGTTCCTGCCTTTTGTGATACAAGATCTGTGGACATGAAATCAACCGTACATCCGCTGCAGGATGTGAACATTGTTGGCACATCGCCGCTGATTACTCCGGTGCAGCTGAAACAGGAATTTCCGCTGACTGATGCTTTGGCCGAGCACGTCTGGCAGTCGCGAAATACGGTCTGCAGTATTCTGCGGGGTGACGATCCGCGAGTGATGGCGATTGTGGGTCCCTGTTCAATTCACGATCCCGGTATGGCTCTGGAATATGCGGCTCAGCTGAAGACTGTGGCGGACGAAGTCAGCGATATGCTGTTTGTGGTGATGCGGGTGTATTTTGAGAAGCCGCGGACCACAGTGGGCTGGAAGGGGCTGATCAACGACCCGCATCTGAACGACACTTTCGACATCGTCGAGGGGCTCCGGAAGGCTCGTCAGATTCTCTGCCAGGTCAACAGCACGGGTTTGCCGGCAGCCACTGAGATGCTGGAACCGATTACTCCGCAGTACATCTCAGACCTGATCACTGTCGCCTCCATTGGTGCTCGTACCACCGAATCGCCGACTCATCGGCAGATGGCCAGTGGTCTGTCGATGCCGGTGGGGTTTAAGAACAGTACCGAGGGCAGTCTGGAAGTGGCCATCAACGCCATGAAGGCGGCTCAGGCGCAGCACCGTTTTCTGGGCATTGACGGCAACGGTCAGACCTGCGTCATGACGACTCGCGGCAATCAGTACGGTCACCTGATTCTGCGGGGCGGTCGCAATGGTCCCAACTATCAGGCCGAGGCGGTGGCTGAAGCCAGTGCGATGCTGCGAGCTGCCCATTTGCCGCCGCGACTGCTGGTGGACTGCAGTCATGCCAATTCCAGCAAGGACTATCGCCGTCAGCCGCAGGTATGGAGTGATGTGATTGGGCAGCGTGCGGCGGGCAACTCAGAAATTGTCGGGCTGATGCTGGAAAGCAATCTGCTTGAGGGGGCTCAGGCACTGGGTGCTGATCCTGCCAAACTGCAGTATGGCGTCAGCATTACGGACGGCTGTATCAGTCTGGAGACGACCGTACAGCTGCTGCGGTCTGCTCGCGAAATGCTCAAATCCGGTCGCAGGTCCGGGTGAACGCGGTCATTCAGGCGTGTGAAGGGGTGGCTGGGCATGCGGGTATTAAGCCGTGAGCAGGTCAGGCGCCTGGATCAGGACGCGGTGCAGCAGCTGGGTCTGCCTTCACTGCTGCTGATGGAGAACGCAGCGCGGGGGTTGTCTGCTGCGGTCAGGCAGCTGCTGTCGCCGCCGGGTTCTGCCGCGGGTGTCGGGACCGGTGCCGCTGCCGGTGTTTTGGGGCGGATTGTGATCGCTGCTGGTGCCGGCAACAACGGAGGTGATGGTCTGGCACTGGCGCGGCTGCTGGCGGCTGAGGGTGTGCCGGCGGAAGTGCTGTTGTTTCGCTGTGGTCGGTCGCTCAGTCCGGATGCGGCTGCCAATCTCAGTTTTCTGCAGCGGGCCGGGTTATTGGTGTCGGAGTGCGGGCCGCAGCAGAGCGGGGCGATATTTGCGGGGCTGAGTGCAGCGGATCTGATTGTGGATGCGCTGCTGGGAACG
The DNA here is from genome assembly GCA_046075365.1 of Planctomycetaceae bacterium. Taxonomy (GTDB): domain Bacteria; phylum Planctomycetota; class Planctomycetia; order Planctomycetales; family Planctomycetaceae; genus SXXK01. The sequence goes on from JBJTPZ010000068.1 coordinate 31,278, forward strand.
GGCGTCCGGGGAGCTCCGCAGGAACCCCTGTCTCTGGTGATTCAGCAGATCAATGCCAGTGCTGCCAGGGTGCTGTCGGTGGATCTGCCGTCGGGTCTGGATTGTGACCTTGGTACAGCGGCGGGGGACTGTGTGCGGGCCGACCTGACGGTGACCTTTGCAGCGATGAAACGTGGTTTTTTACTGGAAGAATCACGGAAATGGACGGGTGCTGTGCAGGTGTGTCACATCGGCATTCCGGCCGGCTGGAGTGGCTGGCCGGTGGCTGAAGAAACCGGTCTCGTGGCAGATCCCGACACAGAATTAACACAATCTTAACAATTGCTGCGTTTAATCCTGCCGGGGTCCGTTTCAGCCGCGTTTGCGGAAATTTCTTCAGGAAGGTCAGGGCTGGTTGATGAGCGTTGCGTCTGGTGTGGTCAGGGGCTGGGGTTCTGCGGTTTTGCTGGCGCTGACGGCAATGTTGTCGGCGGGCTGTTCGGTCGAGTCTGTGGATGCTCCTGCTGCGGCAGTGAAGGCCGGCGGCGAGACGACTGGAGCGGCAGAGCCGGCGGCGGGTGGTGAGAAGAGAATTCAGGTGGACGGCAGCAGCACGGTGGCCAAGGTGGCTGCGGCGGTGCAGGAGGAGTTCACGAAGAAGTTTGCTGACACGAAGGTGGCGTTGAAGGTCACGGGTACTGGCACGGGCTTTAAAGAGATGATTGCCGGCCGGATTGACATAGCGAATGCGTCTCGGCCGGTGAAGGCGACTGAAAAGGCCGACTGTGAGAAGGCGGGGATTGAGCTGGTGGAGCTGAAGATTGCTCTGGACGGTCTGACGGTTTGTGTGAATGCGGAAAACGACTGGCTGGACACCATCACTGTGGCTCAGCTGAAGAAAATCTGGGAACCGGGCAGTACGGTAAAGACGTGGAAGGACGTGAATCCAGAGTGGCCGGACGTTCCGCTGGCGTTGTTTGGTCCGGGTGAAGAGTCGGGGACGTTTGATTACTTCACGGAGGTGATCAACGGCAAGGAAGACGAGATCACTGAGAATTACAGTGCCAGTGCTGACGACAACGTGACGATCACGGGGATTGCCGGCGAGAAGGGTGGCATGGGATTTTTTGGCTGTGCCTATTATTTTTCGAATCGAGACAAGGTGAAGGCGCTGAAGATTTCGGCAACGGACAGTTTGGCGGACGGGGTTGAGCCTTCGGTTGAGACAGTGCGATCGGGAGCATATAAGCCGTTGTCACGACCGCTGTTCATTTATGTGAAGAAGAGTTCTTTGGCGAAGCCTGAAGTGCTGGACTTTGCCAAGTATTTCCTGAACGAGGGCCAGGCTCAGGTGGGAGCGGTGGGTTATGTGCCGCTGGAGGCATCTGAGTTGTCAGCGGTCAATGCGGCACTGGATGCTGCGGTGTCTGGTGCTGGCAAGTAGTGCCGGATTTGTGAGCGGGGTGTTTGTGATGGTTAGCTGCGGGGAAGAGTGCTGATGCCGACGTGGGCTGCACGGAAAATCAGTCGTCGCCATGAAACGCTCATACGCTGGGTGTTGTTTGGGTGTGCTGCGCTGTCGGTGCTGACGACTGCTGCCATTATCTTCGTTTTGCTTAGCAATGCCGTGTATGCTCCGGGAGCAAAAACGGCATTTTTTGAGCGGGTGTCGCTGTGGCAGTTTTTGACGACAGCGCGGTGGAAACCGACTGACGGTCCGGGCGGTCATTTCGGCATCTGGCCGTTGCTGGCAGGTACATTGCAGGTTGCGGTGATTGCATCGCTGGTCAGTGTTCCGGCGGGGCTGGGTGCTGCGATTTACATGAGCGAGTATGCGCATCCGCGTGAGCGTGAATGTCTGAAGCCGGTGCTGGAGATTCTGGCGGGGATACCGTCGGTGGTTTACGGCTTTTTTGCTCTGAAATTCATTACTCCGTGGGTACTGAAGCCGCTGTTTTCCGGGCTGGGTCTGGAGATTTCGATTTTCAACAGTCTGAGTGCGGGGATTGTGGTTGGCATCATGGTGACTCCGCTGATTGCCTCACTGAGTGAGGACGTGATTCGGGCTGTTCCGCGCAGTCTGCGTGAGGCTGCCTATGCTTTGGGCAGTACTCGTTTTGACGTTTCGGCTCGGGTTGTGGTACCGGCGGCATTGTCGGGAATTCTGGCATCATTTCTGCTGGCATTTTCGCGAGCGGTGGGTGAGACGATGGCGGTCGCGATTGCTGCTGGCGGCAATCCGCTGCTGACTCTGAATCCGCTCCGGGGGGCTCAGACGATGACCGGATTTATGGTGCATGCCAGCACGGGTGACAGTGCGGCTGATTCGATAAGTCGGATGAGCATGTATGCGGTTGGGATAACATTGTTTGTGATGACGCTGTCGATCAATCTGCTGTCGGGCTGGATTATGCGGCGTTATCGCGAGGTGTATCAATGAGTGCGGCGGCGGGTGAGCCTGCAGGGGGTGCGGTGTCGGTCAGTTTCACGCTGGGTGCGGATGGTCAGATCCGTGGTCGGCTGCGACTGTCGCGAGCTTTTATGTGGCTGTGTCGACTGGCGACGTATGCGTCGCTGGCGGTGCTGGCGGTGCTGCTGCTGTCGATTGTCTGGAACAGTCTGGGGCGTCTGCGGCCGGATTTCCTGAGCACTCATTATTCGATGAATCCTGAGCGCTGCGGGATTTTGGCGGGGCTGTGGGGAACATTCTGGCTGGTGCTGCTGACGGCGTTGTTTTCGATACCGATTGGCGTGGGGTCAGCGGTGTATCTGGAGGAGCTGGCGAAGGACACGTGGCTGATGCGAGTGATTCGCGTGAATCTTTCGAATCTGGCGGGTGTGCCATCGATCGTGTATGGGATTCTGGGATTGACGGCATTTCGTCCGCTGGTGATTCAGCTGCAGACGCTGTTTGATGGGCGGCATGCAGTGAACGTGCTGGGGTTGTTTCGTTTGCGGCTGCTGAAGCTGGATATTTATGACGGCAGCGTGCTGATTGGTGCGATGACGATGAGTCTGGTTATTTTGCCGACGGTGATTATTGCATCTCAGGAGGCATTGCGTGCGGTGCCGTCAACGATCCGAGTGGCCTCGCTGGCGCTCGGAGCGACTCGCTGGCAGACCATTTGGCGGCAGGTGCTGCCGGCATCATTACCGGGGATTGCGACGGGTGTGATTCTGTCAATTTCGCGGGCGATGGGTGAAGCAGCGCCGCTGATGATGATTGGCGTGCTGACGGTCGCGTCGATGTGTCCTGGCGGCATTGAGTCTCCGGGGCAGCTGCTGACGGAACCGGGTCGAGTGCTGTCGGTGCCATTTGATCAGTTCACGGCGATGCCGGTGGAGATTTATGACTGGTCGAAGCAGCCGGACCCGCAGGATCGTTTCACGGCGGTGGCGGCGTCAGGAATTTTGGTGTTGCTGGCGGTGCTGTTAACGGTGAATGCAGCGGCGATGATTGTGCGTTATCGGGCGGGACGTCAGCTGAGGTGGTAGAAAGCAGTGCTCATGGGATCCAGCGTTTCCGGTCTGTCAGTACCTCCATCGGTTCCCGGCGTCGATCGCAACCTCGACACATCGGGGCATGCGGCAGCCATTGATGTGCAGGGACTGAATTTTTATTACGGCGAGCAGCAGGTGCTGTTTGATATTGCGCTGAAGGTGCCGGAGCGGTCCGTGACGGCTCTGATTGGTCCTTCGGGGTGCGGCAAAAGTACCTTTTTGCGGACATTAAACCGGATGAATGATCTGGTGGATGGTGCGCGGTGTACGGGTCAGTGTCTGGTGGAGGGCCAGAACATTATGGATCCGGCGGTGGATGTGGTGCTGCTGCGGAAGCATGTGGGCATGGTCTTCCAGAAGTCGACTCCATTCCCCAAATCCATTTTTGACAATGTGGCTTATGGTCCGCGGGTGGCGGGTGAGAAGAATCGGGCGGTGCTGGCTGAATTGGTGGAATCGTGTCTGAAGAAGGCGGCATTATGGGAGGAGGTGCGGGATCGGCTGCACACTTCGGCGATGGCGCTTTCGGGTGGTCAGCAGCAGCGACTGTGCATCGCCAGAACATTGGCGACGAATCCAAAGATCATACTGATGGACGAGCCTGCATCGGCTCTGGACCCGGCCAGTACGGACCGGATTGAGAACCTGATTGGCGAGTTGTGCAGCAATTACACGATCGTGATTGTGACTCACAACATGCAGCAGGCTTCGCGAGTCAGTCATCAGACGGCCTTTTTCTTCAGGGGCCGGCTGGTGGAATGCGGACCGACGATGAAGATCTTCACCAGTCCGGTGGAAAAGCAGACGGAAGACTACATCACGGGTCGTTTTGGCTGATCTGGAAAACGGCGTATTTGCTTGTTTTCATGCCGTATTAACCATTTTTTAACAATCCGCAGGCAGACTTCTGTTGGGGTGCTGCTGCTGGATCTGACTGATCAGGATTCGGTCGATGACGATTCATTTTGTTCGGGAAATGGAGCACCTGCATCGCAGTATTCTGTCGATGTGTTCGACGGTGGAAGAGCTGATCCATGATTCGGTTGACGGGCTGCGGTCCAGTCAGCCTGGACTGGCTCGCGAGCTGTCGGGGCGTGACGGAGAGGTGGACGAGTGGGACATTCGGATTGAGGAAGAGTGCCTGAAGATTTTGGCACTGTATCATCCGGTTGCGAATGACCTGCGGCGGGTCACGGTTGTGATGAAGATCTGTGGTGAGCTTGAGCGGGTAGCTGACCTTGCGGTCAGCATAGCCGAGCGTTCAGCCGGGATTGCTCAGCACGGAGGATTTCCGATGCCAGAGCGTCTGACTGAGATGACTCGCGAATCGCTCAGCATGCTGCATGACAGCATTGATGCGTTTGTGGAACAGAACACAGAACTGGCTCGGCGTGTCTGTCAGCGTGACGAGGCGGTGGATCAACTGAATCGGCAGCTGATTGATGATGTGGTGTCAGTGATGAAGCAGCGGCCGGATCTGGTGGAACCGGGGCTGCATCTGTTTTCGGTGATTCGTCATGTGGAACGTGTGGCGGATCACGCAACGAACATTGCGGAGGACGTGGTGTACCTGGTGGAAGGTGCCATTATTCGGCATCCCAGGCTGCCGCGGAGGACAGGGAATTCCAGGGCCGGTGGAGCTGAGTAGCCGTCCGGTTCGCAGAAACAAGGCAACGCTGGCCGTATGCAGCCAACGATCCTGTTGATTGAGGACGAGCAGTCGATCGCGGATGTAGTGATCTACAACCTGCGGAAGGAAGGCTATAACGTCCAGTGGGAGCGGGACGGTCGCGGTGGTCTGGCGCGAGCTCAGACGCTGTTGCCGGACCTGGTGGTGCTGGACCTGATGCTGCCGGGCATTGACGGCCTGCAGATCTGCCGCGTGCTGAAGGGTGACCCGAGGACTCGGACGATCCCCATCATGATGCTGACTGCTCGCAGTACAGAGACCGACGAAATTGTCGGCTTCAACATGGGTGCTGATGACTATGTGACGAAGCCATTTCGGGTCCAGCCGCTGATACATCGGGTGAAGGCGCTGTTGCGTCGAGTAGAAACGGCAGAAGCCGGCAAGAGTGTGATTGGTTTGCACGGGATTGAAATTGACCGAGTGAATCACACAGCTCGGGTGAACGGAACTGAGCTGGATCTGACACCGACGGAATTTCGCATGCTGTGGACGATGATGTCCCAGCCTGGCCGTCCATTTTCCCGCAACGAGCTGATGGAAACGTCGCGCGGGGAGGACGCAAATTCTTTGGAACGCACGATTGATGTGCACGTACGTTCGCTGCGAAAGAAGCTTGAGCCGCAGGGGGATCTGATTGAGACCGTGCGGGGTGTGGGATATCGATTTGTCAGGAAGTGACGGACAGTCGGCGTGAAGGGCCGATCAGTTCCAGAACTTTTCACCGTGCCAGTTGATGGGCGGGTGTGTGACAACTTCGACGTCCCCGCTGACGCGAGTCTGGCAGGCGAGCCGAACTTCTTTGCCGGGGTTGCTGAGGATCTTGATGCCCAGCAGCGGGTTGAGCAGGCGCCAAAGACGTTCCAGGATGCCGGGGCTGCTGACTTTTTCTGCACCTTTGGCAACGATTACGTTGCAGCTGCAGCATGTGCCCAGACCCATGCAGTTGACAACTTTATGGGGGCCGGAATAAAGCTGGACACCGTTCTTGCGAGCGATGGAGCGCAGGTCTTCACCTTCTGCGGCGTCAACAGTGACTTTTTCGTTGACAAACTTGACCTTGGGCATGACAGCGGACCTTCGGCGATTCTGGATGAAGACTGGTTATCGTTCACCAGCCTGTCATGCTAGTGCTGCCGGAGCCTGAATTCCAGATGCGTGATCCGGATCCCGACACTGGGAAGGGCTGTTTTGGCGGATTTCGCGGTTTTTCCGGCAGGCTGACCGAGAGCGGGGCCAGTAAATCGCGGAATTCGTGCTGGCAGGTCGAGCAGATGTCGGCTGAGCTGAAGCTGCGGAGACGGGAAGAGGCGGGCGGTTGCGGACTGCGGTGCAGCTGTGGCAGCACCTGCCGGATGATCTGCCGCAGGGCATCGCGGCTGCTGCAGTGCGGGCACAGATGATAGGAAACGGCCGCACGGGCCAGGCGTGCCAGCAGCGGCTGCAGGACCAGCCAGGCCTGCTGGTTAGTCAGCAGGCTGTCCGGATCGGGAAGGTGCGTGGCGACGGGCAGTGGCTGCAGGGGGGGCAGATCAGCAGTTTCTTCGTCAGGATTGGCCAGCAGGCAGTCCAGCTGCAGTTCTGTCAGGTCTGGTGATGCTGTGTCGGCGGGGCCGGAGAGCAGCTGGCAGTTGTGGGCGTGCAGGCGGACGAGCCCGTCGGGTCCGTGCCAGGCTAAAGAGCAGTTGTTTTCTGGTGCCGGGCGGAACAGGCAGCGACTGAATACGCCGATCTGCCGGGGGTGCAGGCGTGGCCGGCAGCCGAATTGGTCTGAGTGTGTGTGAGCGGTGGCGGGCGAGTCAAAGATGAGGGTTTTTCCGGCGAGGGGGCCTGGGAGATTGCCGACCAGCGACAGCAGGACGGGTGGTTGGGGAGCGGCAGTGGTGCCTGGCTGCAGCCAGCCATCGACAGTGTTGTGAACATCGTTGCGGATGACGCCGCGCAGCAGGCCGTATTGCAGTCTGATTGTCATATCGCAACCATTAGCACGGGGTTTGATTGATAATCACCAGGGAGGCATTACGCATCTACCTTATTAAAAGATCGGGGGACGATGGCGGGAACAGTCGCACAGAATTGGCAGAAAATCCGAAATCACTGCAGGTCGTACAGTTCGTCCTGAAGCTGCGGATTCTGCAGGTTGCCCTGAGTGACGAAACCGAGGCGGCGGCCAGTCATCTGTTCGGCCTGTTCCGGGAACACATAGTTGGGGCCGGGGACCTGCACATGAGTGGCCCAGCTGAAACGTTCCACATGGCCATCCAGAAACGCGACATTTGCGGAGTCATTATGGCGGAAATGCACGGTGGGGAAATTGCTGCTGGGAGGTTCCAGCAGCCAGTTTTCTTCGAAGCTGAGCTGAACGGGGTAGAACTGCAGCAGATTGACGGCTGCACTGTCAGCGAAGGCGACGGTGGCGGACAGTGAAGTGACGTCGCGGAGGCGGCGACAGGCGGGAATGCGGCTGAGCTGTCCCTGCCAGTCCGGCGGCAGCCATTCGATGCCACTGGTGCGTGCCAGATAACGACCATTGTACCCGTAACCGGTGGCAGGTCTGCCAAACCGAACTCGTTCCATTTGTGCTGCTGTAAAATCCGGACACTGGAACGAAGCGTAACTGGTTTCCATGTACGGGCTGAGTGGTCCGGCGGCGAAATCGAGGCGAGCCGAGATATCAGGGTTTTGGTAGTTGACGTTGCCGAACCAGTAGCGGGCGTTTCCGGGGGCGCCGCTGAAGGTCTGCAGATATCTCAGCTGCTGCTGATCTTCGATGACATAGGGAATCAGGTGTTCGCTGTAGACATCCGCGTAGTTGTGCATGGCCAGTACCAGTTGTCTGAGGCTGTTGCGGCACTGAGCACTGCGAGCGGCAGCGCGGGCCTGCTGGACTGCTGGCAGCAGCAGGCTGACGAGGACGGAAATGATGGCCATCACAACCAGCAGTTCGATGAGCGTGAAACCGCGGCAGCGACGAGGAACGGAACGCATGAGCAGATCCCTGAGAACAGACGCACGGGCGGATCAGGGACTGGCGATCGTTCACAGGTCAGCGGCGGCTGCCGCGCGGACTGGTGCACAGAAACAGAGTTTCATCGCCGGGGATCCCCAAAACGCGAGGGAGAACCGGAACTCAGTCAAGGCAGGTCTTCTGGCTTACGGATCAGCCTGACACAGCGCCTTCCCGGACACCTGTCTGCAGTCAGACAGCAGATCCAGTGGCATGCGGCTGTGGCAGTCCCCGATTACAGCGGCGCGACCGCGACGGATTTCCGAAAACCTTCGGGCACCGTCTTCCCTTTTCATCTGCACCCGCGATGAAGATCAATCACCGCCTGCAGACACCCTGACAGAGCGTGCCTGAACGGGCACGCAACGCAGATAGTCTACAGTTCGGCCCGGAAACGGCAAGCTGGGGCGTGTTCGGTGTTCGGTTACTGCACGAACGCCATCCCGACCTTCAAGTCCGTCATCAGTTTCGAGACCGCAAAGGATCCGCTCCCCCTCACCTCTAAACCGCCCTCCAGAACATTACCGCCCCACGCAAGGCCGGTGTGCACTGCATCGTTAATGTTGCAGGCGGGGCAACGGCTGCGCACAAGTGCCATTACCTGCCTCGAAATAGCATTACGGCGGAGTTTCGCAGTTCGTGTTTAACTGCAATTTGCGCAGAGTTGGCGGGTATCGAATAACTGCGCGCTGAGAAGAATCAATCTCACGGCAGTTTCGTTTGACGACGCACATGCTCAGTTGGTACTGTTTTTCCCCGAGTCGATGCATTGTGATGTTGAAAAAGCGACTTTCGAGTCGGGCTTGGAGAGTTTCCGTGAACAACTGTCCCAGAGCTGTAGTTCTTTTGAGTGGTGGCCTTGATTCGTCCACCGCGATGGCAATCGCTCGCGCAGATGGATTTTCCGTGTACGCATTGACGGTTCAATATGGACAGCGGCACGAGGCAGAACTGCGGGCTGCGGAAAAGGTTGCCGGAGCGATGCAGGCTGTTGAGCATCGATTCATGGCAGTTGACCTTCGTGGTATTGGCGGTTCTGCACTCACAGACGACATTGCAGTTCCGACGGACCGCACGGTTGACGAAATGAATGCATCGATTCCAGTCACATACGTGCCAGCTCGCAATACGATTCTGTTGTCCTGTGCATTGGCGTACGCGGAGTCAATTGGGGCCTTTGACATCTTTGTGGGAGTCAACGCTCTGGACTACGCTGGCTACCCTGATTGTCGACCGGAATACATCGCGGCTTTTGGGGCTATGGCAAATCTGGCGACCAAGCAAGCGGTTGAGTCCACGCAGAAACTGCGAATCCACACTCCCCTGATTCATCTGACCAAAGGTCAGATCATCGCAAAAGGCCTTGAGTTGGGCGTTGACTTTGCGCTATCCAGCACGTGCTACCAGCCGACGGAAGACGGTGAGGCTTGCGGATCGTGCGATGCATGCTCACTCCGACTTCAGGGCTTCGCCGAAGTCGGTGTGCCTGATCCCGCCCGCTACGCAATGCAGCAGGGTTGATTCGGATGCCGTATTTCATCAAGGAACTCTACCTAACGTTGCAAGGCGAGGGTGCTCACTGCGGTCGCCCAGCAGTGTTTTGTCGTTTCAGCGGGTGCAATCTCTGGTCTGGCCGTGAGCAAGATCGGCCGACGGCGATTTGTCGCTTCTGTGATACCGATTTTGTCGGAACCGATGGCGATCAGGGAGGGCGTTTTGAAACTCCACAGGATCTTGCTGAGACCGTAGCGGCACTGTGGCTTGGTGATGGTCCCCCTTATGTTGTGTGCACAGGTGGAGAGCCGTTGCTGCAACTCGACTCAGCTCTTGTCTCCGCCTTCCATCAGGTAGGATTAGAAGTTGCTGTCGAAACGAACGGAACCATTCCAGTACCTGATGGAATCGATTGGGTTTGTGTCAGTCCGAAGGCGAACACAAAACTTGTTGTGACAGAAGGCGACGAGTTGAAGCTTGTGTACCCACAGGTTGCTGCAGAGCCTCAGCAATTTGCGCATCTGAACTTCACGCACTTTTATTTGCAACCCATGGACGGCCCTTGTTTAAGGGAGAATCAGGAGTCGGCTATTCGCTACTGCCAGAGTCATGGTCAGTGGCGACTGAGCACGCAAATGCACAAAGTTCTTGGGATTCGATAGAGACGTGTCAACGACGATCAACATCATTGTGACTTGCACAAAGCAGAAGACGTGTGAACCACCGTCATCGCTTCAGTTGCGCAATGTAACGGGGACGTCTGTTGAATCCAGAGTTCGGCAATGGAGATATCGGCTTGATCGTTCGGCTGGAGATGCTATTTCCCCAAGATCGCTTTATGCAGGTGACCATTGGAGCGTCGCAAAGAATCTGGGAGAACTGGCGAAGCCCTCGGAGCAGATTCTTGTTTGGGTGATTTCGGCCGGCTATGGGCTTCTGCCGCTCGATGCTCTTATTCAACCGTACTCTGCAACATTTTCTACCCGCCACCCAGACACAGTGGTGTTGCCTCGCGTGGCGACGAAAGTGGATCCTGCTGCCGACAAGCGCGCATGGTGGAATGCGTTGATCAAACTCGACTGGGATCGAGAGAAGCCGATCTCGATTGCCGATCTTTCCTCTGAATATCCTGACAGCCCACTATTGATTGCGGCATCTGCAAACTACTTACATGCAGTTCAAGACGACTTGCGCATCGCTCGTGAATTGATGGATGACAAGAATCTACTCGCAATCATGTCAGCGGGTACAGAATCACTCGGCGATCTGACTGAACACCTGATTCCAAGTGATGCACGACTTCAGCCACTTGTTGGTGGCGTTCTGAGGTCGCTGAATGTCATCACGCTCGCCAGGCCGTAGC
>JBJTPZ010000069.1:0-6261 GCA_046075365.1 Planctomycetaceae bacterium
ATCTGATCTATCCGCATTCCCTGCAGGTGATGGTGGATGCGCTGGAGAAATTTCCTGATGCTGCATTGGCACTGTCTGCCAATGTGATCGATCCGGAAGTGCCATACCCGGAAAAGCTTGATCCGCCTGAGTTTTTTCGGCGGCATTTTCTGGGACGCAGTCCGATCGGTGTCGGACCATCAGCCGCCATCATTCGCCGCGACTGCTTCGAAGCCGTGGGCGGGTTCAGCGGTCGCCAGTTCGTCGGTGATACCGAGCTGTGGCTGAAACTGGCCGAACGCTGGCCGGTCGTACTGCTGCCGCCCGCACTGGTCTGGTGGCGCAGGCACGAGGGGCAGCAGATGTCCCTCGAGATGAAAAAGCCTGAGGTCCTGAATGTGCGGTTTCAGCTGAATCTGGACGTGGCCAGACAGACTGTGCATCTGAGTGCGCGTGATCGGCAGGCTGCCATTCAACGACTGCGTCAGAATCATGCTCGACTGCTGCTGTCGTTGGGTCTGCGGCAGCGACGGCTGCTGACCGCTCTGGTACTCATGCGATCTTCGGGATTGTCAGCCATTGACTATGTCCGAGCGCTCGGGGGGTATGCTCCGGCTGACGCCTGAGCATGTTAGGGTGCACTTGTGTTGTCGGCTGAAAACGTATTGTCAGGGAAGAAGGATAAAGGATACTGGTGTACTATGGCTCAGCGACCTGTACTTGAACGCTTATCGCATTTTGCCATGGCGGGGGCGAGGCGAATTGTAAGGTATCCCCTGCTGCTCAGCCTGGCACCCTTGAGCAGAATGCCACACAATGTCATTCGAACCTCGATGTATCAGTCACTGGATGAAATCGCCAATAAGTTCGGTTTAAGAAAAAACAGTCGGGAACGTCATGGACTTTCGGTCAGCGGATCAGGCTGGCTGAGTGACTATTTGTTTCCCGGAAGTCGAATGCAGCACGGTGATTATCCGAATGTGAACTTTTTGGATTTGCCATGGCCCGATAACCACTTTGACTATTGTGTCAGCGATCAAGTACTTGAACATGTTGAAGGAGATCCCTTTCGGGCAGTACAGGAGTCGTTTCGTGTGCTGAAGCCCGGTGGGATAGCAGTTCACACGACCGTCTTTATGTTTCCAGTGCATGGCTATCCGTTTGACTTTTGGCGTTTTACGCCTGGGGCGCTGGAATTGCTGTGTCGACCCCATGGAGAAGTTTTGGAATCTGGAAGTTGGGGAAATCAATATGTGTATTTTCTGAATTGGGCCGGTGTACTGTTCACTGAAAACCCACCCCAGGCACGGTGGCATCCGATGCACTGGATCACCCGAAAAAACGAAGAGAGATTTCCGGTGGTGACGTGGGTGGTGGCCCGCAAGTGACATCGGCTGATGGCAGAAACACGCCACCGTAATGCAGATAGCTGGTTGATGTCGTTCACACACAGAAAATCTTGTCTTGTAATCACATTGCAGGCGCCGCGGGCTCCTGGCGGAGGCGGCGAAGTACGCTCATACTTCCTGGCCCTCGCTGCCACCGAGATGTTCGATGTGACCTTGATTTCGCTGGGAGGATCGGATGCCGCCGGTCGCGTTCCGCCAGCCCTCGCCGCTCGCTGCCAAAAGGTGATCGAGCCGGAAAATGTCAGCCGGCAGGACCACCTTCAGAACCACCATAGCCCTGGCAGGCTGACAGCCTGGGCAAGGCTGCTGCGGACTCTGGTCTGTCCGTGGCGCAGGCAGTGGACCGAGTTTTTGGCACTGCAGCTGCAGTATGCCGCACCGTCTGCGACTGCCGATCGCAGACTGCTGCGGTGGATTGTCAGAACCGAGCTGCACCTGCTGTCGCTGGTCTCCGCAATGCCGCCCCTCACAAGCCTGCTGTTCAGTGCTGCGTGGCAGCAAGTGCGGGCAAGGGCGGAGGCGTCTGCCGCCGAACAGTTCGACGTGGTTTGGGTCGAGCACACACTGGTCTGGCCATTTGCCCGCCAGCTGCTGCAGCTGCAGTCTGCCGGTCGCCCTGTTGTCATCTGCAGCGGTCACAATGTCGAGCACCAGGTGCTGCTGCGGCAGGCACAACAGGCTCAGCCCGGAATCGGACGCTGGTACCTCGAACGCCAGACGCTGATGATGAAACGTATGGAACTTGACGCATGGCAGTCTGCGTCGCTCATCATCCAGTGCTCGCAGGCTGACGCCAAGGTCACCAAACAGCACATTCCTCAGGTCGACGTGCTGGAAATGCCCAACGGCGTTGACCCGCAGTATTTCGCACGCACTTCACCGCAGGCAGATGTCGACACACCCGTCCTGGTACTGACGGCCGGCTTCGGTTACGGCCCCAATGCCGAGGGCCTACGCTGGTTTTTGAACTGCGTGTTTCCTCTGATCCAGGCAGTTCGGCCCGACGTTCAGTTCCTGTTCGCCGGATCCGCTGCTGCCGCAGCCGCGGCCAGTATGTCGCCACTGCCTGCCGGCGTGCGGTACGTTTCTGATCCGCCCGATATTCGGCCGACGTTCGAAAGCGGGCTGGTGTTTGTTGTGCCGCTGCTGTCAGGCGGCGGTTCGCGGCTGAAAATTCTGGAGGCGATGTCAATGCAGCTCCCGGTCGTCTCTACGACCCTCGGTGCGGAAGGTGTACCCTACATTGATGGCGTACATCTGCTGCTGGCGGATCAGCCTGCCGATTTTGCAGCCGCAGTTGTCAGGCTGCTGGCTGAACCTGAGCTTCGCACGAACATCGTGCAGGCTGCCTCGCAGTTTGTGCATAACGGCTATTCCTGGGCTGCACTTTGCGGGGACCTGCGAGAAAAAATCGAGGCAAAACTGGCGTTGCCTCGGCAAGGCCACCAAACGTCGGCACAAGGCAGCTCAGAATCTGTCCTCAGGAAGTCGCTGCCGTGAAGATCCTGGTGGTTACTATGCAGGCCGGGGACGCTCCACGGACCGGTGTACAGGTTCGATCGTGGTACGCCATGCGACTGCTGCAGCAGGCCGGACAGCTTGACGCGGTGTCTCTGACACCGCCGACCCATGGGACAGACAGAAACGCAGATCTCGTGTGGCAGCGTGAGTTTTCCATCGGCGTCTGTGAGAATGCGAAGAATCCCGCAGAACCGTCGTCGCGTCGTCCGCTGCTGCGGGCGTTGCGGCTGGTGCTGACGCCCTGGCACCGGCAGTGGTCGGCATGGCTCAGTTTTCTGATGCAGTACGGGCACAGTGCACCGAGGGGCAGTCGCAGCCTGCGGCTGCTGATTCGCCTGCTGCAACTGCAGCACTTTGTCGCCGGCACGCTCTGCTCGGCGCCGCCGGTGGCAACCGGCAGTTTTCTGCGGCTCTGGCAACATCTGCGATCGCTGGTGTTGCCCACGATTTCGCAGCAGCATTATGATCTGTTTTGGGTGGAAAATACCGTCTGCTGGCCTGTCGCAGCAGATCTGCTGAAGCGACTCAGGCTGCGGCCTCGGCTGATCGTGCTGAACGGTCATAATATTGAGTATCGGCTGTTGCAGCAGCAGTCGGCCGCAGTCAGCCCGGGGTACTATCGGCAGTTTTTGATGAACGAAAGTCGCCTGATGCGAGGGTTGGAGCAGTCGGCCTTTCGGCAGGCTGATCTGGTCCTGCAATGCTCTGACGAGGACGTGCTCGAGGTTCGGGGGCTGGCACCGCGGACGCAGGCTGCGGTGTTTCCAAACGGGGTCGATACAGCGCGATTCCCGGTACAGCCGGAAGCACGGCAGGACACAGTACCAACGGTATTGTTTCCCGGCAGTTTTGATTACCTGCCCAACCGGGAGGGGGCCGGATGGCTGTTGAGCAACATCTGGCCGCTGGTACTGCAGCGCATACCGAGTGCCCGTCTGATAATTGCCGGTCGAGCGGCTGACACTGTGGGTTTTGCGGACAGCCGGCTGGCATCTTCCGTAGAACTCGCGGCCAACGTGGCCGACATGTCCGCTGTGTTTGCTCGCTGCTGGGTCACTGCTGTGCCACTGCTGAGCGGCGGTGGAACCAGGCTGAAAATACTGGAGGCACTGAGCAGCGGCCGCGCTGTTGTGTCCACAGCACTGGGGGCGGAAGGTGTGCCCTATGTGGATGGCGCTCATCTGCTGCTGGCCAATAATCCCGAGGCCTTTGCGGACGGTCTGTGCAGATTGCTGACGGTGCCTGAAGATCGCCGACAGCTGGCCAGCTGCGGAGCCGATTTTGTACGCACTCGTTACGACTGGAATGAACTGTCTGCCCGTCTGCTGCCAGTGCTGCACGAGGCATTGCAGCGACGCACTGACTAAAGCCCAACCGCGTTTGGCCACGGACCAGGGCAGTTTTTTTAAGCCACGGATAGGGGCTCTTTTTTTTCGCCACGGATGAACACGGATTCCCACGGATGAAGGGCTCTTTGGAAGCAAGCCACAGATTTGAAATCTAAGAATCCGTGGCACGGCCCTTTGCAATTATCCGTGAACATCCGTGTCAATCCGTGGCTTGCGATTGAAACTGTCCGTGGCTGACTTCCGCCACGGATAGGGGCTCTTTTTTTCGCCACGGATGAACACGGATTTTCACGGATGAAGACAAACGTGATGGAAGGCCACTGACCGTGAAATCAACATCTGTGGCCAACAATTTGCGATTATCCGTGAACATCCGTGTCAATCCGTGGCCTGCGATTCAAATCTGCCCGTGGCGTAGTTCCGCCACAGCTCATGACGACATAATCCGTGGCACGACACTTTGCGATTAATCCGTGGCTATCCGTGTCAATCCGTGGCTTGCGATTCAAACTGTCCGTGGCCGTTCTTGTCCGTGGCCAGGCTTCTGCAGTTTCAGAAGATTAACCGTTTGAACTCGACTTTGTTTTTGCCAAAGTTTATCAGCAGTCCGACTTTGATTCCTGTGGCCTTCAGCTGGTTCAGCAGCTGCGCCTCATCTCTTGTGTCCAGCGTTGTTGCCACTTTGATCTCGACCAGCACGCAGCGACTGACCAGCAAGTCAGCGCGGTATTCGCCAACGACTTCGTTCTTGTATCGAACTTCGATGCCTGCTTCCAGCTCGCAGGTTACCCCTCGCAGTTCCAGTTCAAACTGCATCGCTCGCTGATAAACTCGTTCCAGAAAACCATATCCCAATTCCTGGTGGACCTCAAAAGCGGCCCCCAAAATCTTGTCCGTCACTTCGCTGTGCTGAAGTTCCATCGACGCATACCCCAATTGGCCACGGATGAGGACAATTTTTAAGCCCCGGATGAACACGGATTTCCACGGATGACGGCATGCTTGAAGGATCGCCACTGATCGCGAGATCATTATCCGTGGCAATACACTTTGCAATTAATCCGTGAACATCCGTGTCAATCCGTGGCCTGCGATTAAAACCGTCCGTGGCCCACTCCCGCCACGGATGAGGAGTCCTTTTTTTAGCCACGGATGAACACGGATTTTCACGGATGAGCAACTCTTTGGAGAAGCGTCACTGACTGATACGAAGAATCCGTGGCCAGCCCCTTGCGATTATCCGTGGACATCCGTGTCAATCCGTGGCTTGCGATTCAAACCGTCCGTGGCCCACTTCCGCCACGGATGAGAAGTCCTTTTTTTAGCCACGGATGAACACGGATTTGCACGGATGAACAACTCTTGGCGGAAGGCCACAGAATGAATACCAAATATCAGTGGCCAGTCCCTTGCGATTAATCCGTGAACATCCGTGTCAATCCGTGGCCTGCGATTCAAACTGTCCGTGGCCCACTTCCGCCACGGATGAGGAGTCCTTTTTTTAGCCACGGATGAACACGGATTTGCACGGATGAGGAACTCCTGGAAGCAAGCCACAGATCTCAAATCAAATATCCGTGGCCAGTCCCTTGCGATTATCCGTGGACATCCGTGTCAATCCGTGGCCCGCGATTAAAACCGTCCGTGGCTCACTTCCGCCACGGATGAGGAGTCCTTTTTTTAGCCACGGATGAACACGGATTTGCACGGATGAACAACTCTTGGCGGAAGGCCACAGAATGAACACCAAATATCAGTGGCCAGTCCCTTGCGATTAATCCGTGAACATCCGTGTCAATCCGTGGCTTGCGATTGAATCCGTCCGTGGCTCACTTCCGCCACGGATGGGGAGTCTTTTTTTTGCCACGGATGAACACGGATTTGCACGGATGAAGACAAGTGTGAAGGATCTCCACCGACCGTGAAATCAATATCTGTGGCACAACAGTTTGCGATTATCCGTGGATATCCGTGTCAATCCGTGGCTTGCGATTCAAACCGTC
>JBJTPZ010000070.1:0-12415 GCA_046075365.1 Planctomycetaceae bacterium
GCCACCTCGCAGGCATCGCAGCACGACTGGGACGAACCATCGAATGGAACCCGGAAACAGAACAGATCAGCAGCGATCCTGCCGCCGCCACCCTGCTGGCTCGCGAACATCGCAAAGGCTTCGAACTGCCCTCAGGCTGAATGCAGCCCGAGCACTGTCGTGTGTGTTTTTGTGTTGTGAAAAACACCATAGCACCCCTCGCCCCTCGAAGGGGACACGGGACGGGGGTGAGGGGTCAAAAACACCCTTTCCCTGTTGCTGCTGTGCCGCTTTGCAGACTGTTTGGCCTCACGCGAAGACGCGAAGACGCGAAGGAAAACGCAACCGGGGTTGACGTGAGGTCTGCGAGAAGCTGGTGTTTTCTCACCACTCATGATCACTCAAATGTAGCTCGGGCTTTCCAGCCCGAGCACTGGCGTTTGCATTTTTGTGTGGTGAAAAACACCATAGCACCCCTCGCCCCTGGAAGGGGAGAGGAGACGGGGGTGAGGGGTCAAAGGCACCCTTGCCCTGTTGCTGCTGTTCCGCTGTGCAGACAGTCGGCCTCACGCGAAGACGCGAAGATGCGCAGGAAAACGCAAACGGGGTTGACGTGAGGTCTGCGAGGAGCTGGTGTTTTCTCACCACTCATGAACACTCAAATGTAGCTCGGGCTTTCCAGCCCGAGCACTGTCGTGTGTGTTTTTGTACTGTGAAAAACACAATAGCACCCCTCGCCCATGGAAGGGGAGAGGGGACGGGGGTGAGGGGTCAAAGACACCCTTGCCCTGTTGCTGCTGTGCCGATCTCCAGACAGTTTGACCTCACGCGAAGACGCGAAGGAAGCCGCAAAGAGCGGTTGTAAATGGGCGTTTTTCGAGTACGAGTACGAGTACCGTCCGCCAGGGCGGACTGAGTACGAGTACGAGGTGAGGTATTTGGGGTGTTGTTTTTTGCGTTTTTCGCACTCGCGTTCATACTAGTACTCGATTTGGCCTCGAACCGCCCGAGGGTTCTCTTGCGGGCGAAATCGTGGTCTTTTCTGTAGCTCGGGCTTTCCAGCCCGAGCACTGTCGCGTGCGTTTTTGTGTTGTGAAACCCACCATAGCACCCCTCGCCCCTGGAAGGGGAGAGGGGACGGGGGTGAGGGGTCAAACACACCCTTGCCCTGTTGCTGCTGTGCCGCTGTGCAGACAGTTTGGCCTCACGCGAAGACGCGAAGACGCGAAGGAAGCTGCAAAGTGCAGTTGTTAGTGGGCGTTTTTCGAGTACGAGTACGAGTACGAGTACCGTCCGCCAGGGCGGACTGAGTACGAGTACGAGGTACGGTTTTTTGGGGTGTTGTTTTTCGCTTTTTTCGCACTCGCGCTCGATTTTGCCTCGAACCGCCCGGGGGTTCTCCTGCGGGCGAAATCTTGGTCTTTTCCGTAGCTTGGGCTTTCCAGCCCGAGCACTGCCCACCCCACCCCAAACAAAAAAGAACACCCGGGAGACCGGGTGTTCCTGCATCGATCCAATCACTCTGCTTCACCAGTCGGAGCCAATCACGACTTGTTCAGCACCCTGGCAATCGTTTCCTTCAGCACATTGGCACTCTGCACCAGTGCCGTTTTCTCTTTCGACCACAACTCCACCTCAATGTGACTTTTCACGCCACTGCGGCCCATTACGGTCGGAATCGAAAAACATACGTCGCGAACACCGTAAGCACCATTCATCAGACTGCTGACCGGATGAATTCGATTGTCATCCAATGCAATGCTGTGCACAACGTCAGCAATCGAAACCCCGACAGCAAATCCGGCGCCGCCCTTCTTCTTGATCACCTCCGCACCGCTGCCGCGAGTCTTCTTTTCGACTTCCGCAATCAAAGTCGCATTCACTCCCGGAAACTTGTCCAGTGGCAGATTGGCAATCTGAGCCATCGACCAGATCGGCACCATGCTGTCGCCATGCTCGCCAAAAATCGTCACACTGACCTGAGTCGGCGGGACGTTCAGACGCTGAGCCAGCATGCTGCGCAGTCGAGTCGTATCCAGCACGGTTCCCAGACCAATCACCTGCGATGCCGGCAAACCCAGCTCCTTCACCGCCAGATACGTCAGCACGTCGACCGGATTCGACACCACAAAAACAATGGCGTCCTTCTTCAGGCCGTGCTTCCTGATATCCGCCAGAATCGTGCGAAACAGAGCCACGTTGCGGTTGATCAGGTCCAGTCGACTTTCATCCGGCTTGCGCCGCAGACCAGCAGTGATCACCACCACGTCACTGTCTTTCACCGCTTCCGTTCCCGCAGCGGAAATCCGCTGCGGTGCCATCAGTGCGGCCCCGTGCAGCAGGTCCAGTGCCTGCCCCTCACACAGCTCCTGATTGACATCCACCAGCACAATGTCACTGACAATTTTTCCCGCCTGCAGGGCAAACCCCGCACATGACCCCACCAGTCCGCCGCCACCGATGATGCTGACCTTCATTGCCGCTGTTTCCTGTTTCTACCGGATACTTTGATTCCCGACATTCACACCAGGCTCACTCAGGCTTTGCCCAGAGCCGCCATGACCTGCTGCGTAATCATCCGCACCAGATCCTCACTGACCTCAGCCGGCTTCTGCTCGCACGGCTCACCACACGGCTTCTGCAGATAACCTGGATATTCAGGAGCCGGCTCAAAGGCTCGCTGCACCGGAATGTTCTCTTTATAGCCTTCACGAAACGCACTGTTGCCGCACAGGTCACAGTTCTCGTTGTGGAAACGAGGATCGTCAAAGCCCCACTTCTTCTTCAGATCCAGCAGCTCACGACTCTTTTCTTCGCTCAGATACATCGGCTGCCCAATCTGCTTTGCCAGCAACAGAATGCGACAGTAAGCATCCAGAATCTCTGTCTTCCAGTACGCGTCCTCAAGACTTTTGCCGAACGACACGGTGCCGTGATTCTTGAGAATAATCGTATTCGTGGCCTTCAAAAACGGAACCACGGTGCTGGCGAAACGCTGGTCACCCGGAGTTTCATACGGCGCGATCGGTACTTCGCCCATGAACACTTCCACTTCCGGCAGAATGCACTGCGGAATCGGTTCACCGGCAACTGCAAACGCAGTCGCATGCGGCGGATGACAGTGCACCACCGATTTCACGTCCGGACGATGCTTCATGATCGCCAAATGCAGCAGCACCTCACTGGTACGCTTCCGCTTGCCGGCAATCTGATTGCCTTCCATGTCCACCGCACAAATGTCGTCAGGCTTCATAAAGCCCTTGCAGATCATTGTGGGAGTACACAAGACTTCGTTTTCACCAACACGAATGCTGATGTTGCCGTCATTGGCAGCCGCAAATCCCTTGTCGTAAACTCGCCGACCAATTTCGCAGATCTCTTCCTTCAGCGCCCGGTCGTTGATCCCGCTGTTCCACTTGTTAGCCATCTTGCTCTGCCCTGACTGATTGTTGGGGGAATTAACTGTTCTCAGAGATTTCCGTCAGCTCACGCTGACCTGATCCAGAATCGCCGCGTTGTAGGCGTCAATCGGTTTGGAATTTGGATGGAACGGCGTCGAGGCTTCGGCACTTTCCGTGACCGCCATCAAACAACCCGGACCCGCTCCCATTTCATCATAAACCACCACCGGCTCCGTCCGGCCGGCCACTTCTCCAAGCAGCCCGGAATGCTTCAGCGGTACCGCCAGTTTCCAGGTGGCACCCTTCAGAGAAGGATCCCACTTCGAAAGCGTCACCCGCCCGATACACTCCATAATCCTCATCGTCCCGCTCCCTGCTCCAATTCACGCCAGCCGACTGGTGCCGAACGCACAGCAGACGACAGCATTCGCAGCAGCCGCAGCAGCTGCGTCCAGCTCCAGCCTGCCCCGTCCAGACACAGCACCGTCGGTCGCAGACGCTCCGCCAGACGCTGCAGATCACTGGCACCGGTCACCGCCGCCGCCCGCACATCCGCCCGCCGATTCAGCAAACACGCCACAACCGCCGGATCTGCACTCACACAGACCACCGGCTGAACACCCTGCAGCTGCAAAACACGGCCAATCGCCGCATCCTCGCCGCTCACTGTCTCAATAGCCCAGCCTGCCGTCCCGGCCGCCGACTCGACAACCGCCGACCGCTGTGACTGAATCACCAGCCCGCTCGAAACCTTCGCCGCAGCTCCCGACAACTGACTGGCCACCTTCACCGCATGACGACGCAGGTAGTCGCGGCCCGATGGAGTCAGCACAGCACCACGCAGCAGGGCAACCGTGCCACCAGCCACTCCCGCAGCTGACAGCACAGCCTCAGAAACCACCAGACTGTTCACCGTGATCACACCATCTGTCACAACAACAGATTTTGATGCTGCCGCAGACACAGCCGGCGATGCAGGAACAGCTGCCGGAGCAGGCTGCAGTTCACGCAGCACACTCCTGACAATCTCTTCCACATGTTCCGCTGTCAGTTTCATGGCTGAACGTCCAGAATACCCTGTACCGAAAACCGAATCGGACTGTCCTTCCGCTTCACCAGCTGCTGGATGTACTTTGTGTCACTGGTGAAAAACACCAGATCACCCTTCCTTGCACCCAGCGGATCAATCGCCAGCTGCGGAAACTCGTCCTCCTGCAACTGCTGATCCAGCGGCTGCAGAACAATCAGCTTCCAGCCGTTCAGCGACGAATGCTTGACCGTCGCCGTCACATGCCCCAGCACTTTCGCGATCTGCATGACTTTTCCCGCACTCAGATAATGCGAAGGTCTTCCACCATCACACAGCGACGCTGGCGAGTAAACGTCAGCGGACTGGTGACGCCTTCACCGGTCGGAGTCGCAATGCTGAAGGACAGATAACCTTCACCACCCAGGCCCAGACCCGCCATGCACGGACCATTCTTCACAAACAGCGTCGTGTTCATCACCCGCGCCATCTTCGTGATCGTATGCACGTCCCGTGAATGAATAATTGCCGTATGACCAAAGCCGTGTTCGTACTTTCTGGCCAAAGCAATCGCATGATCCGTGCAGTTCGTGCGGATGAACGGCACAAACGGCATCATCTGCTCCTCCGTGACAAACGGATTATGCTCGTCCGTCTCCCCGTACAGGATCTGAGTCTCAGCGGGGATCGACAGGCCGATCTGAGAGGCCAGCCACGATGCGTCCTTGCCAATAAAGTCACGATTCAGCTGATAATGCCCGCCCTGCTCCTTCGGCGGAGCAAAGGCAATGGCCGTAAATGCGGCCGTCTGAGCAGCATTCAGGCGGTAACCGCCATGCTGCGACACCGCATTCATCAGCTGGTCAAAAATTTCCTTCACGGCGAACACTTCCTTCTCGCCGATGCACAGCAGGTTGTTGTCAAACGCTGCACCTGCCACGATCGACTTCGCCGCATTGCTGATGTCAGCCGTTGCATCCACCACCACCGGCGGATTCCCCGGACCAGCCACAATCGCTCGCTTCGGACTGCGCAGAGCCGCTCGAGCCACTGCCGGACCACCCGTCACCACCAGCAGCTTCGTGCCCCGATGATCAAAGACCTGCTGAGCTGATTCGATCGTGGGATTCCCCACAATCGTGACCAGGTTTTCCAGGCCGGTTGCCGCATGAATCGCCCGGTTAAAACGACGCACACCCTCGCTGGCAATCCGCGCACCGCTGGGATGAGGATTGCAGACAATCGTGTTGCCCGCTGCCACCATGTTGACAAAGTTCCCCGCCAGCGTCGGCAGAGAATGGGTCACCGGAGTAATTGCGCCGATGACTCCAAAAGGAGCATACTCGGTGACCGTCAGACCATGACTGCCACTGACCGCATCCGTGCGCAGAAATTCCACCCCCGGAACAGTGCGAATCGCCTTCAGCTTCGCAATCTTGTGCTCCAGACGGCCAATCTTCGTCTCTTCAAACTCCAGCCGGCCCAGCTCCTCAGCCTGCTCCTCACAGATCCGCTTGACGATGTCAATCGCCGTGCGTCGCTGCTCCAAAGATGCCCGAGAAAGCTGCTCGAAACCCTGCTGAGCTGCCGCGACAGCGTCGTCAACGCTGTCAAACACCCCCCAGCGGTTAGCCACCGCCGGTGACGCGACAGCACGCCCCGCCAGCTGCGACAAAACTTCCTGAACCACCTGCCGTATCGCCTGCTCTGTTGCCTGCACGTTCCACTACTCTCTGTCCCGGTCGCCTCCACGACCCACTGCCACTTCGCCAGTCCCTCAGCGAATCTGTTCAGCCCCCAAAATCTCACTCACCCGATCGAAATACCGTCTGCGAATGAACCTGCACCGTGTCCACAATCCCAATGATCGCCGCATCAATCGGCAGCTCTTTCGTACCCGGAGTAAACCGGGCACTGGAACCCTGCACACACAACACAACCTCACCCTCGCCGGCTCCAACCGTATCCACCACCACAAATGACCGCCCTGTCGGCTTCAGACTGGACTGATCCTTTTCGTCCACCCGCAGAGGCTCCACCAGCAGCAGCTTCTGCCCAACCAGCGATTCAACCTTTTGAGTCGAAACGAGGCTGCCTGTAATCCTTGCGAGAAACATACTCAGATCCCCGGTACTAAGCCCCTGCCCTGCACTCGCTCAACGCGCCGCAATCGCAGCTGCCGTCTGTCGAGCCACCACAATTTCCTCGTTCGTCGGAATCGTCCAGATCTGAACCCGACTGCCGTCCTGATGCAGACTGGTCTCACCCTTCACACCCCGATTACGCTCACCACACAGCTGCACACCAGCCCACTCCATGCGAGCACACACGCTGGTCCGAATCCGCTCGCTGTTCTCACCAATCCCGCCCGTAAAGACCAGCACATCCGCACCGCCCAGCAGTGCCATGTACGCGCCCACATAAGACCGAATCGATGCTTCAAACAGCCGCAAAGCCAGTTCCGCTCGCTCATGACCGCCAGCAGCCGCCTGCTCCAGATCACGACAGTCCCCGCTCAGACCGCTGATCCCCAGCAATCCACCACGCGAAGACATCTCAGACAACACCTGCTCAAACGTCAGACCCGTCGCCTTCATCACTACGGGTATCGCATAAGGATCAAAGTCCCCCACACGATTGTTGTTCGGCAGACCACCCTGAGGACTCATGCCCATGGATGCCGCCACACTGGCCCCGCCACTGATCGCACACACCGAAGCACTGCCGCCCAGATGACAGCTGATAATCTTCAGATCCGTACGCCCCAGCAGTTCGGCCGTTCGACCCGCAATAAACCGATGACTGGCCCCATGAAATCCCCAGCGGCGAATTTCATGCTGCGTATACCACTCCCACGGTACCGCATACGCCCGATGCTCAAACGGAATCGTTTCGTGAAAGCCGGTCTCCAGTGCCGCCACCAGCGGAATCTGCGGAAATGCCTGCTGCAGCTGACGCATCGCCCGCACATAAGGCGGGTTGTGCGCCGGAGCAATGTCTGAGAGCGCTTCCATCTTCTGCAGCAGCGGTTCATCCACGATCCGCACACCACTCAGACTGCCCGCAAACACCGCCTTAAATCCAATGCCGCCGACCTCGTCCACTGACTCCAGACAGCCATGCTCAGCATCCGTCAGCTGCTGCAGACAGATACTGACCGCAGCCGCATGATTGGGAACCGCCTGACGGAGCTCTGAACGGTGCGAACCGATCTCCGCAAAACAGGTGCTGACCGCGTCCGGCTGACCAATTCGGTCGATTCCGCCACGCGCCAGCTGCGTCTCATGCTCCAGATCAAACAGCCGATACTTAAAACTGGTTGATCCCAGATTGGCTACCAAAACTTTCATCGAATGCTCCTGCTTTCACTTCGCGGCCGCAGCCTCAATGCCACCAACCGCAACCGCTTCCTGCTGACCTGATCCACTCCCTCGGACTCACACCAACAACTCCACCGCTGCTTCCGCCCCGGAACTGCACACTTCAGGAACCGCTCCGGGCGGAGGCACCGCTGTTGCCGTCGTCTCTCACAGCACTGATTCCAGCAGTGATGCTTCCGGACGCGGAATCAGATGAGCACAAACCAGCTCACCAGACTGCGAAGCCGCTGCCGCTCCGGCATCCACCGCTGCTCGCACTGAACCCACGTCACCCTTGATGATCGTCG
Organism: Planctomycetaceae bacterium; assembly: GCA_046075365.1. Lineage (GTDB taxonomy): Bacteria > Planctomycetota > Planctomycetia > Planctomycetales > Planctomycetaceae > SXXK01. The sequence continues at coordinate 8,075 of JBJTPZ010000070.1, forward strand.
TGATGTAAGCAGCACCAATGTTGAGCTGCTTCACCAGAGTCACATTGGCGGCCTTCAGTGCAGCATCCGATGCATGCACAGCAGCCACCAGCCCCTTGGTCTCAATCATGCCAATCGCTTCGTTCATTGTTCACACTTCCCCTGAATTCAAACCCTGAAAGAAATACACCCTCAGAAACTCACTTCTTCGCTGCAGCCGGAGCAGCCTTCGGCTTCGGCAGAACTGCCGCCACATCCTCATGCGGACGCGGAATCACTTCGGCACTGATCACCTGACCCAGCTTCGATGCCGCTGCAGAACCAGCGTCCAAAGCCGCCTTCACCGCAGCAACGTCGCCGGTAATGAAGGCCGTCACCAGACCACTGCCAATCTTGTCCCATGACACCAGCTGCACATTCGCAGCCTTCAGCATGGAATCAATCGCTTCCAGCATGCAGACGAAACCCTTCGTCTCAATCATCCCCAGGGCTTCACTCGATCTTGCCATCTCAACTCTCTCCCCGCCACACCCGCTCCCTCCAGGAACAGCTGCCGGCACCCGAAAAAACAACGACGTTCCATCATCGTCGGTGTAAAGAAAAACTCAGCTCACATGTAAGTAATCAGTGATCAGTGGTCAGTGATTAGTGATCAGTGATCAGTGACCGCAGGCACAGGGCTTCGGCTTCACCAGTTCAACCTTCACCGCTCGATCCAGATTCACCGCGTTCCCCTCATCCGTGTCCAGATGCACCTCCAGCTTGATTCCCTTCCCCGCTCGCACCGCCAGATCCTCCAGCACCGTCGTGCACGCAGGTGACTCCACTCGCAAATGCACCAGATCCCCGTCACGAACTCCGTAATGCTCAAGATCCTCAGGACCCATGTGCACATGACGCATCGCCCGAATCACACCCTGCTGCAGCTCCACCACGCCATGCGGACCCATCAGGACACAGCCCGGAGTCCCCTTGACGTCGCCGCTGATACGCACCGGTAAGTCAATGCCCAGCGAAATCCCGTCCGTAAATGCCAGCTCAACCTGCGAATCCGGACGACACGGACCCAAAACACGCACGTTCGGCAACATCCGCCGCCGCGGTCCCACAACCGCCACCGTCTCCTTCGCCGCAAAATAACCGTCCTGGTAGAGGTCCTTTTCAGGAGTCAGCCTGGCGCCAGGCCCAAACAGAATTTCTACATGCTGCTGCGTCAGATGGACGTGGCGAGCAGAGATGTTGACGACCAGCGGACGACGAGCAGCTGATGCCAGTACCGCAGGAGCATGCTCAGTGGCCGCACCACGCAATACCGGAATACCCGACTCTCGCACAACACCCGCCGCCGGTCGCGCACCCAGATGACGCACCAGCACCTCACGCACCACTCGCTCTACTTCCGCCGGATTCACAGTCGCTGTCGACATGCCTGACACTCCCCCCCCCACACACACACTCACTCACACACCCTGACCCAAAAACAACACACCTAACCGCACGCCGCCGACGAACGCCGACTGCCACGCTCAACCCCCGCGACCTCCATGCGAATCCCCTGCTGCTCCATCCGCTGCACCCAGTCCTCCGTGATCCCGTCATCCGTCACTATCTCGTCCAGCACGTCCAGTGCACACAAATGCGATAACGCTCGCTGACCAAACTTGCTGCTGTCCGCCACCAGCGTCACACGATCCGCCGCACGAATCATCTGACGCTCCGTCTCAACCAAAAGCTGATTACTGTTGAACAAACCGTCCGCAGTAATCCCGCCAGTACTCATCACCAGACGCGATACATGAATCTGCTGCAAGGCCGTCACCGACAACTCACCCAGCGCCACACCCGTCTTCGGATACACGTAACCACCAATAAAAATCAGCTCAATCTCACGACGATTCATCAGCAATGACGCAATCGGCAGCGAATTGGTCAAAACCTGCAGCGAACGACCGGCCAGATGACGAGCCACCTCAAGGGTGGTTGTCCCGCCGTCCAGCAACACCGTCTCGCCCTCCGCTATCAGCTCGGCCGTGCGGCGAGCAATCCGCTGCTTCTCTGATGAAGCCAAACCCCGACGAACATCGAAATCCGACTGAGTATCCCCGATGAAGGATGCACCGCCGCGAGTCCGCTGGATGTGACCGGATCCGTCAAGAAATTCCAAATCCCGTCGAACCGTCGATTCACTGGCACCCAGCTCGCTGACAAGTGACTGCAGCGTGATGAATCCCCGCTCTTCGGCGATTTTCAGAATTCGAGACCGTCTTTCATCCACAAGCATCATGATTCCGCCACTTTAGATCACAGTTTTGACAGATTATGACTGCTTTTGCACGATCAGGCAACGGCTGTGCCGAATGAAAATGAATGATTCTGAATGATTTCTTCCCGAATCTCCCTTTTCACTCAAGCCCCGTAACCGCTCGACTCTAGCACACCCGCAGTGTCGCGTTGCCGAATCTCAACAATTCCACACACTCCAGTCACAACACACCCCACCCAAACACACCAATCCACACAAACCCGCCAAACCACACCAGCCGAAAAACAGATACTGTTCAAATGTTCCCATCAGTTTGACAATCAACCAATCGCAGCCTAGACTTCGCCAAAATACTCTCAACAGCAGCCCCACCGTCAGGGCTCAACAAAATTTCTGCCACACTGGCCTGCTACTTTTTTTCGGTGAAGCGGTATGACGCAGCACAACTTCACCGATCTGCCGGACCCGCTGGCCTCCACTGCACACGTGCCGCTCTCGGAACGACCACTGGTGGCCGAAGATGACCGCACCGTCATCAGTACTCCGGAAAGTGCCCGCAGCGAACCGGCCCCCGCCACAATCACCTCACCCGGCGAACAACTCCTGCACAGCCTGTTTCCGGCCAACGGAGTCTCTACAGGTGAAGAAGCGGGAGTCCGTCTGGCACACTTTGAAATTCGTCAGAGACTGGGTGCCGGCGGCATGGGTGCCGTCTTTCGCGCTGCGGATCTTGAACTGGCCCGCGACGTCGCACTCAAAATTCTGCACCCCGGGCCTTCCCGTGATCCGTCACTTGTCGCCCGTTTCCGCAACGAAGCCCGCGCCTGCGCACAGCTCAATCACGACAATATCGCCCGCGTCTACTACGCAGGCACTCAGGACGGCCTCTATTTCATCGCCTATGAATTCGCCAGTGGCCGCACGATCCGGGATCTGATTCTGGAGCGTGGCCGGCTGCCCGTCGCCGAAGCCGTCAACTACGCCATCCAGGTCACGCTGGCCCTGAACCACATTTCAGCCGCCGGCATCGTGCATCGCGACATCAAGCCCTCCAACATCATGCTGACCGATACCGGTCGCGTCAAAGTTGTTGACCTTGGTCTTGCCCGTCGCGACATGGAAGATTCCATCGGCGAAATCACAGTCGCCGGCACAACCCTTGGCACATTCGATTACCTCGCCCCCGAACAGGCCCGCGATCCTCGCAATGCCGATGTTCGCAGCGATATCTATTCGCTGGGCTGCACTATCTATCACATGGTCACCGGCCAGCCTCCTTACCCGGAAGGCACCGCACTCCAGAAACTTCTGGACCATCAGGGCAAAGCGCCCCCGGACCCGCGACTGATCAACGCCCGTGTGCCGGCCGAGCTGGCAGCCATTTTGAAACGCATGATGGCTAACGTTCCCGAACAGCGCTACCAGGCCGCTCCCGCACTGCTCAGTGACCTGATGCAGCTCGCAGCACGGCTGGGCCTGCAGTCCGTTCCCGCTGAGGGCATTGTCTGGCGTTCCCGACAGTCGGGCGGAACCGTCAGCCTCCCCAGCACCGCATGGCTGCTGGGCACTGTGCTGACCATCTGCGTCACGGCGCTGACACTGCAGTACTTTTCGGGTAACGCCGGAGTTCCTCAGGCGGCGCTCATGCGCCCGGCAGCCACACTTGACCCGCGTGACTTTCAGCCGCAGCAAAACAAACCGGCAGTGACGCCGGCGGCACCCCCAAACACCTCCGCTGCTCAGCCCGCAGAACCCGAAAAAACACAAAACACTGCGGCTGAGTCTGCAACAGTGGCACAGGGTTCAAAAACACCCGCGCCCTCGCTGCTGGCAAACTCCCCAATCCGCCTGCCCCTGTCCGTCATTCCGGCACCAGGTCTGCCAGCCCCGTTCGTCTTCCCGCTGGAACTTCCTGCGGATATCCCGGCTGAGCCTGGCACCGCCACTGCCGCTGCCCAGACAGCAGCGACCGAGCTGCAGGGCCCCTTTATTCTGCAGCAGTCCGGACGCAAGTCCCGCTCCTTCCGCACGCTCAAGGCAGCTGTGGCGGATGCCAGCTCCGGTGACGTCATCCTGCTGCAGTATAACGGCTACCCGGA
>JBJTPZ010000071.1:0-2676 GCA_046075365.1 Planctomycetaceae bacterium
AGCACAAGCACTGCCACAACTGCCGTCAGCAACGTAACCCGGGATTTCATGTCTTCTGTCCGATCTGATTTCGAGCAAAAACCCTGACACCAGCAGACACCTGACTGACATCACTTCTGCATCCGGCAAACCAGCCGACCCTCAACTCACAGTCTCCCGTGAAGGTGCATTAATGTCAAACACCCGAAATCTCGGTGCCCAGGTCAAGTTACCGGGGACACAGCACCGCATCACGGACGCAGCACCGCACCGTCAGCCCCACTATGGAAACGCTGGCTCGATATGCCGAAGCCGTGGGAAAGCGACTCCAGATTTCCTTGTCTGATACCCGAGCGTCGACAGTTTCCCGAACGCCAGTTTGCTCAAACGGGCCACGACATCAAGGCATTCTGCGACGAGTTCTGTGAGTAAAAACTCAGTCTTTTCGCGGTGGGCACCCAGCCGCCACCCATGCTTCCAATTCACTGAATCTCCACATCAGCGAACGGCCAATTCGGATCGGCCTTGGGATCCGGCCTGCGGCCTGCCAGGCTCGCCAGGTACGCAGGTGCTTGCCACACAGCGCAGCGGCCGCGGTGGCATCCACCAGCAGGGGTGTGGATTCGACGGTCAGGGGTGAATGGTGTGTGTCTGCAGTCGCCATGGTGCTGCCTCGCGAAAAGAGTGCAAAGTGTGACATCGCTGTCTGAAGAACTACGCGATTCACAGGGCGACTGACGACTGCGGAATGTGGAATTCCCGGATCGGCGGTGCAGGATGGCTGCGGTTGAAGGGGAACCGCAGATCGGGGCTGATTGCCGCGGCAGGTGGTTTCTATTGTGTGGCCAGTACTCCATCCAGAAGACCCGGATCCAGTTCGAGCACCTGTCGATAGAGAAAGACAATGGCGCACAAAAACACGAACTTTTTGGCGAACTCTGCTCAGAGAAGCTTGACAGGCCTTGGTGTTCTACAGAACACTTACCGATTTAGACAGATTTCATCTTCTGCCTAATTCTGTTTTTCTGTCTAAAAGTCGTTCGGGATCACACAAGACACGGGCCAGCGACCAAAGGAGCGTTCACATGAATCCATCAAGCGGACGATGTCCCCATTGCAAGGGCACCGGTCAGACGGTTCAGGGCGGTGTTACCAAAGCGACGACCCCAACGACCTATCGTTGTTATAGCTGCAACGGAACGGGGCGATGCCCAATCTGTAAGGGCACTGGGATTACTCCCGGATCAACATCGCCGTGCGTCTCTTGTTACCATGGCTGACGTTCGTCAATGGAATCTTGCATCATGGAACACATCACCTTGCCAATGCTTATTGACGCGATCAATGAGTTGAATGATCCGTTTGATGCCCACGATGTCGAGCGCCGCGTGCTACGCAATCAGCCAGCAGCAATGGCACAAGAGATTCTGAGATATGCCAACAGCGGCGATGTGCTTCGGACATTCAGTGCTCAATTCGCTCGCCATGTTGATTCCGTGTTGCGCGGTCAAATCGAACAAACCACCAAGGTCAGCACCGCAAACCTCGGCGGTCTTGTCTCTGAATGTCAGCAATGGAGAAAACTCGTAAGGCCGTTGCATGCGGCGACAGCGACTGCCGACGACGGTACCCGTTGATGTCGCACCGAGATGGCGAACAAGGCGTTCCACCGGAGCGGCGGTAGCACGCGGATTTGAAACTGATCGTAGTTCGCCGCCGCCGGGTTACCTTGGGCGCTCGGCCTCCAGGCTCCCCATGGCGAACCTTCTTGAAATGCTGAGCGATTCCACAGCGGGATGGTCGCGACGGCCTCCAGGGAGTATTTGGGCATGACGAAGTCAGCCTGCCCGACCGACCCCGCCATGCACCGGTTTCCCCAACCGGTGCTGCCCCAAAAAACGCCCGAAAAACGGTGCCGTCAGTGGTGCCGAGGTGCCCGTATTGGTGCCATTCAGTTTTCCTCGTATTGTCACAGTTTTCCCCTTTTTGCACTCCTGGAGCCCGGGGACAGGGTCGCGGACAGGGGCCAAAATTGAGGTCCGTAAACGCAAAGAAACCCCGAGTAAACTCGGGGTTTCGTGGAAAAACACTGCGTTTTGAAGCGTTCTGCCAAAGCGGAGAGACAGGGATTCGAACCCTGGGTACCCGTAAGGGCACTCCGGTTTTCAAGACCGGTGACTGCAGGTGGTGCAGTCGCGGCTCTTTACAAATCCTGCTCAATGTCTGTTCGGTCGATGTCTCGCTGTGCCAGGTGACGTACTGCGTACACCACAATTCGCTGATCATGGATTGCAAACAGAACTCGGTGAGTCCTTTTACCTGACAGTCCAAACAGGAGTTGCCGCAGTTCAAATTCAAAAGCGTCAGATTCCGCTGCCAGCGGTTGGCGATCGCCATTCTCCGCGAGGCCGCTGATTGCCAGTTCAAGTCGCGTCAGCCACTGTGCAGCCTGTATCGAGGATCGATTCTCTGCCCACCAGACAGCAGCACTGCAGATCTGTGCCCGGGCTCGTGGAGTGACAGCGACGTGCCGTTTCACTCTGCCATTCCCAGTTGCCTGCGAATGCCTGCGAAAGTCGTTGCGACCGGCTCGGCAAGCCCATCAGCCTCGTCAATAAGCCCCTGCCGGACGTCCTCGACCGCCTCAGAGTGTTCCAGGTCCTTTCGCCACTGCTGAACCAATTCCTCAAGCGAAAG
>JBJTPZ010000072.1:0-21549 GCA_046075365.1 Planctomycetaceae bacterium
CCAGGTCATGGCATCCCTTCCATAGTACGGAGACAAGCTTGAGTGGAAAGGAAAGCCAGACTGACCATCACCCCACCACTCTACCCCTTGTGCATTCCCCTTCGCGACTTCGCGTGAGTCCATCCGCCTGCAGCTGCCCACTGACCACTCTTCCTCCCCTCGCCCCCGTGAAACGGGGGAGAGGGGTCGGGGGTGAGGGGGCCACTCGCCCCACAACCCACCTCCTCCCCGCAAACAACTCCCCCGGCCAACGCCACCTCCTCGTACTCGTACTCGAAAAACCCCCACTAACAATTGCTCTTTACGCCTCCCTTCGTGACTTCGCGTCTTCGCGTGACACCAACGCTCCCGCAGGTCGCGCTGTCAATGCAGTCAAATTGCCCGCCAGCACTCACACTCGCAGCCGCCCACTGTCCATCCGAGGTGCGAAGCCCCCCCCCAATAGCCCCCCCCCAAAAATTTCCCGCAGCCCCCGTCGCCTCTGTGGCCCTCGACTCTGCCGCACGCTAAAATCTCCGTTCTGCGTTCGCCCTCAGCGTCCGCACCGCAATAAAGTCATCGCCCGGAGCCACCATGAACAACAGCCGCACCCGCTTGCCTGCTCCCGCTGTCGGCCTCACCACGCCGCTGCTGCTGATCGCTGTGCTTTTCCTCTCCGCCAGTCACGCCCTCGCCCAGAACGCAACCCCACAGTCCGCAACAGCCAACCTCCCCGAGATTGACGCCGCTGCTCGCCGGCAAATCGCTCAGCTCAACGCCGACGCGCGGCAGGAAGCCAGCCAGCGACTGGAAAAGTTTCCACAACCGGCAGCCGGACAGTCGGGAACCATTGACCTGTGGTCAGCCCGCGGTGACGCCGACATGTTTCTTGGCAACTTTGCCGCAGCCGAAACCGCCTATCGAAAAATGGTTGAACTTGATCCTGAACTTGATGCTTCACACTGGCGACTGGGTATCGCCTGCTTCTTTGCTGATCATGCAAAGGCCGGAGCGGACCAGTTTGAAAAGTATCACAGTTTCGACAGCGTCGATCGCGAAAACGGGATCTGGCGTTACTTCTGCCACCACCGTGCAGATGGCCGTGAGAAAGCGCGGCAGCAGCTCCTCCGCTACGAAAAAGATGACCGACCGCCATTCCGGGAAGTCTATCAGCTGTTCCAGGGCAGCCTCACCGCAGAGGCTGTCATCGCCGCAGCGCAGGCCGGAGCTGAATCATCCCGACCACAGAGACAGTTCTACTCGTACCTTTACGTCGGCCTCAATGCCGCGCTCGAAGGCGATCGCAAACTGGCTGAAACCGCACTTTCAAAGGCCGTTTTAAACGACTGGGGACGTCGCGCCGGTTATGGTCCCAATTACATGTGGCACGTCGGCCGACTGGAACTCAATCGACTGCAAAGTCCTGCACCTGCCGCCGCACCCACTCCCGCAAAGTGAACTGTCGAATGCGCTGAAAATTCTGCCCGCCCTGCCTTGCACCCGAACCTGCCAATCAGCCTGATGCCTCGAATCCGAACAGCACTGCCCTCTGAACTTGACTGGCTTGTCAGCCAGGCGGCCGTGTGCGGCTGGAATCCGGGACTCAGGGATTCGCACCTGTTCTGGCAGCTCGACCCCGCCGGCTTCCTGTCACTCGAGGTCCACGGGCGTTTCGCGGGCGGCGGCGCTGTTGTCAGGCACAGCGACCAGTACGGGTTCATGGGGCTGTTCATCATGGACCAGCAGCATCGGGGCAAAGGCCCTGGCAAAATGCTGTGGTGGGCCCGCCGCAACTGCCTGCTCGGACGGCTCACACCCGGTGCCGCGATTGGCCTTGACGCTGTCGACACCATGGTGCACTTTTATGAACAGGGATGCAGGAAGTTTTCGGCTGCGTCCGGATGTACCTCGGGCCACCGCCGCGAGTTCACAGTGACTGGATGTTTGGCATGACTACGCTGGAGGTCGGATGATGCGACTGGGATTAATTAACAGTGCCTGGGCACAGGCTGGAAAAGATACCGCGTGGGGAATTCGCAGGACTCGCGACATCGGCTTTGACTCGATCGATATCTTTGCCGATCCCCTCGACATTGATGTGCGCGAGCGAGCCCTGATTCGCCGCGAATGCTCGTCTGCCGGACTGCCAGTCGTATCCGTGTGCTGCGTGGCTGTCGGCCTGATCGACTTCAACCCGTCCGTACAGCGATTTCATCTCGATCGCTGCCGCCGATATCTGGAACTCTGCTATGAACTGCAGGCGGAAAATCTGCTGCTGGTGCTGGGTGAATACATCTGGAATCAGGAAGTCATCCCGCCCGCCGAGCAATGGCGAACCGCTGTCGATAACTGCCGCAGCCTCGCAGACTACGCTGCCCGGCTGGACCTCAAAATCGCACTCGAACTTGAACCATTTGCACTGTCGCTGCTCAACAGCGTCGACACCATGGCCAGGTTCCTCGACGATACCAGCCACCCCGCCCTGCAGGCCAATATCGATATTTCACACCTGCAGCTGGCCCGAGTCGACTATGCAGAGCTGCAGCGACTGCAGGGTCGCGCCATCCATGCTCACATCTCAGATTGCGACGGACTCCGACACGGTGATCTGCCACCCGGTCGCGGCGTTGTGAACTTCGCCCCCTGGCTGCAGCAGCTCAAACACATCGGGTTCAACGGCACCATGTCGATTGAACTCGAGTACTCACCGCAGCCCGACCAGATCGAAGCATGGGTCCGCGAAGCCCACGACGCCACTCGTCGCCTGCTGCTCGCAGCCGGCCTGTAACCACCAGCCACCAAAGCCCCCGTCTGCCCGCAGCCTCCCCACCACGAAACACCAGCGCAGAAACGCCGCAACACCAAACGCACCGCATCCCGACACCCGCGGACTCCCGTCCGCGGCTCGCCTGACCACCGCCCACCCAATCCTCCCCTCGCCCCCGTGAAACGGGGGAGAGGGGTCGGGGGTGAGGGGGTCCACTCTCCCCAAAAACGCCGCAACGCCAAACACACTGCATCCCGACACCCGCGGACTCCCGTCCGCGGCTCGCCTGACCACCGCCTCACCGCCGAATCGCTGCAAATCTCCGCACCTGCTCCGTCAGCGCAATCTCAGTCGGCAAACGCTCCATCGAACTGGCTCCGTAAAAGCCATTCAAACGCGGAATCTCCCGCAGCATGTACTCAGCATCCGCAGGCATCGCAATCGGGCCACCGTGACACAACACCAAAACGTCGCTCCGCACACTCTCCGCCGCCAGCACAATCTCGTTCACTCGCGGCACGCATTCGGCCAGTGTCAGGCTGGTCTGAGCCCCAATGCTGCCGGAAGTTGTCAGGCCCATATGAGCAACAATGATGTCGGCACCAGCCGCCGTCAGCTGCGCTGCCTGAACTGGATCAAAGGCATAAGGAGTTGTCAGGAGGTCCATTTCGGCCGCAGCGGCGATCAGGTCAATCTCCAGACCAAATCCCATCCCGGTCTCTTCCAGATTTGCTCGAAACACGCCGTCGATCAGACCGACTGTCGGGAAGTTCTGAATGCCCGCATAACCCAAATCACGCAGCTCACGCAGAAAATGAGAACGGATCATAAACGGATCCGTGCCGCAGACACCGGCCAGCACCGGAGTCTTAGTCACGGCCGTCAGCACCTCACTGGCCATCTCACGCACAATCTGATTCGCATTGCCATACGGCATCAGACCGGCCAGTGAACCCCGCCCGGCCATGCGGTACCGCCCCGAATTGTACACGACAATCAGGTCAATGCCCCCCGCCTCCTCACACTTCGCACTGATTCCTGTGCCGGCACCACCACCAATAATCGGAACTCCCGCAGCCACCCTGGCACGCAGACGAGCAAGAATCTCTGTGCGACTTTGACTGAACATCGGAGCTGTTTTCATCGGTAAAAAATGACAGGATCTGAGTTTCAGCAGGCCGTCAGCATCGGTCGTTCCCCCGGAATTCGCAAAGGAAAGACACGCAACCTCCGAAAATTCCCAGTCTTGCCCGCTATTTCGCCGATGGATATACTATCGAGACAATCTGCCGCCATAGCTCAGCTGGTAGAGCGACGCTTTCGTAAAGCGTAGGTCGCTGGTTCAAGTCCAGTTGGCGGCTCTCAAAAAACTCCATGCTCATGCCCAAATTCACGCCAAAAGCCCCGGGGATCTCCACCCGGGGCTTTTCGCATTCACAGAGCCCTACACCGCACAACTACGCGGTCTCCCGCCGAACATCCCCAGACACGCCCTTCCGTCCGTAACGGCGATAGCCTGCCGCTCCGCACAAAATCGCCAAAACAAAGTACTGGCCAGGCTCCGGAACCGCTGTGGTCGTCAACTCAAAACCCATGACATCAAATGCCGTCAGATCCAAAGTACTCAGCAGACCCAGCTCGCCAAATCCCAGTGTCGGATCCAGCAGCCCCAGACCACGATTGTCCTTCCAGTGACTGGCCTGAGCCGAATCACCAAAATTGACACCCGTGGACCACGCGTTCGACACCAAAATGCTCACTCCACCGTCGATTGAAAAGTACTTTTCGCGAGCATCCGCGGTCATGTCAATGTCCGCCCCCGCAGCCTGACTGTCTGCTGAAAATCGAGTGAAGTCGAGCGGCGTTACGTAGCTGTCCTGACCGTCCACATACGTCGAGCTTATCGCATTGTAATCAACCCGATCCACGCCACTGAAAAAACCCAGCGCATGACCGATTTCATGAGCCGCCACGGCAGTAAAATCGATCTTGTCGCCGTCAATCCCGTCCGTCGGATCAAAATCCCAGGCGAACGCCGAGTTGAATTCGATTCTGCCATCGGTCACCGTCGAGCCCCCTGCAATCAGTCCCAGGGCCTTGGCATTCGCTCGAGTCATAACCACAGAAGAATTGTTCACACTTCCGTCATTGTCCACATACGGTGTGGCACTGCCTGAATTCTCAGAGGTACGGTTCACATACAGCGAGAAACTGCTGCCCGCTGGCAGGCCGGCAGCAAAAGCAGCATCCGCAGCAGATGTCAGATTCGCTGTCGCCGTCACCGCAGACCGGAACGTCGCGTAATTCACTGCGACGCCAGCAGGAGTAGCCTCGCCCAAAATTCCTGCACCCAGAGCCACCATCCGGATGTCAAGGTTCACCGTCATGTTGTCGCTGAGTCTTGATGAGTAATACAAGCCGGCCCGGTTGAACGCCGCCAGCGCAGCACTGCTCATGCCACCAGTCGTGTTGTCCGTAAAATTGAAAATGATGCCGCCCTGCACTGCCGACCACGGCACCAGCAGAAGAAGCACACCCCACACCCAACAGCCACCACACATCATTCGATTCTTTCGCATGACCGAACACTTTCAGAAAAAGTGAGACAAAAAGGTCTGCGGTCCGTTCAGACCCGTAACAAAAACGTTCTGTTCAACCAGGTGCTGCTTAACCTCAACAACGTTCAGCAAGTTGCACTAATGTTGTTGACAGACTGTTCAGGCGAATGAATGGTGGTCAGGCTTTCGCTGTCGCTCTGCTGCATCAAGTGCCGCTAATCTTTCACTCGTCCCTACAACCCTCACACAGACGTAAACTGTCGCGAATGCCGTGCCAAACGATCCACTTAACAGTTTGCAAGGCCCGAGCTGCAAACCTGACTGCACGCCACAGAACAGCCCCGCACAAGGCACGCATCATGACAGCGGACAACAATTGCCCCGCTGAAATGAACCTCCGGCAATTCGCTCAAAAGACTGACTTTCAGGCACTTTTCCGGACTGGTCTGCACTCTCATCTGATACAAAGACTGCAGGTCGTTCCCCCGGGCATCCACACCGCAAGGTACTCGCAGCATGAATTCAACCACCTCCCGCCGTCGCTCTTTTCTGGCTCAGGTCGGTCAGGGTATGCTGGCTGCTGGCCTAGGACACAGCACCGCCACTCAACTGGGACTCACCAGCCTGCTCGCTGACCAGCCCACAACACAGCGCCTCAGGTTCCCCGGACATGACCGACTCGTCGATCTGCTGCAGGCCACCCCCGTTGAGAAATTCCTGCCCGCCGTCGTTCAAGAACTCCGCAGTGGCACCTCACTGACCAGCCTGATCAGCGCTGCAGCACTCGCTAACGCTCGCGCCTTCGGGGGCCAGGACTATGTCGGTTTCCACACTTTCATGGCCTTTATGCCTGCACTCCGCATGGCACGGCAGCTGCCGGCCGAATCCCAGGCACTGCCCGTCCTTAAAGTGCTCTACCGTCAGGCTGCCCGCCTCGAAGAATCAGGACATCATGACCATGACACTCTCAGCCTCGTACCCGCCGCAGCTGACAGCCCAAATACCCCGGTCGCTGATCTGCGCAGCCTCGTACACCAGCAACAATCGGAAAACGCCGATCGCAAAGTCAGCGAACTGGCCAGACAGTCCCCCAATTCCGCATGGAACAACTTGCTCCCGGCAGTTTTCGAAGCCCCGGAAGTACATCGCATCGTCCTCGCACACCGCGCCTGGGATATGCTCAGCCTCGTCGGAGCCGAACATGCCGACACCATGCTCAGACAATCCGTCCACTACTGTATTCAACTGGAACCCAGGCGGGCAAACAGCAGTCACAATGTCGGTGACTCACTGGCCGCCATGATCGACGACAGCTTCCACAAACGTCCCCAGGCTGCAACACGCACGGCCGATGATCAGTGGATCGCAAATTTCACCGAACTGCTGCTGACGACTCAGCCAGAACAGGCTGCAGCAGCTGCAGCCGCAGCACTGCAGGATGGTTTCCCCGACTCGGCCATCAGTGAAGCTGTCTCCTGTGCTGCCTGCCAGCTCGTGCTGCGCGATGCCGGACGACCTCCGGAATGGGCACAACCCAATAAACCGCCCGGCAGCGTTCATGGCGATTCCATCGGCGTCCACGCCAGCGACACCGCACACGCCTGGAAACAGATCATCGCCGCCTCCAGCCCCCGCAACGCTCACGCTGCCACCATCCTGTCCGTCTGGTGCATCGCCCGCGATGCCACTATCCGCCCCGCCAGCACATGGACCACTCGGCCATCACAAAACATTCTCGAACAGGTGACAGCCACCGACCCACAAACCCTGCTGACCCAACTCGACACTGCAATCCGCAGCCAGCAACAGGACCTCGCATGCGCCATCGCAGCCCGCTGCCTCACCGCCGGCGTCACCGCTGACAGCCTCTTCAGCCTGCTGCTCGGCTTTGCCTGCAGTGAAGACGGAGCTCTCCACGCAGAAAAATACTTCTGGACCACTCGTGATGAATACCGACAACTGCGCCCAGCCTTCCGCAACCTCCAGCTCATCGCGCTGACCCGAGTCTCCGCCAGCCAGTTCGGTTGCCCCGCCCCCGGACTGCAACAGGCCCGCGAACTACTGCAGCTGCAGCAAGACTGAATGTCACTCGTGCCACAGCCGCCGTCAGCCCTGACATCAACCCGCACTCACAACTGCCACATGGGTCTATAAAAAATCAACTCAGAACTCAGACCAAAACACCGCAGAAATTCCTCACCGAACCAGCCCCGCAGGCAACTCCCGCAACCGCTCCAGCCTCACCACCTCGTGATGAAACCACGGCTGCGATGCCCCCTTCTTCCAGATCACCGTCTTCGCCTGATAACCAGCACCGTCGTGCTCACGCCAGTCACTGAAACGATAAATGTCGTCACGCCAGTCCAGACGCACCAGCCGATACGTCTGTGCATCAAAATGCAGATCCATCGCCGGCTGCACCGTGCCACTCGCTCGCAAAACCACAGTCGCACGCCCGGACTCCTCAGATCCCGACTGCCGCTCCAGTACCGTCCCGCCATCCCGCAGCAACCCCAGTGTCCACGCCCAGACATCGTACTTCGCCGGCTCACTGCCCCGGTCCCGGCCATCCACCCACCAGTACTTAGGAGCCTCCAGGACAGATACGCGACGACTCCACTTCTCCACCGCACCAGGCACCGCACCCGACGCGTATCGCTCCTCCATCCGAAATAACACCAGCAACTTCTCACGCCCCCCCGCCGCCTGAACCGCCCGCTGAACCACGTCCGCCACTGTCTGCCCGTCCTGCCCCCACGCTGCCGCACCCAACAGCAGCCACAACAACACACAAACACTCCGGCCCAAAAACACTCTGCATACGCTGCCGTTCATCACACCGCTCCCCGACGAAACCCGCAACTTACCAACATCCCCATCAGCATTCTCGCAGGTCAGCACTCGACAGTCACTCAATCACCACCTCCGCCAGCAAAACCCGCACCAAAAAACTCTGCCCCGGCTGCCGCATTCTTTCCACCATCGCCCCCGTTCGATAAACTAAAAAAAGGCCCCCCGGCCCGGCTGGTGCCCCCGACCACCGTTCGTCCCCCAAAGGATTCTCCCCCACCACTTAACACCACTGCCAGCATGCCACCAGAAAGCCCCCAAATCCCCCTGCGGCGACGCATCCTGTGGGCCCTGCTGCCTCTGCTGTTCCTGACAGCCATCACGGAAGTTACCCTCCGCTGCCTCTATTACCATCGCCGCGCACGACACAGCGTGGCACTGCTGGAAGGCTGGCAGTCAGTCCAGGCAAGGCTGCTGGCAGAAAAAGTTGAAGCTCGCAAAAGCAAAATTCGCATCACTTACGATGAAGCCTGGGATCAGCTTTTTCAGAATCCTGACCCCGACGTCATCCGACTCGCAAAAGACCGCTATGCCGAACACTTTGCCCGCTTCGTCAGTGCCGCCGCAAATGCCGATACACTGCTGCTGGTCGTCTATTTGCCATCCACGGCACCCGGAACCATCAAACACCTCTCTGAATCCGCCTGTCGCCGCTTCTACCTCGACTTGACTTCGAAACACCAGGTACCCTTCTTTGATCTCACTGAACCACTGCGGAAATTTGACTGGAATGACGTCACCCTGCTGCCTCAGGATGGTCACCTCGGTCGCTTTGGAAATCGTCTCGTCGCCCAGGAATTAGCCGCCATTTTTCCACAATATGCTGCCGTACGCACCGCGAAGAAAATGCTCCGTGAAGATCAGGTCTACGGCGACCTGCAGCCCGGTCTGGACGAAGTCGCTGCACCAGACCGCTACCAGCCCCACCGGCTCATCACAAATCGCCAGGGCTTTCGCAACATCAACAGCCTGCTGATCAATAAAACCCGCCAGCGAGTCCTGGCTGTCGGTGACTCCTTCACTTACGGTCTCCACCTGCACAATCACGAAACATGGCCAGCACTGCTGGAAATGCTCTGCCCCGATCTGGAGGTGGTCAATGCCGGTATCCCAGGCTACACCATCACTCACGAACTGGATCTGTTCGTCAGTCGAGCTCACCTGATCGCTCCCGATATCACCATCCTGCAGGTCCTCGATAACGACCTGCTGGGAGTTCACCTCAACGAATAGCCCCAAAGTCACGAGCCCCCAATATGCACCGAAACAGCCACCGCTGCTGCAGTCCGCCACCGCCTCAATCGCCCGCCCCGCTCAAAACCCAACACCCCATGCCACTCCTCTGCCTCGGCTTTGCTCTGCTCTGTTCATCCCTCCCGGCTGAAGACCTCACAACATTCCACATCACTGCACCGCAGCCATGGCAGGTACTGCAGCGTTCCACCACGCCTCCAGACACCGCCACCAACAATTCGCCACTCCTCGGCTCAGCCATCGTGCAGATCCGGCTCACAACAGACAAAACCGCCAAACCCAGTCCGAACCGCGAAATTACCGCCGCATACCGCATTCTGCCAGCCTCCGCCAATACACCCGTTCACGACGCCGCAACAAACACCACGTCAGATCTGCCGTGGCAAACTCTCAAACTTCAGCCCGACACCAACCAGCACTCTCAGCCCGACCAGCCTGCAAACTCCCTGCACAGCTCCATCACAGTTTCAGCCGGCGGCTGGTATCGCCTTGAAGTTCGCCTGCAGCAGCAAGGCCAGGCTCCACAAACAACCGCCGTCGAACCATTCGGAATCGGCGAAGTCTTTCTCGTCGCCGGACAGTCCTATGCCACAAACACCAATGACGAAATCCTGCACGTCACAGACCCGCAGCTCCGAGTAGCCGCATACGACTGGGAAACCGGAAAATGGCAGCTGGCAAATGACCCGCAGCCGGCCCCGGACCGCAGCAATGGCGGTTCCATCTGGCCGCCCGTCGGTGATCTGCTCACCAGACACCTCAATCTGCCTGTCGGCTTTGTCAACGTCGCCGTTGGCGGCACCTCCACTCGCCAGTGGATGCCCGCAGAAACACTGTCACAAAGGTTGCAGCAAATCGGCAAACAGACAGCACCATTCCGAGCAGTACTGTGGCAGCAGGGCGAATCAGACGTCATCGAAAAGACAGCCGCCGCTGACTATGTCAGTCGCCTGCAGCAAATCCGCTCCGCCGCCTGCGACGTCTGGCAGTTCTCACCCCCGTGGTTTTGTGCCCTCTCCACTCACCACCCCACCGTCTACAACCGCCCCGCTGAGGAACACAGCATTCGCGAAGCAATCTCCACGGTCAGCCGGCTGCCCGGATTCCAGCTCGGTCCCGACACCGACTCGCTTCGCGGGGAAAACCGCGGCGGACCAAAGTCGCGGCGGCACTTCAGCCCGCTTGGACAACGCAACGCCGCCAAACTCTGGGCCGACACACTGCTCAAATACCTCAATGCTGAACATTCACAACACTCAACCGCAAATCCCGCTGTCCCGCAAACAGAATCGACGACACAACCAAAGCCGCCACAACAGTAATTCAGACGATCCGAGTATCGCTGCGAATTTCAGGAGCCGGGCGGCTGATCAATGCCCCGCAGTTCATCGGAGACGTGATGCTGCACAACAACTGACCCCCGCCGTCAAACCTCCCAATCACCCCTGCGATGCGCTCCGCCTCCTCCTGCGACACAGCAGGAATTCCAATGCCCGGGCCCCACGATGACTGCGCAGCTCCCTGAATCCCGGCCGACAGCAAATGTTCTACCAGCCGGCGAATCTCAGGAGCAGCAAACACGTGCCCCTGCTGGCCAGCGTAGAATTTCCCCGCCGCATTGCCATAGTCCTGCAATGCACGCGCAAAGGCACTGAACTGATTCCCCTCAATCGCCGGAACCAGACAGTCGGTAATAATCGCTGCCATCTCACCAACCGACGTCGCTGACATCCGCGGACGACTGCCAAACCAGGCGGATTCCGCAGCCCCCGACAGCCCC
The DNA here is from genome assembly GCA_046075365.1 of Planctomycetaceae bacterium. Classification (GTDB taxonomy): domain Bacteria; phylum Planctomycetota; class Planctomycetia; order Planctomycetales; family Planctomycetaceae; genus SXXK01. The sequence continues at coordinate 11,189 of JBJTPZ010000072.1, forward strand.
TCAGCCTCCCGCGGACGCACCAGCACAAACCTCCACTCGTCAGGCAGCATAAGACTTCGCACCCGATCTGCTGCACCCGCTGATGCTGCCCCGTAATCCACCAGAAAACCACCGTGATCGAAACCCCACGTGCCAATCGCTGACCGCTCCGCCCGGCCAGCAGCTGCGGCCAGCTGCAGCGGTGTCTGATGCGGCTGCTGACGACACAGCCAGCGACAGGCTGCCGCAATTCCAAGAGCCAGCTGAGTCCCCGCGCCCAGACCCGTATGAAATGGTACCTCAGCCCCAACACACACCCGCAAAATGGGCAACTCCGGCAGATCCACACGCAGCCGACGCAATAACGCTGCCACCCGACCGACTGCTGTCGGCGATCCTGTCACCAGATCCGCCCGCAATTCCAATGCCCCACCCACAGCCGTTAACGGCTCCAGCTGCAGCTCCCAGCCAGGCTGCTGCAGCATCAGCCCGACACCGCCAAACACCCAGCCCGTCGCCTCATCACCAAGGATCAGACCGAAATGCAGCCGAGATCCCGTACGAACCTGCAGTACACCACCGCTCATGCGACAGCCCCCTGCCGCTGCTGAATAAATTCCAGTAACAGCTGCCACGCCTGCAGCTCTACCGCTCCACCCGTCTTCTGCACGGCCGGCTGCAACAGCTCCAGATGCTGCTGAATCTGAACTGCCGGCAACAGATGCAGCCGAGTCGCCAGTATCGCCGCCTCCAAAACCGCATGACGCGCCCGATTGAATCCAGAAAACGGCCGACGCTCCTGACTGTGCACTACGGTCGACTCCAGCCGCGAACGAACTTCCGAAGCATCCACGGATTCTACGGTAAACTCAAACCAGCGACAGCAATCCCGCAATACCTGACCCGCTACCGACACTGCCGGATCAGTCTGCACCGCCTCAGTCAATGTCCCCGTGATGATCCGCGCAATCAGCAGCACATCGTCCGTCACATGGAATACACCGCAGCGAGTCGCCGACAGATTGCTAAATGTCGTCGAAGGCTGAAATGGACGCAGCGTCAGACGCAAAAAATCACCATGCACAATCGGCCCCATCGGTGCGACATTCAGTCGACCGCCAGCGTCTGTTGTAGTAACCAGTCCTTCGATAATCATGAGTCCTGAGTCTGTCGTTTTGTTCGAAAAATTCACCAGGCTGAGGCATTTTCCCCAGTCCGCCCGCTGTTGGCAAGTGTGACACACCTCCGGTTGACGCCGGACAGCAGCTCACTGCAGAAATGAACACTCAACACCACGCCTCTGTTGATACGGTGCAACGGAAGCAACAAATGATGCCGCTCGGGAACCACACGTTGCCGCCAGGCAACACACTTTTCTTCAGCCCTCGAAAAAAATGTGCATATTCACTCCATTTTGCAATTCACCGGAACTCTGGCACCGTTTCTGCTGAACAGGTTCTCGGCTGAGAACTTCTCAGCCTGTTTCATCAGCGGAATGGATTCCCCGCAGAAGCGTTCAACAGGTCGCCACCTTCCCCAAAAGGTCAACTCTCGTGTCACCAGAAACCGCCTTAATCTGCAGTGGATCCCCGGGCTTCCTCAGAAACCTCGGCAGCGCCCTCACCGGACAGTGTCGCCTCATGGAATGCTACTCCGTCGCCGAAGTGCCACGCCTGGCCATGGCGCAGGACGCAAAATATGTCGTCATCGACAGTCGCGGTGCCACACCACAACAACTTGCACGGACATTCGCCCTCATCACTCAGTGCTACGCTCCCCGCGTCGTTCTGGCAACAACTCCCGGGCAAATCAGCCCCGTCAGTGTCCCGCTGGAAGTAATGGACCGTGTGGAAGTCGTGGAATTGCAGGGCGAAGATGACTACCGGGAACTCGCTTCCCGAGTACTCGAGACAGAAACTGCCACAGCCGTCGCACCGCTTGCGGCCATCACCGCTAACGCCGCTGTCGAATCTCTCAGTATCCCTCCCGCAGCTGCCCCCGTCCGCACTGCCACAACTCGCCCCATCACACCTCCGGCCAGCATCACACCCGCTGCTCCAGTCCCCACAGCCAGCAACCCAGCCTTCGAACGCCCGGTGATGCGTCCCGATCTCGCTCCCTCCAGCAGCCTGAATGAAACCAGCCAGTTCGCTGACCAGTTCCGCACTCGCACTCCCGAACTAAGACAAATGCTGCGACGCCTTGAAGTGGCTGCTCGACATTCCGTCACAATCCTGCTCATCGGCGAAACCGGCTCCGGAAAAACTCATCTCGCCAACCTGATTCACTCCATGTCGCCGCGAGTCAGCGATCCGTTCCTGCACGTGGCCTGCGGAGCCCTCCCAGGGGAACTCATCGAAAGTGAACTGTTCGGCCACGTCAAAGGTGCATTCACCAGCGCCCACGCCGACAAAGACGGCAAATTCCTCGCCGCAGGCAACGGCACAATTCTGCTGGACGAAATCGACGTACTCACCCCAGACCAGCAGGTGAAGCTGCTGCGAGTCATCGAACAGGGCGAATTCGAACCCGTCGGCTCAAATCGAACCCTGCGAGTCAAGGCACGGATCATCGCAGCCAGCAACCTGCAGCTGCAGCCACTCGTCGAACAGGGACGCTTCCGCCCCGACCTCTACTACCGACTCAATACACTCAGCTTCGTCATCCCCCCGCTGCGCAAAAGACTGCCCGATATCGAACCACTCGCTCGATACTTCGTGCACTACCACGCCGGACAGCTGGGCATCGATGTCATGGATGTGGCTGACGACTTCGTAGAAGCACTGCTGCAGTACCCGTGGCCCGGCAATGTCCGTGAACTGGAAAACGCCATCCGCAGCGCCGTCATCTACAGCCACAACGGACGCATGACCGTCGACTGCCTGCCCACACATATCCTCTCCGGAAAAGCTGGCCCGGGAAACGACCCGTCCGTTTCCGGATTCTTCTCCGTTCGACGCGGCGAATCACTCGAAAACCGCATGGAACTGACCGAAAAGGAAATGATCGAACAGGCACTGCTGCGAAACAACTTCAGCCGCACTAACACCGCACGCAACCTCGGAATCAGCCGCGTCACCCTCTACAACAAAATGCGCAAATATGGAATGCTGCGAAAAAATGAATAAATGGCCACTCAGCGAGCAAAATTCAGCACGCTGCAGCGACCACTCTCATCTGAAATCCAGACCGCCAAACCAGACGGATCAATGTGCAGGGAAAACAGGTTTTCAGCCGGCAGCTTCAAAGATAACGTCGGCAGTAAACTGTCCGTATTCCAGGCCTTCAAAAGGCCAGAACGAGTAATCCCCAGCAAAGTACGCTCATCAGGTGACACAGCAAGGTCCGTCAGTGTTTCATTCGTCACAGAGATCATGCTTAAAAGAGCCGCATCCGCACAACGATATATGCGTATTCGACGATCCGAATGCGTCACTGCAAAAGCCTGCTGACGTGACAGATAACTGATACCGGCAACCTCCGTCTGCAGGTTCTCTGTCGTGTGTGATGCGCCCGTCCGCACATCCATCACCGTCACCAGCGGGCTGTCCAGATGAATCAGCCAACGGCAGTCCGCCGTCAGCTGAAAATTGCCCCGGCCCGAGGAAAACTGTCGCCACAAATACTTTCTCGAAGCTTCGTCATACAGTCGCCACTCACAGCCCGCTCCGCGTCCCTCACCCCCGCTCACCGCGTCCGCCGGTTCCACCAGCAACAGCCAGCGACCACCTCCAGTATCCCCGGCCACACCACGTACCAGCTCACCGGCTGCCGAACGCCAAATCTCCCGCGTTGCGGATGACCCGCAGTTCCTTTCCGTCAAACACCAGTAAGCTGACTCATTCGCTCGTTCAATCCACGCCTCCCGACTGTGATCCGCACTTCGCCAGATCAACTCGCCCAACAAAGGAGCCTGAAAAACTCGCGGCAGCCCGCTGGCCTCCACCACCGGCTGACCATTCCGAATCCTCCCGACCTGAAACTGAGCCCCCTCAGCGTCGCCGCTGGTCAGCAGCACCGCGTCCTGCCCCCACGCCGAACAGTCATAAATGTCCTCAGCCATCGGCTGCAGCGGATGCACCACTGACACACGAGACACGCAGGCACGACCATCCTCACCAGCCGAATACAACTCCTGACCACCCGCCGCAAACGCCAGCGATGTCACCGCCTTTTCATGCACTTTCCAGCGACGCTCAGACGCAAACACGCTGCTCGCTGACGACCCCGATCCAGGCAGCGTCAACATCACCTGACGCCCCCGGACAGCCACTTCCACTGGCATCAGAAATGCCGTCCTCGAAGTCATGCCCGCGTGCGCTGCAGAATACAAACGATAAGACTGTGGATCTGATGCACCCGGAAAATCAGCAGATAACTCCAGCGTAAGCTGACGGATGCCAGCAGGTATCCTGTTGCCGGTAATCGCCGGCACCGTCGTCACAACCGCCGGCTGCAAAGACGGCAACAAAGAAGTCTCATCGCTGCTGTCAAACCGGTCGCCTCCCAGAATCCCCGTCAGTACCAGCTGCAGTCCGGCATCATGCACACGCTCCGTCGGAATCGTACCCACCGTCCCGTCCCCCAGACCCACCGCCAGACTCCTCCCGTCAGGTGCAAAAGCCAGCGCTGTGACCGTATCCGCAAACTGCCGCGACACCACCGCCGAATCAGCCGCATCAAGCCTCGCTATTCGCAGCGAAACACCCTGCTCCGCCGCCGCCAGCATGTCGCCGTCCGGAGAAAAACTTACCGCTCCCAGATTAAAATAACGACCCAGCCACGCAGAACCAGACTGCACCTCCTGACGCTCAGACTGGCCCCCGCCAAAACCCGGAAAACTGCTCAACAAAAGAGTACTGCGCTCGCCACCAATCGCCAGACGACCACCCGCTGATCCCGTCAGACACTCAAGATCCACCGTACTTTCAATCATCCCCCGCGCCGTAAACTTCTCCGTCTCCCAGATCCGCACATGCTTCTCATTGCCACAGGTTGCCAGCAACCCGCCATCCGGCGACCACGCCCCCTGCCAGACCTGAGCACCGTGCGCCGTAAACCGCCGCTGCTCAGCCAATGTCTCCGAATCGCAAATCGATACCGTCCCGTCATCCCCAAAAATCGCCAGACGACGGCCATCCGGAGACACACTCAGACCATTCAGCTCACCCTGCCCCATCACCACACGCTGCAGCAGACGACCCGTCGCCGTCTCCAGAACCAGCAACTCACCCGACCTGCCGCAAACAGCCAGACGACGCCCACCCGCCAGCAGACAACAGTAATAAAAGGACTTCGATTCACGATACAACTCGTCAACCTGCGATCCCGATAAATGCGCCAGCAGACGATACTCAAGACTGTCCAGCTCCGCTTCACCAAACACGTCACGCTGACGATCAAGAGCTGCCACCGCATTAGCCGTATCACCGTCGTCCAAAGCCAAAGATGCCAGCAGCAAGTCAGCACAGTAATTCCGCAAACGTAAACGCGACTCAGAATCCACCGCCCGTCGCCACTGCATCCCTGTCATCAAAATTCCAACACTCAGCGCCAAAAACAAAGCAAATAGTGCCGACACCAGACCACGATTCTGCAATACCCGACGACGCAGACGATACCACCGCGAATCCGGTCGAGCCAAAATCGGCTGGTCCAGCAGATGACAACGCAAATCCGCCATCAGTTCCGCCACACTCTGATACCGACGCTCACGCTCACACGCCATCGCCTTCAGTACAATCGCGTCCAGATCACCACGCAAACGACGCGATAACTGACGACGATCGTCCGTCACAACAGAAACACTGTCGCCAGACGGCCGCAAAACACGCCGCGATGGCTGCTCTGCCTCCTGCTCAAGAATCGACTGCAGCAATGCCACCTGCGATAATGACTGACCCCGACTGACACCCTGGTGCGGCTCTGTGCCCGTCAACAACACATATAATACGACTCCCAGAGAATAGACGTCCGTGCGAGTATCCACAGGAACGTCACCACGCCACTGCTCCGGACTCATGTACTGTGGAGTCCCCGGCAGAAATCCCGCACGAGTCCGCCGCGAAGGCGTCCGAGCAGAATCATCAGCCTCGTTCAGTATCCGCGCTATGCCAAAATCAATCACCTTGACCGATGCACCCTCCGACGTTTCCGTCACCAGAATATTCGAAGGCTTCAAATCCCGATGAATAATCGCATTCTGATGAGCATGACCGACCGCCTCACAACACTGCAGAAACAACCCCAGCTTCTGCTCCACCGTCGCTGAATTTCGATCACACCACTCCGACAGCTGCACACCATCCACATACTCCATCGCCAGCCACGAAACGCCGCTCGGCTGCACCGCCGCCTCAATCAAACCCGCAATATGACGATGACTCAGACGCGCCAGAACCTGCTGCTCCTGCTGAAAACGCCAGATCGACTCGTCCGACTCCTGACCCAGCTGAATCAGCTTCAATGCCGCCTGCCGACGCACCGGCTGCTCCTGCTCAGCCAAATACACACTCCCCATTCCACCATGACCCAGCAGACGACGCACCCGCCAGTGTCCAAAACTCGCCTGACCCACTCCACCAGCCAGCAAACCCTGCACCAGCACAGACTCAGGCAACTCACTGTCCAATATCGATGGACGATCCCCAGCCAATAACAGCTCATGCACCTGACTCATTAAAAACGGCCGATTCACGCACCGTCTCTGAATCAACTGCTCACGCTCCGCCACATCCGAAATCTCAATCGCTTCCAAATAAATCGATTCGATCTCGCACGATGCAGAACCTCTGTTCTCGGAATTCTCCATCTGCCCTCTTGTCCACCCCAGAAAATGAGCTGCGCGTTTTCAAGTGCCGCCAGGACACCGAAAACACCAGTTTCTTTCCGCTCCGACACAAAACGCGAAAAAAACATGTCACAAATCGGCGCCCAACAACGCCTGTTATACCTGCTGGTTTTCCACCACGCCAGCATAGGGAAAACCAGCAACCCCAGCCTGCATCTCGCTCCACATCCACCCAGCAAACGCCGCAGCCCCCGCCAACACACCAGGCCGCACCTCAAATACCCACCACCCCCACCACCCAGCTCAAATGAAAACGACGCAGTTCCACGACATCGAATTCCAGTACAGCCGCGAACTCGTGCCCCTGCTGCACCGCAATGCACTCATGCTCTGCCTCTGCAGCCAGCAGGATCGCCGACTGCTGTCACTGGCCGTCACCGCAGAACAAATCGACGTCGAACTTTGCACCCTGCCCCGACCCGCACTGCTCGCATTCTCAGGCAACACCGCCGCCGTTTCTGTCGACTCCCAAATTCAACTGTTTCGCCGCGACGCCCTGCCCTGGTGCGATCGCCCCCGGGAACGAGCCTGGTGGTGGCTGTTCCCCGACCGCAGCCGCTTTCTCGGACCGCTCCGCCCGGCCGACATGCACATCACCCAATCCGACGTCTGGCTGCAAAGTGAAGCCGATGGCTCGGTCATGCAACTGCCCCTGACTGAATCCATCCGCCCCGCATGGAACCCTCAGGATTGCCCACACCTGAACGGCGCTCAGTGGCAAGGCTGCGGAATGACACTCGACGGCGCACTGCCAGCCTATGCCGCCGTCTCCCGACTCAGATCCCAGACACCCGGCTGCCAGCTGATTGATCTGACTGCTAATCGCCCCCTCCAGATATCAGCCCGCCAGTTCCACTCCCCGCGACTTCACATGCACGAACTCTGGCTGCTCGATGCTGACAAACCCGGACTCTTTTCAGTCAATCGCCAAACCGGAGCAACTGCCGTCCACCACCCGCTGACCAGCCAGCCCACTGCCGTCACATTTCACGGCACCTTCGCACTCGTCGCCTCCCGCAGCACAACAGACCCCCAAAATACACTCCCGGTAATTACCGTGCTGGACCTTAGAACCGGCCTCGTCTGTGGACGCCTGCAGTTCCTTCGTGGCCTCTCGCAAATCGACAGCCTCGCATTGATCCCGGAAATCAGCAGCATCGCCGTAAACAGCGGCAGCGCTCAAACAGCGCCCGCATAAAACGCTGCACAAAAAAAACACAGTTCCGACCGAAGTCGGAACTGTGCAGCATTGAGACGAATCTGACCATTCATCTCAAAGTCTTCGCTCACCACGGCCCGCTCTGCCGCAGCGATCCATGTGAATTCTATTTGACAACCTCCGCCGGAGCCGCATCAGAACCCGGATTCGCCGGAACAGGTACCACAGGCGGAGTCGGGTACAGCTCCTTCGGACCCGCTGCCGGCACTCGCGACGGCTGCACTTCACGCTCCACAACACCCGCACGACGCTTCACCGCAAACTCCGTCGGTGCCGCCTCCAGATTCGGATCATCCAGCCCATGCGTCCGAGCCAGTGCCCTCAGACGAGCATCACTGTAAGCCTCAGGAGCCCAGCCGCCTTCCGCCAGCCACACACCATTCGTCTCAAGCAGATTCCCGCTCGCCAGATTCAGCGACGTTATCGCCTTATTGTACGCGACGACCTGACGAAAGTAGGCCGCCTCCGCCTCCGCCAGACTCGCCTGCGCTCGCAGCACAAGGTCCAGCGTCAATGTCCCGATGTCCTGCTCAGCCTTCAGCAGACGAACCCGCTCCTCAGCCGCCTGAACACGGTTGTAATTCGATTCGGCAGCACGCCACGCTGCTGAAACTTCCTGCATCGCTATCGAAATATCATGAGCAATACTGCGTTCCTGAGCCGCCAGCACCGCATTCGCCCGCGACAGCTGCAGCTCGTAGTTCCTCGCCTGACTGCGAGCCTGACGCAGACCCAGCGGAATCGACATCTCCAGACCCACACCCCACGTCGTCAGGTCCCCGCCAGTCATCGATCCATAACCGCTGCTGCGATCCTCCGAAATCAGCCGGTCGCCAAACCCGTTCACCGCATACGAACCCACCGCATCAAGCTGCGGACGCACCAGACTCCGAGCCGCATCCAGCTGCAATTGCAAACTCTTGATCTGCCACTTCTGCCGACGCAGCTCCGTACGCTTCGATAACCCGTCCTGCAGACAAGCCTCCCAGTCCGGCTTCAATTCCGTACGAGCTGGCTCGGTCACAGGTCGCAGCACGGTCCCGTCATTCATCGGCATGCCAATCAGCCGCCGCAGTCCGGCCTCAGCCGTATACAGCTGATTCAATGCCAGCTCCAGCTGCGCCCGCGTTTCGTAGAAACGATCGCGAGCCTGCAGCTCGTCAGCCTGCTTCAGGGTCCCCACTTCCAGCTTCGTCCGCGCCTCACGCCACGTCTGAAACGCACTCTGATGAGTCGAAACCGTCGTGTCGTACAACCGGTAAGCCAGATACAAATCCCAGTACGCGTTCTCTATGTCACGCAGACCGTTTCGCACCGCCAGCTCAAAATCAGCCAGCGTAATGTCCTGATTGATCCGCGCAATCACCACGCCCTGACTCACACCCGCAATCGCACCAAACCCTGGCCGAATCGGTCCGGCAACTCGAGTAAACTCAGTCCCCGCTCCCGCCAGCAAAGGCTGACGCACCTGAGCCCCCACGGAACCGTTGTACGTCGAAGGATACAGCGGACTGCCCACCGTATTGCCCAGATAATCCCAACTGTGGAATACCCCCACCGTACCGCCACTGGCCAGCGCCTTGTCAATGCCCGTCTGGAACCCGGCCGTCTCGCTGGAAAACGGATTCAATGGCGACTGATGAGTCACACGGTCGTCGCGCCCCCAACGCATCGCTGTGGACCACCGCGCATCAAAGTCAGACAGCGCCGCCTCCAGACCGCGACGACCAAACAATACACCCGTTTCCTGAATCGCCGAATCGTAAACCGTGTTCACACCGTCCGGACCAGCCAGAACACGCGCAGCACCCACACCACCCAGCGCACTCGACTCAATCACCTGATTCTTCGACAACGCTGTCAAAAACGCATCGTCCAGCGTGAACTCTCGCACCTCATCGTCCACACGCCGCTCCAGACTGCGCGGAGCCTGAGTTGTTCGCACCGCCTCCGTCGTCACGTTGTCAATCGCCGGATGCTCGATCGCAGTGCTGTGGCCCTTAAAATGCTGCACCGGTACGTCGCCATCCGAATACTGCAAATCATCCAGGCCAACTTTCGCAGCCGACACACAACCCGCAGCCACCAGCGGCACACTCAAAAACAAAGACGCCACCGCACCCCGCCGCCAGCGCAAACTGCTCGACAAACGCACCTCTCGCAAAAGGCTCGATACACCACGCACAATGTCGCTTGAACGGGTCATGGCACGCCCTGTCACTGATGACTTCGCCGTCATCACAGAACTGCCAGTCGACGGACTGTCATCTGCTCAGACGCAGCCGATTCCAGACGGGCACCGTACAACCCGCA
>JBJTPZ010000073.1:0-4813 GCA_046075365.1 Planctomycetaceae bacterium
CCCGATCATCATGATGACCAGTTTCGGCTATGACTCGACACACTCGATCGTCAAAGCACGACAGGAAGGCCTGCGAGCTGTGTTGTACAAGCCCTTCCGCCGCGCTCAGATGCTGGATGAAATTGAAAAAGCAGTCGCCTCACAGACGCGCTGAGGGCTGCAGTTTTCCTGATCACAGACCGCCCCCAGACCCCGCCGGGGCATCCGCCTGGTCGCCAGCCGCTGCCTATCGCTCCCGCTGCAGTCGCTCACGCACCAGCTCCGGCAAATACTTCATCGGCACGGAACCGTGATCCAGCACCGCTTCGTGATATCGCCCAAGGCTGAATGCAGCACCCTGTTCCCGCTGTATTTCCTGACGCAGACGGTAATGTGCCATCCGACCCGTAAAGTAAGTGCTCAGCTGCGTCGAACTCTGCTTCGCACGAATCACCTTCAGCCGCGCTTCACCCTCGGACTGATAAGCCTGCACCGTCAAAAGTTCCATCGCCTGCTCATCCGTCATCTCTGAACAGTGCATGCGGTGATCAAGAATCGCGTTCACCACTGCTCGCAGGTAAAACTTCAGCTGATTCAGACGCAGCTGCAGACTGCCCGCACCATATCCCTGATCCAGCATCATCTGCTCGGTATAAACAGCCCAGCCCTCAATAAACACACCCGACTGCAGCACCCGACGAATCAGCGACGGACAGCGATTGGAATACTCCAGCTGCACATAATGCCCCGGATACGCTTCGTGGATCGTCAGAATCTGCAGCATGTGCGAATTATACTCTTCCAGAAAACTGCGGACTCGCTCTGAACCCCAGTCAGCCGGCGGCGGACTGACCGCATACGAACTGATGCCGCCAGGATCAAGCGGCAGGGCCGGATCCAGATAAGCCAGCGAATTCCCGCGACGAAATTCCGGCATCTCAATCACCTGACAGCGATCCGGATCCGGCAGTCGCAGAATGTCCTGCCGACGAATAAAGTCCTGAATCTGACCGACGGACGAACGAGCATCAGCGACCAGCGTTTCCGGCGCTCCGTGCTCCTGACTGACGGCGGCAATCACCTTCGTGACTGTTTCACGCCGACCGGCCGCATCGTCCGGCGGCAACACCGACTGCGGAAAATAATGGCTCCACAGCTGCCTTGAAACCACATACAGCTCGTCCTGCACGCGGAGAAATTCTGCTTCTGCATCCGTCAGCACCTGCCGGGCGGACACGCCGGCATTCAGCACCAGCTGCAGCTTTTCAGCAAACAGCTCGGCACCCAGACGCCAGTTTCCATTGGCCCGCAGCCGACGACTGTCCTCCAAAAACGTCTGATGCTCACGCAGTGACTGCAGAGCCACAGCCGCGGCCGCACGCAGCTCGTCCTGCAGGGCCGAGCCGCCGATCAGTTCGTAAATCCCCTTCTCATAAAATCCGATCGCTCCGCGATTCTGCAGAATCGCCGTCTCCAGAATCGTCGGCGGTGAATCCCGCAATGTCTCGCGGGCTGTCTGCACTATTCGAGGAATCTGGCGGATGCGAGCAATTGCATTGCCGACGTTCGTCTCCTGCGGCAGTGTCGACTGCACCAGCAGTGAATACACACTGTCACTGATGTAGCTGCCGTAGGTGCGAGGATCCTCTTCGAATGGACGAGTGTTCTCGGCCAGCCAGATACTGCGCACCAGCTCGTCACGCAGAATCTCGTAATCCACCTGCCCGCTGCGAGTCAGCTGCTGCCGCGGAATCTGCTGCTCCAGACGCTGCAGCTGACTGCGGTAATGCTGCAGCCAGCGCTGCCGAGCTTCCGCAGAGATGTCGTCCAGCTGATCGTCGAAGCGATGGTCGCCCAGCATCGTCGCTTCCAGCGGACGCATCCGGAAACACTCCTCCAGATGGTTTTTGAAGAATGCTTCCAGCTGCTGATCGGCCGTCTGCGCGTGCAGCGTGGAGATTGCAGCAGCACTGAACAGCAAAACCAGACAGCACGACCAGACCAGCTTCATCGGAATTCTCCGGGGACTTTCCACGCACTGCCACGGCACTGTCAGAACAGCACCAGCACAGCCAGCAGAATATTGAACAGATTGAACAGGAAATGCACCAGCACGCAGGTCAGATAGCTGCCCCGCCGCTGCCACGTGTAACAGAGCCCGGCCGTCAGCGGGATCAGCGCGATACAGTCGGGAAAGCCGTGAGCCAGCGTGAACATCGTCGACGACAGCAAAATGCCCAGCCGCGGCAGTCCCAACTGCTGCAGACCACCCAGCAGCACCACTCGAAACTGCAGCTCTTCAGCAATCGGCGCCACCACCACCGCCGTGAACACTATCAGCAGCAGCAGCAGGGGGCCCGTTTCGGAATCCAGAATTTCCAGCAGCGGATTGCGATCCGGCACAGCGCCAGTCAGCTGAGTAATCACCAGCACCAGCAGAAATCTGAGCAGCATGGATGGCAGGACAACCGCCAGAAACACCTGCAGTGCACAGCGGATTTCAGTCAGCACGTGCAGTGGTTCGGCTGCCGGTTCGCTGACCGCAGCTGGTGCCGCAGCGACCACAGCGAAATCCAGATCACCCCAGCCAGACAGCTCGTGCACACCCGCCGGCACATCAGAGTACTCCGCCAGCGCCGCGTCGGCTGCCTGCTGCTGTTTCCTGCGAGTCTGTCGCCAGACAACCAGACCCAGTGCCAGCACCAGCACCGCATTGAACAGAATTCCCTGCAGCACCATCTGCACCTGACGCCGCTGCAGTTCCGCCGGCGATGGCGGCAGGTCCGCTGCGGCAGCATCGCCGGTCACGTCTGCTGCATCCGCAGGGGGCTCGGCATTGACCGGGGCGGTTTCGTCCGAGGCGTCTGCGTCCGCGGTGTCTGCGGCCGGGGCGTCTGCGGCGGCATCAGGATCAGCCGTCAGCTGCTCTATGCTGACCGTCAAAGCCAGAATGGCCATCGGCAGTGTCAGCACAGCAGTGCACAGCAGAGCCATCGGCGGCGTCTGCAGGGGCAGCCGGCGAGCCAGAGGCAGCGGGTGCTGGCCGTGATACAGACGCAGCAGCCACGAGACGCCGGTTCCGAAACTGGCGGCGATGGTCAGGAACAGCAGCAGACCGGCCACGGTCTTCGCCGGCGTCATTTCGATCTCAGGAGCAGCCTGGACAGCCAGCATCACCTGAAAAATGTTGCCCACAGTTCACGCACCCCTGACTCTGTATGATCCGAACACTCGGCAGGAAGTTTGGCCAGGATCGCGGGAATCCCCCGCAAATGCTCGACCTGTAACCCCGGCATCGACTAGCATCTGAATTCACGTATCAAACAGTGGAGCAGCGAACTTGTCGACCATTCTGGACGAAATCATCGCCCGAAAGATTCAGGAAGTGGACCAGGCGCGGCAGCGCGTGCCCTTCAGCCAGCTGGAAACGCGTCTTGGCACCGCACCGGCACCACGCGGATTTCTCGCAGCACTGCGGCAGGCCCGGGCCCCGGCGCTGATCGCCGAAGTCAAGAAGGCGTCGCCTTCCGCCGGCCTGATTCGAGCCGATTTTGACCCGGTCAGCATTGCCCTGCAGTACCAGTCGGCCGGTGCCGCCTGTCTCAGCGTGCTGACCGACGAACACTACTTCCACGGACACCTCGATTACCTCGCAGCCATCCGGCAGGCCGTTGCTGTGCCGGTGATGCGGAAGGAATTCATCATCGATCGGTACCAGATCGCTGAAGCTCGCGCTGTGGGGGCTGACTGCGTGCTGCTGATTGCCGAATGCCTCGACGACGCACAGCTGCACGACCTGTACGGCTATGCGCGCAGCCTGGGCATGGACGTACTGATCGAACTGTACGACCTGCCCAACGTCAGCCGCGTGCTGGCAACAGGAACGCAGCTGCTGGGCATCAACAATCGCGACCTGCGAACATTTGTCACGTCACTGGAACACACCTTCACACTGCAGCGACAGATTCCGGCGGACGTCCTGCTGGTCAGCGAAAGCGGCATAGCCACGGCCGCGGATATGCAGCGACTGCGATCAGCCGCCGTCGGCGCCGTGCTGGTCGGTGAATCACTGATGCGACAGCCCGACATCGGCGTCGCCGTACGCAACCTGCTAAGCGAAGCAGACCAGACCACGACCTGATTCGCCTGGAACGGTGCCCTGGCGACTGTTTGCCTCACGCAAAGCCGCGAACGGCAGTTGTCAGTGTTCGGTGTTCGGTGCACGGCGTTCGGTGGATGGCGTGTGTTTTGGCGAGCCGCGGACGGGAGTCCGCGGGTGCGGTGTCCTGCGGTGTCTTTGCGGACAGTTGGTCTCACGCGAAGCCGCGAAGCCGCGAAGGTCAGTGTTCGGTGGACGGTGTTTGGTGTTCGGTTTGGCGAGCCGCGGACGGGAGTCCGCGGGTGCGGCGGCCGTCGGGGTCTTTGCGAAGAGTTGGTCTCACGCGAAGCCGCGAAGCCGCGAAGGTCAGTGGTCGGTGGACGGTGTTCGGTGTTCGGTTTGGCGAGCCGCGGACGGGAGTCCGCGGGTGCGGTGGCCTGCGGGGGCTCTGCGGAGAGTTGGTGTCACGCGAGGCCGCTAAGTTCGGTGGTCAGTGGGCGGTGGTTTTGGGGACGGGGGATTGTTTTGGCTTTATCGCTGCCGTGGCTGGCTGCTGACAATTTGTAGTGTTCGGGGTTGGGGGGGGCTGTTTGCCATGTCGATGGGCTGGAGTTCGGCGGAGGACGAGGTTCGAGCGGAGCTGGATCCGGGCGAACGATTTTTGTGGGCCGGACAGCCTCGGCAGGGCTGGCGATTTCAGGTGTTTGATTTTTTTTTCGTGCCATTCAGCCTGAT
>JBJTPZ010000074.1:0-18923 GCA_046075365.1 Planctomycetaceae bacterium
GAGCCCCGGTGAGCAGCGCTCCTACTCCGCCCCGACTCACGCCAAAGACAAGGATCGGCAAAGTACTGAGACGCGGATGCGATTCAATAAACTCCATGGCCGCACTGATGTCACGCATCTCCAGTTCTGTCAGCCAGTGACTGGCTGAGTATCCAGAAGGACGCTCGCTCTCGCCCTGGCCACGAAAATCAAAGGAAAACAGCGCATAACCCTCGTCCAGCAGGGCGGCACAGTACTTCGGAGCCATCCAGTGATTGCCGTCCATCTCAGGCAAATACAGAACGAGCCCACACGACTCCTGCTCGCCGTTCCACACGCTGCCACTCAGGTTCACGCCGTCCAGTGTACGAAACTGCACACTCTGCGCACGTCGATCAGGCTGCCCCGGAGTTACTCGAAAGGCAGGAGCCTTCTCCAGGAAACCAGCAATCGATGGCACAAGCAGACGCCGAGTCGCCAGCATCTCAACGACAGCCACCAGACCCGCAAATAAAATCAGATATAACCAGATCAAGGGGAACACTCCAGCTGCGCCAAAAAGCACACATCCAGTTGTTCAGGATCCTCCAGCCACGTCACCACAGTCCGACTGCAGTCACAAATACAGAATCCATCCTGATCAGAGACCTTAACGGCCCTGATCTACCCCCCCCCAAAAAAACACAGCGGCCGCTGCACACTAACCAGCAAAACCACCCAGAATCAAAGCAACATTCTGACCACCAAATCCAAAGCTGTTCGAAAGAGCCGCTTTGATGCGAGTCTCACGAGGCTGGTTCGGAATGTAATCCAGATCGCATTCAGGATCAGGAGTTTCGTAGTTGATGGTTGGTGGCAGTACACCGTCGCGAATCGCCAGCAGACAGGTGATCGCCTCAACCGCGCCCGCTGCGGCAATCAGGTGCCCCATCATGCTCTTGATGCTCGACACCGGCGTCTTCCAGGCATGCTCACCCAGACCACCCTTCACAGCCATCGTCTCCACCTGGTCATTCACACGAGTGCTTGTTCCGTGAGCATTCACGTAGCCAATTTGTTCCGGATTCAGTTCAGCATCCTGCAACGCCATTCGAATGCAGGCCACCGCGCCACGCCCCTCAGGATGAATATCCGTGATGCGATACGCGTCAGCGGTTGAACCATAACCCAGAATTTCCCCGTAGATTCTGGCACCGCGAGCCTTCGCGTGCTCCAGCTCCTCCAGCAGCAACATCCCCGCACCTTCACCCAGAACAAAACCATCACGGTTCAGATCGAAGGGACGCGAAGCAGTCAAAGGAGAATCATTTCGCTCAGACAAAGCTGTCAAAAGATTAAACCCCGTCACGCCAAACGGGTGAATCATACTGTGAGCACCCCCCGAAAGCATCATCTCAGCTTCACCCCGCCGAATGATCTCAGTTGCCTCACCAATCGCCTGGCTGGAGGCTGCACAAGCCGTCAGACAGTTCAGGTTCGGCCCCTGAGCATTAAACAGGCTCGAAAGATGCGCAGCCGGCATGTTCGGCTCAAGCTCAAGTTCGTACCGAGGATTCATCCGACTGATGAAACTCTCTGTGAAATGCTGAAGATCAATCCGACCCTCGCGGTATGCCTCAGACACCAGCGACATGAACTGAAAAAAGTTCTGCTGACCTTCACCGGCACCCAGATACACACCAAACCGCGCCGGATTGAACCCCGGCGAATCATGAATTCCCGAATCCGCTACAGCCTGCCGCGCTGCACCAATCGCAAACCGCACGTTGCGACCAGCATCCGCAAAACGCACAGGATTCTCGACCTGATTTTCAAATTCGTAACCACGTACCTCAGCCGCAAACTTCGTCGGAAACCGAGTCGCATCAAAATGAGTAATCGGGCCAACGCCGTTGCGACACTGCAACTGAGACTGCCACATCGTCGGAACATCGTTTCCCAGCGGCGTAACAGCCCCCAGACCCGTGACCACAACTCGCCGCTTCATGCCCCAGTCTCCCCACGCCGCTCGCCCTCTCCGGCAACACCAGAGCCAGCTTTACCCACGGTCAGAATGTCCAGCAGGTTCATCCGAAACACGAAATTCTTCTGATCAATCCGGCTGAACTGCGGATCGTCGGTCTTCAAATGAGCAAACACGATTTCAGCTGATGCCACCGGACGGTCACCCACCGCAGCCTCGACAGAAACACTGCCACCCTCGTCGCGAGCATCCAGCAGGTCAGCCGTGTAAATCAACTGATCGCCCGGACATGCCCAGCTGTGAAACACAACCTTCGGAACCTTCGCCAGAATCACGTTGTACCGAAATCCAAAGTGCTCACCCAGCAGAATCCCGCCAGTCTGAGCCATACCTTCGATCATCAGCGAACCAGGCATGACCGGGAAACCCGGGAAGTGATCGTGCAGATGCTCCTCAGCCAAAGACACGTTCTTCACAGAACGAGCCCGCTTGCCGGATTCGAACTCAATGAAACGATCTATCCAGTACCAGCGCATGCCACAGCCCGCCGATCAGAATGAGGCCCCGCGCCAAAATGTTGACGCAGGGGCCGACTGCCAACGTCAGGTAAAACAGCAAAACCCGAAGGTCCGCATCACTTCAGACGGGCTGCAATAAATCGAGCGATCATGCCGACCGTGAACAGGTCAGAAATCCGACTCACGACAGGATCCTTCGCAAACGAATCCAGGTCGGCATGCGGCATCTTGCGCCGCAGTTCTTCCAAACCCTCAGCTGTCACTTTGCCACCAGCCACAAAACCGGAATCAGCAGATGCCAGATTCTCAGGGAACAGCTCGCCGCGAGGAATCTTGATGTCAAATGACTTTTCCAGACGGAACACAATGTCCAGAAAGTCAATCGACTCAGCTCCCAGGTCCCCAATCAAAGTTGCCGACGGTGTGACCTCGTCGTCATCCACACCCAGCGCGTCAACAAGCGTCCCGCGAACTTTGTCCAGGATTTCTTCTTCAGAGGGCATCGAACAGTTTCTCCTGAGCCGGAGGTCAAGCCCCAGCCGACGTCGCCAATCCAAATCAACCCGCTCCGAATCGGCAACGTGATTCAGAACAGGCACCCAGTATCCGCCAGTATTAACCAGCAGACAGACAGAGCCGCGTCAGCGACCCACAGAAACATGCCGGTCTCCCCTGACCAGCCTGCCCCAGTCTTCTATTGTTGCCGGAAAACTGATCGACTTCCAGACATTCCTGCCCAGCATTCACTCAGTAAAGGCAATCTCTGCCATTTTGGCAGCAAAACTCCTCAAAATCGGGAAGCTTCCCCAATCACGAGACATCAGGAAAAATGGCAATCCTTTTTCAGACCCCCCAAAACCCCGCTCAGTCTCACAAGCCACCCAGCGTCAGACCGCCGTCCACCTTCAAAACCTGACCCGTCACATAAGAAGACTCGTCCGCCGCAAAAAACATGACCGCACCGGCAATGTCCTCAGGACGACCCAGACGACGCACCGGAATCTTCTTCTTGATCTCTTCGCCGGCAGCATTCACAACCGCCACCGTCATGTCAGTTTCGATAAACCCCGGAGCTACCGCGTTGGCTGTGATGCCACGCCGAGCCAGCTCAGTGGCAATGCAGCGAGTAAACCCCTCAACACCACCCTTGCTGGCCGCATAGTTGGCCTGACCCGGATTCGAAACATCCGCCGCAACACTCGACATGTTGATAATCCGGCCATACCGCTGCGACATCATCTGACGAGTCACAGCCTGGCAAAAGTTGAACACGCTGGTCAGGTTCGTATCAATCACATCCTGCCATTGCTGAGCATCCATCATGGCCAGCAGGCCGTCACGAATAATCCCCGCGTTGTTAACCAGAATATCCACACGCCCCCACTTCTCAACCACGTCCGCAATCACCTGATCCGCGGCAGGCTTCGAACGCACATCCGCCTGAATCGCCCACACCTCGTGACCCTCAGACTGCAGCGCCGCAGCCACTGCCTCAGCCGCCGCAGCATTCGAATTGTACACAAACGCCACTTTGGCGCCGCCGCGAGCCAGCGACTCCACAATCGCACGCCCAATCCCTCGACTGCCACCTGTTACCAACGCCGTACGTCCAGCAACCGTCATCGCCCAAGCCTCTCTGTCTTCCAGTTCCTCAAACAGCCGACAACCACTGCCGGTTCAACCAGCCCACAACTGACCCCACAAATCACGCATCGCAGCCCGCAGCCGCTCATCATTGTCCGCCAGCTGCGGATTTCGGTCCGCCAGATTCTGCTTCAACAACGATAAACGACCGCTCACCGCCGACTGACCATTCACCGTCCCTGAAACCATGAACTCGGACTCGCCCGCAACCGA
The DNA here is from genome assembly GCA_046075365.1 of Planctomycetaceae bacterium. Taxonomy (GTDB): domain Bacteria; phylum Planctomycetota; class Planctomycetia; order Planctomycetales; family Planctomycetaceae; genus SXXK01. The sequence goes on from JBJTPZ010000074.1 coordinate 4,318, forward strand.
CGACTTCAAGGTCGCCGTCACCACCAAAGACTCCCCAGGCTTCAAAAAGTTGTTGAAACGCACCGCCCGAGCCTGCCTGAGCAATACTGTACTAAATGCAAACTCATCAGTCACTCGCGACAGCCACGCACAGCTCTGCACCATGCACTCCACCATCAACACACCCGGAAATACCGCAAATCCAGGAAAATGGTCCTGCAAATACTCCTCAGCCAGCGAAACCTGCTTCACCGTCTGAATCGACTCACCCGGTACCACGGACAAAACTCGATCAACCAGACAAAAACGCATCGCCCGCATTCTCCGCAGAACAGCCAGTTCAGCACGCACTCCAAAATCTCAACCCTCGCCCCAGTCTAAACCCGACACCGGCAGCGACAAAGCAATCCCCTTTCACGAATCCGGAATTGGAGAAAAACAAGCACCTCAGACCGCACGCTTTTCCTCGTCAGACCCGCCAGCACAAAACTCGGAAAGTGTTCACATGAACACATTTTCCAATTCCCGCATTTTTTTCGGCAGCAGCGCATTCACAAGTTAAGCTGCATAAGATAAACATTCTGAACAGTGAAAACAGCAAAGACACAAAAACGAAATCAGGCAGCCTGCAAAGAATGAACAAAAGATTCAGCACGCATCCCCCAGATCAGGGTCTGCTGAACCCACGTTCGGCCTAAAACACCCTGCCAGATTTTTCCAGCAAGACATCAGTACATCAGTCCGGGGTAAACTGCGGCGAATGGTTCCCGCAGCTCGGCGTTGATCCCGAAGGGACTGCCCTTCGGCACCATAGGAGTGTTCCAGCATGCGTTTGATCCTGTCACTTGTACTCGCCAGCTGCCTGGCAGCCTCAGCCGAAGCCGGTGGTTGCTTCGGCAGAAAAACCAGCCACTGCTGCTCGGCTCCCTGCAGCACCGGCTGCGCACCCGTTGCTGCCCCCTGCAGCGGCACCTGGGAAACAGTCATGCAGAAAGTCTGCGTGCCGGAAATGACCACCGAAAAACGCGTCGTCGAAATCTGTACCCCCGTCGTGGAACATCGCCAGGTGACTCGCACCGTTCACAAGTGCGTCACAGAAGAAGTCGAACAGTCCTATACGGTCATGGTCCCCGTCACCGAGGAAAAAGAAGTTCGTCGCAAAGTCTGCAAACCAGTCGTTCGCGAAGTCGAGCGAACCTGGGAAGTGATGGTCCCCGTGCAGGAAGAACGCGAAACAACCAAAACCGTCTGCGAAGCTGTCACGAAGGAAGTCGAAGAGTCCTACACCGTGATGGTGCCCACCACCGAAGAACGCGAAACAACTCGCACCGTCTGCAAGCCGGTTGTCGAAGAAAAGGAAGAAACCTACACCGTGCTGGTTCCCACTCAGGAACAGCGCATGGGAACCCGCACCATCCGACAGATGGTCCCCGTGAAAAAGACTCGCAAAGTCTGCCAGGATCAGGGACACTGGGAAGAACGCACCGTAGAAGTCGCCTGCGGCCCCTGCCGCAAGACCACTCGCACCTGCAAGGTTTGGGTGCCCAAACTCGTCGAAACCGAAGTGGAATATTGCGTCCACGAGTGCCAGACCAAAGAAGAGCAGTACACCTGGAACGTGACTGTCTGCAAACCGGAAACTCGCACCCGAAAAGTCTGCGTCACAAAGCACGTAACAGAAGAAGTCAAGGAAAAACACACGGTCACTGTGTGCAAACCAGAAACCCGCACTCGCAAGGTGCAGCACACCGAATACGTGCAGAAAACCGTCCCCTGCAAGTACACCGTAACCGTCTGCAAGCCGGAAACTCGCACCTGCAAAGTTCAGGTCACTGAGCACGTCGAAGAAGAAGTCGTAGAAAAGTGCCATGTCACTGTCTGCAAGCCAGAAACTCGCACCCGCAAAGTGCACGTCAGCAAAATGGTCCCGGTTGAAGAAACCTGCACCGTCGCTGTCTGCTCACACAAGGTCGAAAAGAAGGAAGTAGAAGTCCAGGTCTGCCGCATGGTCGAAAAGGAAGTTGAGTGCAAGGTCTGGAAACCAGCAGCCTGCTGCCACGAACGTGCTCCACGAGCACGACACGCCAAAAAGGCCTGCTGCAACTGAACGGGAAATTCCTCCCAAACCTCCAGCTCATCTCAGACCCCCGATTCCAGCACAGCGGAATCGGGGGTCTGTTGTTTTGTCCCCCCTGTGGTAAAGTTTCTCCCAATCAGCGTAATCCCTGCGATCGGCTGAAGTCCTGCGATCGCTTCTCCCGATATGCCTCCAATGGACCACTGCGCCTAAATTGCAGCGCGCTTGACCCAGGCTCAGACGGAACACTACAAATCCCCGTCTGAACCGATGTTCGCCGAGTCCGCGGGCTCAAAACCCACTGTGACTCAAACGCACCGCCCGGAGGATCACGTCGTGAAAACATCAGCTCTGTGGCAAAGCCTGCTCTGCCACCGGCCCGCGGCTGCAACCACCCTGCTGCTGGCTGCCACTGCCATTTCACCGACCGTTGCCCCGGCTGATGAAGTCCAGCGACTCATCACCAACTCATTCCGCTTTGAAATTCCCTTCGAAGTTGACACAGAAGCCGGCCAGGATCCCAACAACCAGGCAATCCTCTACAAATCTCAAAACGGCGGCAAAACCTGGGAACGCGAACAAACTGCCCCAGCCAATAAAGGCGCATTCGTCTTCACCGCTCCCAAAGACGGCGTCTACTCCTTCGCGATTCGCATGACCGACGCCAATGGTGCCCTCCTGGCACCCATTGAGGGCAGCCCGCCGGAACTGGAAATTCAGGTTGATCGCTCTGAACCCGTCGTCAAACTGGAACTGCTGGAAGAGTCCGAGCGAATGCTGACCATCAACTGGTCAACAGACGATCCCGGAGCTGTCCCCGAATCCCTCCTGATTGAGCTCACAGACGTCAGCAGCGGAGTTCGCACACGCCTCAAAACCGAACCGGCCGCTACCGGATCGACCACCGTTCCATTCCCCGACAGTGGCGCAGTCGCTGTTCGAGTTTCCATCGTTGATGCAGCCGGCAACAAAGGCGAAGCCCGCCGAAAACTGGAATCAGACTACGATCCACCAGCCGAAACCGCAGATAGCAAGTCTCCTTACTCAAAGTCGCCTCAGAACAGCCCCAAAGAAGAACCACAGCCAGCTGCCGATAAACCTTCGCCGCAGCCAGCAAATATCTCCAAACCCTTGCCTGAACCCGCACCGATGCCCGCCGATGAACCGGCGCCAGTGCCGGAACCGGCAACTGAACCAACAGCCGCTGCACCCATCGAACGAACCCCGCCACCGACTTTGCCCCAGCCCAGCCGGCCTCAGCAGAAACCCCGTAACACAACTCAGACGGAACCCATCAACGCTGATTCCAGCCCCGCTGGACAACTCGCCCTGATGGTTAACAACCGTGTCTTCGATATCGAATATCAGGTCGACGATGTGGGACCGTCCGGAATCAGCGCCGTTGATCTTTTCGTCACAGAAGATAATGGGCGACAATGGTTCCGCTACGGCACCGATGCAGACCGCAAAAGCCCATTCTCAGTCGATGCCATGGCCGAAGGAACATTCGGATTCGCGGTACGAGTCCGCAACGGTGTCGGAGTCAGCGAAGTTCCACCCCAGCCCGGCGATGTACCGGAAATTATCATCACGGTCGATCAGACAGCCCCCGCCATTGAAATGGCTCAGCCGGATGTCCGCACCGAAGGTCAGGGTTCCGTTCGCTTCGCATGGCGAATTCGTGAAGCACACCCGGCACAAAATTCTGTGCGACTCGAATATGCCGCCACGGCTGCCGGTCCATGGACACCCGTTTTCGACTGGCAGCCCAATCGCAACAGCTACGAAATGGCGATCCGCCCCGGAATGCCTCCGGCTGTCTGCTTCCGACTCTCCGCCCGCGACCAGGCTGGAAATCTGTCGGCCGCTCAGACGCCTCAGCCAGTCGTGATTGACCTGAAAAAACCCACGGCACGCCTCATCCGGGTTCAGCCTGTCCCAGCACAGCAGCCCTGAAAACAGCCTGTCACTTGCGAGCAAAACGAACCAGCAGTGCTGCTTCGTCTGCTTCCTGAGCCTGCCGCTCTGGTCGCTGATTCACCAGGCCAGGCAGCACCCTTTGAAACTGCACCGCCCACAAAGCACCCGGGCGGTTCCCTTCCACTGCCAGCTCCCGCGCTGGAATTGCAGCCTCAACTCGCCAAACCTGCTCATCCGCATCCACCGCCACATGCCAGCGTGGATTCCAGCAAGGCAGCCCCCAGCAACTCTCCGACGTGCGACCACTCTCGTCAATACAAAAACGAAATGCCGTAGAACGATCCCGATCCGTATCAATACGAACTTCGAATCGATCGCGGTTCGCATGCGATTCGTCGTAATAACGATTCTCCGCCAGCTCAACGCCTGCCTGCCCTGCAAGCCGAGCAATTCTGGCAGAAAGATAAATATACTCTGCGTCCCACGCCATCAGCACCAGACTGTCCTCAACAGACTGCGAGCCCTCATCGGAAACAAGACGTACTTCCTCAGCCGCCTCCCAAACAGCATCAGACAGACTGCCGTCAAGAACCGGGGCGGAGTTCGTTTCAGACAGCACCACCTGCCGAAACAGGTCTGATTTCAACCCCTGTGTCAGCTGCTGCTCAGAACGTGCCCATATCCCCCACTGGTCTGCTCGCCCCGACAGCCCCGCCAGCAAACTTGTTGCAGCCCCAAACTGCTGCTGACGACGCAGCGTCACGGCATGCCTCAGTACTGCAGCCGGCGAAGTTCTCCACGCTGAATCGGCACCCGCCGACTCCGTCAGCAACCGCCACGCCGTCTGTTCATTGGCGTCCCAGAGCTCTCGCAAGGCACTCGCCTGAGATGACCTTTGGCCACCAAACCCCGATGCCGCTGCCGGCTGTATGACAGGCCTGACCTGCTGCCCGCCCGTCACACCGGATTCAACAGGGACGCCGCCAGTTGATGCAGCCTCCTGTCGCTGCTCCGAACGCCGCAAGAGCTGCACTTCTGCCGAACCATATGCCAGAACCAGCGATTCAGCAGCATTTCTCGACTCCAGAGTCCCCGGAAAACGACGAATTAACTCCTGCTGAATCGCCAGCCAGCCCTCCAGATTGCCCTGCGTCAGACTGGCAGCAGCAGCATTCGTCAGCTGCATTTTCGCCAGCGAAACCGGCAGATCCGCACCTGACTGCTCCAGCCCCGCGACAAAGGTTTCCGACGAGTCCGCCGCGCCGGCAGCCCCGGCCAGCACACCAGACTCCAGTCGCCACTGCCGCACTGTCGCCGCAGCCTGCTGCAAAGCTGCCCGATCCTGCACCACTCGCTGCCGTCGCACAGCAGCCGTCAGAAAGCTGCCCAGCCCCTCAAATGCTGTCTTCACCACATCACGGCCACCGACGTCCAGCAGTACTTCATACACAGCTTCACGAGAACCTACCGCCGAAAGCCCCACTCCCACGCCCACAGCAGGCCGGAAATCCACCGCCGCCTGCTGCAGCAAACCCGCAACAGCACCCTCACTCCGCAACAGATCCCCAGCCGAAAATACCAGCGAAGAAACTCGACCTGCAGATCGCCGGATCAGCACTCGCTGAACCTGCCACGGCTCCGCCACCAGCACCTGCAGGCGCTCATTCTCACCAGCAGCGGCCAGTGCAACCGCATCCGGTATCAGACGCTCCAGCATTCCAGCCACACTATCCCCCTCGCCCGCCGACTCCAGCACCATGACGATCGGACGATAACTGCGAATCTGCCTCGCCAGACGCAGGGCCAGCAACTCCTCAGCACGCCCGTCTGTCTGACGATTCCACATCTCCAGCAAACGCTCCTCATCAACCTCAGCCACTCGCCCCTCAATCGGAAACTGCCAGTCCGCACCAAAATCTCCACCCCCGGTCGCTGTCACTGCTGCCGGCCACAGCCACTCCTGCTCCTTAACAACAGACCCCGTGACATCCCCGGACTCAGGAGTCGATGCATGCCAGACAACACTTCGCAACCCGCTGTCAGCAGCCAGGCTGGCCAGCAGCAGCCACGACTGAGCATCAGACTCACCCACCCCGGTCGACATTACTGCCGCATGCCGACCAGCCCCACGCACACACCGCCACTCAAGACCGTCGTCCGTTCGCAGAATCTGGCCAAAACTGCCAACCGCCAAAAAACCCTCAGCACCGCTCCGCCGAATCCGGCTGATCCGACCTGTCACCGGCAACGCTGCCGATCGCCACGACCTGCCGGCATTCCCGGAATACAGCAGAAATGCCCCCGGATCGCCTGCAGCCACAACAATCGGACCACGATGACAAATCGCACGAATGTCAAACAACTCGGCTATACCCGCCGGCAAATCACCCGCGGGTGCAGACCACGAAACCCCGGAATCCTCCGTCCTCAGAATCGTTCCGCCATCACCAGCCACCCAGCCTGACTCGTCACCCCCCACCGACACTGCTCGCAAACTCCGCAAACCACGCCGAGCCTGCTGCAAAATGACCGCTTCGCTGGCTGTCAGTACACCCAGCCCCTGCCGAAATCCACCCAGTACTCCCTCATCCGCACCATTGAAACCCGCAGCCAGCCAAACCGCTCCCGCACGATCAGAATGCAGCGGTTCCCAGGCTACTCCCCCATCCACAGTCCGAAACAGAGTTGCCCCCTGATGTTCGGCCGACGGCAACGTCACCGCAATCGCCTCGTCACTGCCAAAAAACTGCAACTGCAGGATCCCCGGCAGCGACATGGCTGCACCACCCGGAATCAGCCAGGTCTCGCCACCGTCCTCAGTTGCCAGCAGCACTCCACGACCCGAACCATCACCTCCGGCACGAATCCCGCCAACCCAGCCTCGACGATTCGTCAGAAAACAAACAGCCGTCAGCCGACAGTCAAAGGGCAGGGCACGAGTTCGCCAGGTCTCACCGCCATCCTCAGAATCACACACAACACCCCGCTCACCCACAGCCCAGCAATGACGCCCTACTGCAACCACGTCATTCAGACTGGCATCGTCCAGCACAACAGCCAGACGTGCCGCAGCGCCAGCAGACAGCAACTCCCGCGGAGACTCCTCAGAAATTAAACTATAGACCGCCTCTGCAGACTCTGCCCTCCCGTTCAACTGCCGTTGAACGGCACTGCAAACGTCGCCGGTGCCGCAAATCGCCAACAGCACACTTAACCACAGACAAATCCTGCGCCTGCTTCGCATCCCTGCAAATCTCCCGAAAATCTACCTCCATGCGCTCAGCCAAAACTCGCCGATGAACCGAGTCAGTCCGCTTTCAACTCCACAAACTGCTCCCCGCAACAACCGCCCCCACGCTCTCCTGATCCCCCGGAAGACGCCGCAGCCGTCGTCAAAAACGGAGCTGCCGTCGCCCGATGATCGTGCCCCGCATACACCCCAAAATCGTTGAACAGAAACCTCTTCGCCAGTCTGTAATAAACGTTCTTCTCCGGTATTTCATGCCCCGGATGATACTGAGACGTTCGTGGCACCATGGCTCGCAACTCACCCAGTGCCGTACCGCGAGCAGTGGAGTCCTTCGCCCCGTGCTGCACCACCAGCTTCTCCAGCAGATCCGGACGCTCCAGCACAATGCACCCGCGAGTCGTCTGCTGGGCCAGACTGCGAAAATCACTCAGAAACTCAGATTCAGTAAACTTCTGATACAGGGAACGAGAATCATTCGTCGCATGTATCGACTCACGCGAAAACTGCACAATCGGACACGGCTCAATATCACCCCACGGATTGATGTGATGGCTGATTCCATTGGCTGCAGGACATAATGCACGACCCTCCCCGTCATAGTAAGCGTCAATGATCACAATCGGCTTCTTCGCCCGCATGTCCACCACAAACTGACGCGCCCGCCGCTGCTGCTCTGGTGTCAGACACAGCTCGGTGCTGGCGTCCGGACCCATCGGTCGGTACACGTGAAACCACGTGTAAAGCACACCCATCTCAATCAGACGGTCAATCCATTCCTCGGTCAGCAAATGATCAATGTTGGACTTCGCCAGACTGGTGCAGACACCTGTCATCACATTGTGTTTCAGACAGTTCCGGATCCCCTGCAGTGTCTTGCTGAAAACACCGTTTCGACCGCGTCGCTCGTCACTGATAATCTCATTGCCCTCGACACTGATCAGCGGCGTGACATTGCCAGCCCTGTGCAGCCTTGCAGCAACCTCCTCGGTGATGAAATGACCGTTGGTAAACACCTGAAAATAGCAGTCCGGATGAGACTCAATGATTTCAAGAATCTCCGGATGCATAAAGGGTTCGCCACCCACCAGACCAAAGAACGAATTGCCCTGAGCCTTCGCTTCAGTGATCAGACGGTTCATCGCCTCCAGATCAATCGTGGACTGCTTGTGAGCAACATCCACCCAGCAGCCCTGACATCGCAGATTGCAGCTGTTGATGATCGATACATAGAGAAATGGGGGAAAGAAGATGCCCTTCTTCATCCGTGCACGATGCCGCAGAACTGACAAAGATCCACGCACACCCAGATTCCAGATCAGCTTCCACAGCAGACGTTTGTCCGTCTCCAGAAGCATTCGCCGGGCCATTTTCAGAGTATACATGAACTTCCTGCCTGTCTGATTGACGACGTATCCGCTCCGCCCCGAACCGGCTGAATTCTATCACTGAATCTGCGGCAAGTCACTTCCTCAGCCATTTGTCTCGCAAATCACCAGCCAAACCGCCTCCAGACACCACTCCTCTCCCTCACCCGCCAAAGGTGCAAATTCCAGCTCATTGAACGATTTCAACGAACCAGGCTGCACCCCAAACCTCCGTTCGCCGTCCCCGAGTTTGCCAGTCCAGTCTGCCACCTCCGGCAATATGGCCCCGTTCAAACACACAACAAACGCCCCGCTGCACGCCACTGCCAGCTGCAGTTCCGCGTCTGCCGACAGCCGCGACGGAGCATGGAAACCACGCTCGAGGCGAATTTCTGCGGTCTCCGATGCACCAATTCCCATCACAGGCAAACGCTCACCACGCTCCGCCCCAGCCAGCCCCATCTGCCGAAACCGCCAGGGCCCCGCCAGTCGAATCCGATGCTCACCCATCGCTCATCTCCCCTCCCGCACACACCCGACCGCAAAAACAGACCGAATCACCGGCTTGCCCCACCACCAGCAAACTCCCACCACCAGCAAACTCCCCCAGTTCCCTCCGATTTTTCGGAACCGCTCACCACCGCACCCGTTCCCGCCTGGAATTTGGAGCCTGCCGGATACGGTATTGAAGCTGCGACTGATTTGCGAGAGCATCCGTTTGCGGATAACCTCCACCGGAATTCCCATAACTACTTCAGGCCATCGGAACGTCCGATTCATGAGCGATTCCTCAGGTAAGCCCGGTAATCCAGGCCCCCAGAAACCCACCGGTTCCGCCGGCGGCGACCCACGCAAGGTCAATTTCAGTTCCATGACACTGATCCTGCTCGTGGCTGCCGTACTGGTGTCCATCTTCGCATGGACCAGTTCTCCCACCAATCACGGAAATACCGTCCCATACTCGTTCTTCTACAGCCAGCTGCAGAAGAATCAGGTGCGGAATGTCACATTCCATGGTGAGGTGCTGACCGGACGATGGAAACAAATCCCCGCGGAAACCCCGGAAGGTCTGACCGGAACCCTCGTCGAGCAGTTCAACACCGTCCTGCCGCCCGTGCAGTTATCCGAACTGGAGCCCGAACTCCGCAAAAACAGCGTACCTTTCAATGCCAGCCCAATTGCCGATGTCGGCCTCGGAAATCTGTTCTTCTGGGTGCTGATGCCACTGCTCTTCGTCTTCCTCATGTGGAATATGCTGCGTCGCTCGGCCGATCCGTTTGGAGCCGGCGGGATGATGGGTGGCTTCATTCGCAGCCCTGCCAGACGATTCGAAAAAAATGAAAAATCTGCAAAGTTCGATGACGTCGCCGGACTGAAAGCTGCCAAGCAGGATCTGCAGGAAGTCGTCGACTTCCTCCGCGATCCCGGTCGCTTCACCAGACTTGGTGCCAAAATCCCCAAAGGTGTCCTGCTCGTTGGTCCTCCCGGCACAGGCAAAACATTGCTGGCACGCGCCACTGCCGGCGAAGCCGGCGTCCCATTCTTCTCAATTAATGGCTCCGAATTCATCCAGATGTTTGTCGGCGTCGGAGCCACCCGCGTTCGCGACCTCTTCAAAACTGCTCGCGAAGCCGCCCCCTGCATCGTCTTCATCGACGAAATTGATGCCGTAGGTCGCGTACGCGGAGCCGGCGTTGGCGGCGGACACGACGAACGCGAACAGACTCTCAATCAAATCCTCAGCGAAATGGATGGTTTCCAGCAGGGCGAAACTGTCATCGTACTCGCTGCCACAAATCGGCACGACGTGCTCGACCCCGCACTGCTCCGCCCCGGACGATTCGATCGCCACGTCACAGTTGACCTGCCCGCACGCGACGGCCGCCTGGGAATCCTTCGAGTCCACACTCGCAGAGTACCACTCCACGAAGATGTTGACCTCGAAGTCATCGCCCGCACAACCATGGGATTCAGCGGAGCAGAACTGGAAAAACTGGTCAATGAATCTGCCCTCCGGGCTGCTCGGGAAAACAAAAAACGCGTCGATATGAGCGACTTCCGTTACGCCATCGACATTGTCACCATGGGACCGCCAAGAGACGAAAAGGTTGAAAAATCTGAAAAAGAACTGACCGCATGGCACGAAGCCGGACACGCCGTGCTCGCCTGGGCCCAGGAAGGCATCGACCCCGTCCATAAAGTGTCAATCGTCCCCCGCGGCCGCAGCCTCGGCGTCACCCTCATCATGCCCGAAAGTGAAGTTCACAACCTCGGCGAACGACGACTCAAAGCTCGCATCGTGATGATGATGGGCGGACGCGCAGCCGAAAAAATGATCTTTAAAGAATATTCCGCCGGGGCCCAAAACGACATCGAACAATCCACCTCACTCGCTCGCCGCATGGTGGCACGCTGGGGCATGTCCGAAATCATCGGCCCGGTCTCTTTCCGCCAGTCCGAGGAACACCCGTTCCTCGGTAAGGAAATGCACACATACCGCGAATTCAGCGAAGATACCACCCGACAGATCGACAGTGAGGTTCAAAGAATCATCAAAGAAGCGGAACACCGAGCAATCGAACTGCTGACTCAGTACCGCGAACAAATGGATCGACTTGTCAAAGCACTCCTCGAATCCGAAGATCTGGTCCGAGAACAAATTGAACAGATCCTCGGACCACGCCCATTTGCAGAGCAACAGCCCGATAAATCGGAATGAACTCGGAGTCCATAAATGACCGGCTGGATACAGCGGCCACTCCTGCTGCCCGCAATGCCACGCGGTTGCCACCTGATCACCAGCCTGGTCACCGGCGCACTGCCGGAACTCCACCGCTGCCGCACTGGCCTGCTGCACGTCTTCATACAGCACACCTCGGCGTCACTGACAATCAATGAAAATGCCGACCCCGACGTTCGGATTGATCTTAATTGCGCTCTGAATAGACTGGCACCCGAATCCGACGCATGGACCCACACCTGCGAAGGACCTGATGATATGCCGGCACACGTAAAACACTCCCTCATGGGAGCATCACTTTCGATCCCGGCTGCAAACCAAAAATTGCTGCTCGGAACCTGGCAGGGAATCTACCTGCTTGAACACCGTAATCACGGCGGCCGTCGCAATCTGATCCTGACACTCCACGGCGACATGGAACAGCCCTGAATGGCAAAAGTCTACTTCTACTACTCCTCCATGAATGCCGGAAAGTCCACCACACTCCTGCAGGCTGCATGGAATTACCGCGAACGAGGCATGCAGCCGCTGCTGCTTACTCCACGCCTCAACACCCGAGATGGACTCGGAAAAATCGCCTCACGCATCGGACTCGAAGCACACGCTCACACATTCAGCGAAAACGACACACTGCTTGAAATCTTTCGCACCCAGCACAGACAGAATCCCGTCGCCTGTATCTTCGTCGACGAAGCGCAATTCCTGACAAGACGACAGGTTGCTGAACTCTGCAAAATCGCAGATGACGAAGGCGTACCCGTGCTGGCCTATGGACTGCGAACCGATTTTCAAGGCGCACTCTTCGAGGGAAGTCAGTACCTCCTCGCATGGGCTGACGTCCTCTCTGAAATCAAAACCGTCTGCCATTGTGGACGAAAAGCGACCATGGTGCTTCGTATTGATGCGTCCGGAAAGCCCGTCCGAGCAGGTGAACAAATTCAAATCGGCGGAAACGAAAGCTACGTTTCTGTCTGCAGGCGACATTTCCACCAGGGACTCGCAGAACGCTCCGGACCCCAGCTGCCCTTTGCTGACCTCGAAGACAACTAAACAAAACTCACAAGTGCACACTGTTCACCATGCTCAATCCATGAGCACTTGTTGCACATTTATTCACGACTGTGAAAAACTCGTTTCGGACAAATCTGCACGATCGGACATTCCGCTACAGATTTCCACACCGATTCGGCATTTCCCGCCGCATCGCCTGATTCCGGCAAATTCTGCTGCAGTGAGCGGGCGATATCTAATCCGTCCGCCTGCCCGTTCTGCCAAACGCTCCTTCAACAGGGTCCTCCGTATTTCGCTGGCCCGGTAGATGCCGTGCGTTTGCTCCGCCCCCCCTGTCGTAGTTTTTCGGAAGACAGCATCATGAATCCTCGTACGCTGATCGGAGTTTCGCTGCTCGCGGGACTGGCTGTAGTCTTTTTCGGGATGCAGATCCTGATGGTTGGGCCACTGCAGGGACGACTCCAGAATATCCAGGCGCGTCTCGATCAGTCTGACCGAAGCATGAGCAAACTGGTCAAAAGCAGCCATGCTGCCGAGCAGACAAACGACCTGCTGACTTCACTCGATCAGCAGGCTCGCAGTATCGAAACACTCAGAAAGAACATCGCCGACATCCAGACTCTGCGAAATACAATCTCCTCCGAGGGCCTCGCCTCGGTCGACGCTATGCAGGCAGTGGAAAAAATCGCCGCAGTCCAGGATCGACTGATCGCCCAGGAAGAAACCACCGCCAGTGCACAGGCAGCAGTTGAAGACCTCGAAGCACTGCGACAGGCGATTCTCAGTGGCAGCGACTCCACCGAAGTTGCCGATTCAGCCCTCAGTGGAATGAAGGCCCTGCAGGAACGCCTCATCGCAGCCTCAAATGGTTACGAAAAAGCCAGCAACAGCATCACTCGCATGAGCGACCTCACGGAACGCATCATCGCTGAAGATAAGACTATCGAGCAGGCTGCCGCTGACTTCGATCGATTTCTTCGCTTCCGCGATTCCGTTACCACAGCTTCAGCCGGCCTTGACGAGGCCAACGCTGGAGTCGCTGCCTTCAACGATCTGAAAAACGCTGTCATTGCCTCGGCCACAGATCTTCCGGCCGCTCGCACTGCAGCCGATGCCTCAGCAGAGATCACGGCAATGCTCAGCCAGCAGTCCCAGCAGGTTGCCGCAGCTCGTCAAAACCTGAATCTCCTGCTGTCCATCCAGGATGCACTGGCTGCCGGAACAGAGCAGGTTGCCATCGCGGTGCAAAACCTCGAAATTCTTGATGAATTCCAGCAGGAAGCAACTCGTCACATCAGCTCGCTCGAGGTGCTGCGAAGAACCCTGATGGAAATTGCCCTGATGGAATCAAGTATCGTTCGCGTCGCCAGCGTCATTCAGCCACTCACCGAGATTGTCAATCTTCGCCGACTGGGTGATGATGAAGTGCGAGAAGCAGCCCGAGTTGTACTCGACCGCCGCAACAGTCGAGTCGGTCGCCTCGATAACGAAACAGACTCCATCTCGAAGCCGGAAACTGTAACAACAGACGGCTCTGTGCCAGTGCCTGTCGAACCTGTCCCGGCAAACTGATCTTCAGAGCTTCAGTCGCCCAACGCAGAAAGGCCCTGTCGGAGCATCTCCGACAGGGCCTTTCGATTTTCAACCGGCCGTTACCCGTGCCATCAGTTGTTCAGGCCGTTGCCACCCAGACCCCACAGGAAGTTGAACTGAATCAGGCTCAGGAAGACGTTGCCAACTTCCTCGCCAAGTGTGTACTTCAGAACAATCATGTCCTTCGGCTGAATCAGAATTCGCTCTCCCGGGTTGGTCAGAGCACGGTTCAGATTAACCTTGATAGCAATCTGACTGCCGCAGGGAAGTTCACGAATAATGATCGCCTGCGACGGCTGACAGAAGCCACCGCCACGACCACCACCCATGCCACCCCCCATGCCACCACCCATTCCACCGCCCATGCCGCCACCACCGATAGCCATCACACCAGTGCCACTGCTGCCCAGCGGACCACGAGCCAGCGAGATCGCTCCCAAAATATCCAGGTCCTTGTCCCGCGGCAGAGGATATTCACCACCACCCAGCACGCCGGCCGTGTAGAAGGTCTCTTCATCGCGACTGCGGATAATCACAATGTCGCCCTCAGTCAAAATCACATCATCCTGAGCAAATTTCGGCGGATTGGCAGGATCGTATCGCAGGGGCACTCGAGTCACACTTGGCGGATCCGGCAGCGGAGCCTCACTGCAAAAGCAGTTGTCCTGACAA
>JBJTPZ010000075.1:0-9274 GCA_046075365.1 Planctomycetaceae bacterium
TGCCCATGCGGAACTGCCCCGCCGGGATCCGCACGAACGTCATTCCCAGCTGCGAGTGAAACGGGCGCTTTTGCGGGGCCCTGTCTTCCGCGAGAGCCAGGGAACAGCCTGACAGGAGACATATGTATAGAAGGTTCCGAATAGAAAATGCCTATGGGAAAGTGTCGTCGCGGATGGTGCTTACACTCTGTCCGGATCAGGTATCAGCAGCAAGATCATGCGAAGAAATTCCGGCGTGCACCGCCACCGGGAAGGCTCCGTAGCCCTCAAAATCGGAAGTACTTAACAGCTGCATGACGGTCATCGATGCTGCCTGCCGGAAACTCCCTCCAGCACGGCAGGGGGGCGGAATGCACCTGGGATGTGCCACACGGCAAACATTGCAGAAACGTTGTGAATTGAACAGGATTCCGAACGCTGCTGTTTTGCAACATCAGAATCTAAGCAATGCAGTCCATGACTTATTTAAACCTTTCCTTTATCGAGTATGAGCAGTCGGGTTTCCTGAGGATCCAGCGGTAAATCCCAGGGTAGTTTGCCGTAATCCTGCATTTCTTCAGTTATTCGATTTCAGCAAAACTCACAACAAGACGGACACCATGGGCGCGATTGGTAATGCAGCACAGTCGTTTTTCCCTTCAGCTGACGACTCCGGTCCATCGTTCCTGCAGGGCATTTCGTCAGACTTCTTTGTTTGGGAGCCGGCGCACCACCGCGCCGCAGCCATGTCTCGGCTGACTCGCCAGTTTTGGCAGTTCAACGCAACAGAGGCGCTGCAGGCAGCCGCGGCAGGGCTCGGTGAAAGTCTCAGTCAGCTGCAGGAAAGCGTCCGGCAGCTGGACGTTGACCGCACGCTGTCTCCACGGCTCAGCGCACGCCTGTCCGGTCTGATGGAAGCAATCGAACATCGCGACGGCTACGCTGTTTATGATTCACTGCAGGCGTGGCTGGGTGACCCGCCCGATTCATGGTACTCCGAAGAATTGACCACCGAATCGATTGCGATGCACGCATGGGAAGCCGCCGTCCTGCGTGAAGTGCGTTCAACTCAGATCTCCGGTGTCTCAGCACTTCAGTTCTTTCCAGTGCTGGAAAGAAAAATCGATTCTTTGCAGGCGACAGTGGCAGAATCGCTGGCCCGAATCGGGCAGGTCGATCAAGAGATGCATTCCGAGATTGTGTCGCATGTGTCGCTGGTGAAACTGTTTACTGGTTCTGGAATTGAAGGGCTCAGCACTCCGCGAGCTTTTGGATCCATCTGGCTTAAGGCCCCTGATGTCGATCGCGCACAGCAGTGGTTTCTTGAGCATCTGGTGCATGAGTGCTCGCATCTGCACCTCAATGCCATACTGATTGCGGATCCATTGTTAAACAATCCGCAGGAAATTAATCGATCGCCCCTGCGTCCTGATCCTCGCCCCATGTTTCAGATTCCGCACGGAACGTTTGTACTGGCACGCAACTGCCGAGTACATGCTCGACTGGCAGCCGAGTTTCCCGAACTGCAATTGACGCCGGCCCTGCAGAAGTTCCGTGAACAGTTGCGTAACGGACTGGAAGTTCTGAATCAGTTCATGCAGCCCACAGCGATGGGCGAAGTGCTGCTGAAATCTCTGAGTGCTGCTGCTTGAGAATGCCCGAATTTCCAAGGATTGCCGTTACTTTTTCAGCGAACGTGCCTGTGTTGAACGGGTGTTTTGTGTTAGGCTGTCCCGCATCCGGAGACCACCGGCCCGGCCAGTTGCCTCATCCTGAGGTCCTCCACATGTACCAGCCCCACCGCCTTACAGGCCTGCTGTTCTGGCTCACAGGTATCCTGTCGCTAAGTTCTCTTGCTGCACCGTTGCAGGCCGATGAATCACAGCCGGCACTGACATTTGACCGTGACATTCTGCCGATCTTCCGCGACAAGTGCATTCGCTGTCACGCCGGTGTCGAACCCAAAGCACGGCTCAATCTCACCAGCCCGTCATCCCTGCTGAATGGCGGAAAGTCAGGCCCTGCACTCCGCATCGGTGCCGCTGAATTCAGCCTGCTCTACGAAAAAGTCGCTTCCGGCTCAATGCCTCCGGTCGGCCAGCAGCTGACCGCCGCAGAAAAAGGTCGTCTGAGAAAATGGATCAATGACGGTGCCGCAGGTATCAGTTCCGCAGACGCAGGGGCGCTCGTTGAAGCCTTCACTGCGGTGGAACACTGGGCGTTTCGACCTCCGGAACGCCCCGCAGTGCCTCAGCAGCCGAGCAGCAAACAGCCAATTCACCCCGTCGACGCGTTCATAATGCAGCGTTTGCAGCAAAACAACCTGACCATGTCGCCACCCGCAGATCGCCTGACATTGCTCAGACGACTCTCGTTCGACCTTACGGGACTGCCTCCGACCCCCGCTGAGGTCCATCGATTCACAACAGATACAAGTCCGGACGCATGGGAGCAGCTTATTGACCGACTGCTGGCCAGCCCCCACTACGGCGAACGCTGGGCGCGGCACTGGCTTGACGTCGCCGGCTACGCTGAATCCGCCGGTATCCTCAGTGAAGACCGTCCGCTGGCCTCCGCATGGCGTTATCGTGACTATGTCATTCGCGCTTTCAACAGTGACAAGCCCTGGGATCGTTTTCTGCAGGAGCAAATTGCCGGGGACGAACTCACCGATTACTGGGGCAGTTACGAAACTCAGGCTCAATTGCCCGAGCATGTAACTGAGGGCCTCATCGCCACCGGTTTCTTGCGAACTGCTGCAGACGCCAGCCGCCCCGATTTCAGCACAATCAAGAATGCCGCCGCACAGTATTACTATCCCACGCTGTTCGACACACTGCAGATTGTCGGGTCTTCAACGATGGGGCTGACACTGCAGTGCGCACGCTGCCACAGTCACAAATTCGATCCCATTCCCCAGACGGATTACTTCCGCCTGCAGGCCGTCTTTCAGTCCGTCTATCGGCCTGAAAACTGGATCCCGCAAATGGATCGCAGAGTGCTGATTGCCACAAAGCAGCAGCAGGACCAGGCCGCCGAAATGAATGCTAAAATCGACGCCAGTGTGAAACAGCTGCAGGAAAAACTGGCAGCGCTCAGAGTTGAATTTACGGCCCGTCTGTTCGATGAGCGTCTGGCAGCTCTGCCGCCGCAGATTCGCGATGACGTCAGCATCGCTTTAAAAACCGAAACGCAGGCTCGTTCAAAAGTGCAGAAATATCTCGTGGACAAATTTGGAGTCAGTCTGCGCCCCGAGGCAGCGGATCTCGATGCCGCGCTGCTGACCTTGCCGCAGTATCAGGAACAGTCCCAGCAGTTGACTGCCGCCATCGCTGCCGAACAGGGTCGTCGAACTGTCTTTGACGAAGTACGAGCTGCGTGGGATCTGCCCGGTGAACCGCAGACACACCTGCTGCTGCGAGGTGATCCGCTGACTCCCGGACCGCCCGTCACGCCCGGAGTACTTTCCGCCCTGTCGACACCCCAGCCGTTCCGCTGGCAATCGCCCGGGACATCAGCAAAGACCAGCGGGCGGCGTCTTGCGTTCGCTCGCTGGCTGACGCAGCCACAGCACCCATTAACTGCGCGAGTCATTGTAAATCGCATTTGGATGCACCATTTCGGGACAGGAATTGTTTCTACGCCCGAGGATTTCGGAGTCTCAGGGGCTCCGCCCTCACACCCGCAGCTGCTCGACTGGCTGGCCACTGAGTTTGTGGAACGTGGCTGGAGCGTCAAGCAGCTGCACCGACTGATCCTCACATCAGCCACATGGCAACAGCAGTCGCAGCCGGCGGCAGAACAGCTGGCCGCCGGACGACTGATCGATCCGGACAACCGCCTGCTCTGGCGTCAGTCCATTCGACGCCTTGAAGCAGAACCACTGCGGGATGCGGTACTGGCGGTCTCCGGAACACTCAGTGATCAGCCGTTTGGACCATCGACAGCAGTCGCCAGGCAGAGCGATGGAGAAGTGGTTGTGGCCGGCAGCGCTGAAAAACAGCGTCGCTCCGTTTACCTTGCGATACTGCGTCTGAATCCGGCCACGATGCTGGAAATCTTTGATCAGCCCACAATGTCGGTCAACTGCGTTCAGCGCAGTACATCCACAGTCTCCACTCAGGCACTGGCCATGCTGAACAGCGACGGGATGAATCAGGTCGCCAGGGCGTTCGCCGAACGTGTGCGGAAGGAACAACCGCACGACTGTATTGGTCACGCTGTCAGCCTGGCATTTTCAAGGCCCGTGACAGCAGAGGAAAGAACGCTGCTGCAGTCTTTTTGGGATCAGCAGCAAAAGCAGTACCTTGAACTGCTGCCGGCCGCGGAACAGCAGGGTGACGCTGCCCTGCTGGCGGCAAATCAAAGTGCTCTGGCGGACCTTTGTCACATGCTCCTGAATGCCAATGAATTTATCTACATTGACTGATAACGGCCCTCGATTACGGAATCACCGATGACTGTTGCTCATGAGACTTCCCGGCGAGAGCTGCTGTGCCGCTTCGGCTCGGGATTTGGTGGTTTGGCGCTGGGAACTCTTCTGCAGGAAGCCGGGCGGGCAGAAACTGCGCGAGCCAGCCTGCCGGACCGGCAGCCCACAGCTCGGGCGGTCATTCAGCTGTATATGCACGGCGGTCCCAGCCACGTTGATCTGCTGGACCCCAAGCCTCTTCTTAACAAATTCGACGGCACTGCACCGCCGGCCGAAGTGGCTGATGACGAAAGTCGCACCAGGTCACTTATGGGTTCGCCGTTTCGGTTTCGCCGCTGCGGTGAAAGCGGACTTGAGTTCTCTGAAATTCAGCCATGGGTCTCACAGCATGCTGACCGCATTGCAGTGATCCGCTCGATGTTCAGCGAACATCGCAATCATGAGCAGGCCATCTGGATGGCTCAGACCGGCCTGACCACTGCTGGTCGGCCAACGCTTGGCGCGTGGGCGGCGTATGGGCTGGGAGCGGAAAATCGCAGCCTTCCGGCATTCGTGGCACTGCCGGATCCCGGCGGTGCTTCGGTCGATGGCGTTCGCAACTGGTCCAGTGGCTGGCTGCCACCGTCGTATCAGGGGACCGTTTTTCGCGAACAGGGCAGTCCGGTGCTGAACCTGCAGTCCCGTACCCCGCGAGCCCGGGTGATCGATGAGGGCCGCGCCGGGCTCCTGCAGCAGCTGAATCAGCGGCACCTCAGCAATCGCCCAGGAAACCTCGAACTGGAAGCCCGCATCGCTTCGTTCGAACTGGCAGGCCGGATGCAGCTGGCCGCCGCTGATGCCCTCGACCTGACACAGGAAACTGCAGAGACGCAGCGCATGTATGGCCTCGATAATCCTGTGACAAAATCTTACGGGACTCGCTGCCTGATGGCCCGGAGACTGGTTGAGCGAGGCGTTCGTTTTGTGTCACTGTTCATGGCAGGGCAGCCATGGGATACACACTCCAGCAACAACGATGGCACAAAAAACTGCTGCCAGCGCACCGATCAGCCCGTCGGGGCCCTGCTGACGGATCTGCAGCAGCGTGGCCTGCTGGATTCCACGCTTGTGCTGTGGGGCGGCGAATTCGGTCGGACTCCCGCTGCCGAGGCCCGTGACAGTAAAACGGCCTATGGTCGTGATCATCACCCCTACGGTTTCAGCGTCTGGCTGGCCGGCGGGGGTGTCAAAGGTGGACAGCATTACGGGGCGACCGATGACTTCGGTTATCGCGCGATTGAAAATCGCACACAGACAGCCGACCTGCACGCCACGATTCTTAGGCTGCTGGGGCTGAATCATGAAACACTGACATGGCACCACAATGGTCGCGACGAGCGACTGACGGACGTGTACGAAGCGCAGGTTCTGGACTCGCTGATTGCGTGATCCCCGCCAAACTTTGCAGCACCCCGTCAGTCACGACCGGCTGCATCACGGCAACTGATAGCCCCGTCGATTGGTACGCACCCGATACAAAGATGAACCGGCTGTTATGTAAAGAGTCTGGCTGTCCTTACCCCGCGCAAATCCCACATTCGTCGGCACCTCAGTAGGCAGGTATGCCAGTTCCGCGCCTGCCGGAGAATAAACACAGATCCCGGGACGCGAAACCGCCCGGACCGCAACGTACAGATTGCCGTCGGAATCGCAGACGAGACCATCAGGGCCATCTTCCGGAGCATAATCTGCCAGCACCTTCCTGAATTTGGCCGAACCGTCTGCAGCCAGATCATAGGCCAGCAGCGCCATCGCACCCTTCTTCAGCGGAATTTGCACTCGGTCCGCCTGCGCACCGGGTCCGGCCAGCCGATCAATGCTTGTCCCGCCGTTGTCATTGCTGACGACGTACAGAGTCTTCTGATCCGGTGACACACAGACTCCATTGGGCTTGCCCGCGTCCGTGATGATGCGATGCAGGGAACCGTCCGGATCGATGCGATAGACAGCTGCCACCGGCTGATCAATGCCTTCGAAACCCAGATATCGCGGATCACTGAAGTAAATCCGTCCTCGTTCATCAATCGTCACGTCATTTGGCGAGTTCAGCTGGCGTCCCTCGAACATGGCAGCAATGATCCACGCTCGGCCGGACTTCATATCTGTGCGAGTAATACGGCGACCACCGTAGTCAGCTCCTTCAGCGACGATCATGTGCCCCTGTGCATCAAACTTGATTCCGTTGGACATGCCGCTGGGGGAGCGGAAAATGGTCGTCTTGCCGGTGTCAGGATCAAATTTCCAGATGTTTCCAGCTTCAATTGCCCCCTGCTTGTCACGCGTAATATGCGAAAATGTAATTTCGCTGAAATAAACCTGGCCGTCCGGAGCCACAGACACGCCCTCGGTCAGTACCTTTGACTCGAACAGCTTTTCGACCTTTGCATCGGCCGGAAATATCGGCTCGTCCGCCGTCACCGAACTCCAGAACAACTGCATCAGCAGACCGCAGTAAGCTATTGATCGAAACATAGCATCCGTCCCCTTTGAGAATACCGGTGACCGCCCCAAAACCTGAAAACCTGTAACAGAAGGCGCTCTGAGTTGCAAATTGGGGGCGTCAACTGCTGTCGTCTCAGTCGCCGAATCTGCCGAAATCGCCCGGACTTCTGCCTCCCCGGACAAACTTCAGTTCCATTCACACTTGCTTCCGTTGCCCGATTTCGCCATGCTGACCGGTGGACCATCGGGCGGCCGTATCCCGAAATCGTCACCCCGTACAGGAAAGTGATCGGGCCATGCAGGATTTGCAATTCAATCGTCGCCAGGCTCTGCTGGCCGGCGGCCTCGGAACGCTCAGCATGAACCTGCCCGGTGTTGTCATGGGCAGCGACGAAGTCAACGCTGCCGGACAGGCGGTCCGAGCGGAAAAATCCTGCATCTTTATCCTGCTCTGCGGCGGACCCAGCCACGTCGATACGTGGGATATGAAACCCGATGCCCCGATCGACTATCGCGGGCCCTATATGCCCATCGAAACCCGTGTCCCCGGGATGCTGATTAACGAAATGCACACTGAACTGGCAAAGGTCGCCGACCAGTTCACGCTGATCAATTCCATGCACCATCCTGGCTCCATCAGCAATCACTTCGATGCCATGCACAACCTGCTCAGTGGCCAGTCCACGAAGCGAGTGCAGGAGGGTGTGCTCAATGATCAGCCCTACCTCGGTTCCATTGTCGCACGCCACAAACCCAGCTCCCGCAACTTCGTGTCGAACGCATGGCTGATCAAATGCGTCGGACCACCGGTCTTCTGTGCCCCGAACATCGGGATTGGCGGCTACCTCGGCTCCGCTTACGCCCCGGTCTTCGTCGGCTCGGCAGAAAATCATCCGGCCATGCCGGAATTCCAGCCTCCTGAAATCTACGCGCCCGTCGACGAAAGTCGCTTCGGTGACCGTCGCGGACTGCTCTCGCAGCTGGAATCCGCCCGGTATGATCGTGACAAGCGAGTAAAGGACTGGTCTGATCTTCGCGCCAAAACCTATGACGCTATGACTCGTACCGAAGGCCGCGCTGCCTTCGAGCTGCATCGCGAACCCGACGCCGTAAGGCAACGCTATGGAATGCATCCGCTGGGACAGAACCTGCTGCTGGCAAGGCGCATGGTGGAAGCAGGAGTCCGCTTTATCACGGTCAATGGCTGGGCCGGGCAGGCCACCCACGATAAAAGCGGCCCCCCCAGCAGCAGCTGGGACATGCATGGCGGCAACATGGGGATGGGCAATGCCTTCGGTGATGGCTCATATGGGATGGGTTTCTGCCTGCCACGACTTGATCAGGCACTTTCGGCACTGCTGGGCGATCTCAAGCAGTCCGGACTGCTCAAAAACACTCTCGTTGTGATCACCGGTGAATTCGGACGGACACCGTACGTTCTGAAACAGGACCCGCCGGGACGCCAGCACTGGCCACAGTGCTTCTCAACAATTCTTGCCGGTGCCGGTATTAAGGGCGGGCAGGTTTATGGCAAGTCCAATCGCTACGGCGAATTCCCGACACATAACGCGGTTCGCCCCGAGGAACTGGCCGCGACCATCTATCACGCACTCGACATTCCCATCAACAATCCACTGGATGCCACCGGTATGTTCCGCGCATTGACCACCGGAAAACCCATCATGGATCTGTTTGGCTAACGACGGCGATAACGAGACCGCCGGCGAAAAACCAAAATTTCAAAACCCGCGTGTTCAGCTGCTTGCGGTTACTTCGCGATTGATTCAGCCCCTGAATCACGCGCGGTCAGTTCTAAGCCAGACATTGCAGTTCGGCTCCAGCAGCAACGTGCAGTGCTGAATGAGTTTGTATCACCGTGATTCGAAATCTGTTTCATTTGTACCGTGACCGGGTACCGTGACCGGGGACACAGCACCTTTGTGGCGGTTGGTGCGGTTGGCGGGGACACAGCAGCGTTGCGGCGATGCCATTTGGAGTGCGTGTGGGCCGGGCACAGCGTTTCCTACGGTAGTACAACCGCTCCGGTCGCATCTTAAGCGGAGAGTGACGGGGGTATCGGGGACACAGCAACAGGTGTCAAGGGCGGCGGTTGATGGGAGCATGTACCGTTACCGGGGACACAGCACCTTTGTGGCGGTCGGCGCGGTTGGCGGGGACACAGCAGCGTTGCGGCGATGCCATTTGGAGTGCGTGTGGGCCGGGCACAGCGTTGCCCACGGCAGTACAAACGCTCCGGTCGCATCTTAAGCGGAGAGTGGGCACCGAGAGGGGAGACCGGGGACCCAACCCCGTTGCCGGTGGTGTGTACCGAGTACCGTACCGGGAGGACGGCGGGGACACAGCACCTTTGCGTTACTGGGG
>JBJTPZ010000076.1:0-57005 GCA_046075365.1 Planctomycetaceae bacterium
AGCACCCGCACCAACCCAGCGGTTTCTGAATGGCATTGAACTGACCGCCGAGCAGAAAGAAAAAGTTGCTGCTCTCGACAAAGAGCTGGCTGGTGAGGCACAGAAGATTTCGAAGATGCGTGGTGAGATCCTCACGGAAACGCAGAAATCAGCTGAACGTGACGCACAGAAAGCCGCAAAGTCCGCCGGGAAGACTCCCGCTGACACCAAAAAGGCGGTCGACGAGGCTCTGAAACTGACAGACGACCAAAAAGAAAAGATGAAGACGGTACAGCAGGCACAACAGGCCTTCACCGCCAAAGCGATCGAAGGGCTGAAAAAAATCCTGACCCCGGAACAGGCGGCAAAACTGCCAAAGCCGGCCGGCGGAAAAGGCAAGGGCGGCAAGAAGAAACAGCAGTGAGACTGGCTCGGCATTGCAGGAAAGCGGCAGGAAACTGCCGCTTTTTTCGTTTATGCCGCCCCCGTTTCCTGAGAACTTCAGCAGCCTGCAGACTGACAGGCCGGCAACAGGGAATCCGCAGCTGACGACTGGTAGAATCGCACAGTCGATTCCACACCAGCCCCTTGCGCCGTTGTACATTGAAGTGAACTTACCGTGTCAGACTCTGCCAGCAGAAAGTCCGCTGAATCCGGCGACGACGTCGCCCTGAAAACCCTGCCCCGCTACATCGTCGGAATCGACCTCGGCACCACAAACTGCGCGATGTGCTGGACGGATACGGAAGCCGCCACCAGCGATATTCACACGTTCGCGGTGCCGCAGATTGTCAGTGAAGGACAGACCGAGCAGCTCGAAACACTGCCCTCGTTTCACCTCGCCTGTGCCGGACCGCGACAGCTTTCCGGTTCGTGCCGACTCCCGTGGCAGTCGGCTGCCGAAGCCTGGACAACCGGTGTTTTTGCTCGCGACCAGGGGCGAATCACTCCCGGTCAGGTCATCGAATCAGCCAAGTCGTGGTTATGTCACCCTGGGGTGGATCGCCGCGCGGCTATACTTCCGTGGAACGGCACCCCCGAGGTTGCTCGACTGTCGCCCGTTGAAGCCAGTGCTCGCTGCCTCCAGCACCTCCGCGAAGCATGGAATGCTCAGCACCCGCTGCATCCACTTGAGCAGCAGGACGTGATGCTGACGATTCCCGCATCATTCGACGAGGTCGCTCGGGAATTAACTGTTGCTGCCGCTCGTATGGCGGGGCTGCAGCGAGTGATTCTGCTGGAAGAGCCTCAGGCCGCATTCTATGCCTGGGTCCACCAGCATCGCGACTCGTGGGAACAGCTCGTGGCCCCCGGCCAGAAGATTCTGGTATGCGACATCGGCGGGGGCACAACAGACTTCAGCTTGATTGATGTGCGAGCCGGCAGCGAAGGTCGGGTGCAGTTCCACCGCATCGCTGTCGGCGAACACCTGCTGCTTGGCGGTGATAACCTTGACCTCGCTGTCGCTCATTTCGTTGAGCAGCAGCTGGGTTCACCGGAGACCATGGACCAGCGTCAGTGGGGCATGCTTTCAGCTGCCTGTCGCCAGGCAAAGGAAGTACTGCTGGCTGAACATGCCCCGGAAACGTTTACCCTGTCTGTTGCCGGCAGCGGCTCACGACTCATCGGCGGCGGACTGCAGGTCAAACTGCAGCGTGCCGAAATTGTTCAGCTCCTTCTCGACGGCTTCCTGCCCCCCGTGACACTCGACGACAGACCTGCTCGCAGACAGTCCGGATTCCGCGAATTTGGCCTGCCCTTCGCCGCAGATGCCGCCGTAAGTCGCTATCTCGCTGAGTTCCTTCGTACGCAGGGTGAATCAGCACGACCCGATTTTGTGCTGTTCAACGGCGGCTTCTTTGAATCACCAATCCTGAGGGACAGATTCCGCCAGCTGCTGGAAAACATGTTCCGCAGGGACGATCCGAACTGGACACCCAAACTGCTTGCCAACCCGCGTCTCGATCTGGCCGTTGCTCAGGGAGCAGCCGTGTTTGGCCTCGCCAGACGCGGTCGCGGGGTGCGAATTTCAGCAGGACTGGCCCGCACCTACTACGTCGGCGTCGAACAGCACAACGCCGCCACGGCAGCACTCTGCCTGGTAGCTGCCGGAACAGAAAGCTCGACCGAACTGACAACACTCGATCAGGTCTTCCAGGTACGAACGGCCGAACCGGTCGAATTCCCGGTATACGTCTCGGGAGCTCGTACTTCCGACAAACCCGGCCAGCTGATACCGCTTGACCCGGAACAGCTCACCCCTCTGCCTCCCATTCGCACAGTGCTCAACAGTCGCCGTCGTGGTGAATCAACCACCGTGGATGCTCGGCTGGCAGTTCGCCTGACGGAAATCGGAACACTTGAACTGTGGTGTCAGCAGATCAATGAAAATCGCCGCTGGCAACTGCAATTTGACGTGCGATCCGCGGTGGAAACAGACCGCACTGCTCATACAGGGACCGGTGAAGCCGCCGGCATTGTCGATGATCTGACCATCGCTGCTGCTCGCGAAGTGCTGTCGTCCGTCTTCGCTCCCGCAGCCACCAATCACCCTGATCAGCTGATCTCGCTGCTGACACAGGCAGTGGGGCAGCCACGAGCAGACTGGCCGCCGTCATTGCTGCGAGCAATCTGGAAAGAACTCCTCGAACTTGAACCAGGTCGCCGCCGCAGTCCTGTCCATGAATCACGCTGGCTGAACCTTGCGGGCTACTGCCTGCGTCCAGGTTTTGGCTATGCAGCGGACGACTGGCGGACTGAAGAAATGTGGCGAGTCGCCGGGAACAGACCGGTGCATGGCGTCGCCGCCTGCCTCGCAGAACATCGCACCATGTGCCGACGTATCGCCGGTGGCTTTTCGGCAGGACGCCAGACGCAGATCGCCGGACTGCTCCTGCCCGCCCTGCGACAGCGCTTTCGTCAGGTGCAAAGCGGGCGGGGAAAACCTGTCCCCTACGCATCCGGAAATCATGAAGCTGCTGAAATCTGGAGACTTCTCGGATCCCTCGAACTGCTGGACCTGCACACCCGCCAGGAACTCGGCGAAATGGCCCTCGGCCTCATGGCTCAAGATGATTTTGCTCCCGTGCGCAGTGCACTTGTCTGGATGCTGGGACGCGTTGCCGGACGACTCCCGATTTATGGCCCGCTGAATCTCGTCCTGCCAGCCTCTCTCGTCTGCAGCTGGATTGAGCGGCTGCTGAAGTCAGCAGATATGCAGGATTCCGGAACTCAACTGGCGATCATGCAAATGTGTCGTCGGACCGGAGACCGATTCCGGGATGTGCCCGCAGAATTGCGGGCCCGGGCCGTAAATGCACTCCGTAACGGTCAGGCAAAACCAGCCCTGATTACGGTGATCGAGGAAGGGGGACCCCTCGACGAAGAATCCACAGGTCTGGTCATGGGAGAATCTCTGCCGACTGGATTACGACTCATCTCAGACGGAATCTTCAGCCGCTGACTGGCCTCAAACCAGCCCCCTCTTTGCCAAAATTCACCGCTGCCTGACAGATTCCGGGTGTTCTGCAGAACTTCCGGAAAGTATGCTGGCAAGTGTACGGCGTCTGCAGCAACCGCCGACCAGGGCAGAAAACAACATGCTGGGTTTCCACTGGACAACTGGATCAGCTCAGAAAGGTTCGCGGCGTCAGCTGCTGGGCCTGGGATGCTCTGCGCTGTCAGCTCTCAGCACCCGCAAATCAGCATCCGCGGCAGACAACCCAAATGCTGAACAGACCCCTGGCTTCGGCAAGGCAAAATCCGTGATCGTGGTTTTCGCCAGCGGCGGCCAAAGTCAGCTGGATATGTGGGATCCCAAACCCGATGCTCCCAAAGAAATCCGCGGCGCCTTTGACTCGATCACCACTGCAGTTCCCGGACTGCGATTCTGTGAACACATGCCCCGGATCTCACAAATCGCTGATCGTCTCACTGTGGTACGCAGCATGTCTCATGAAGACCTCGACCATGGATCAGCATTCTACCTGGCCATGACTGGTCGCTACCATCGCCGCAGATCCGGTAACCCTCCGCCCGCTTCCGACGATCAGCCCTGCTGCAGCTCAATCCTGCAAAGAATTCGCCCTTCACTCACCGCACCACAGACAGCCGTACATCTGAATGGCCCCGCTGTGGTACCCGAATTGCCTGCCCCGGGTCAGTACGGCGGATTTCTGGGAAAAGGCTTCGATCCACTCACACTCGGCGATGTTTCCAAAGACTTCAACGCCATTCCTTCACTCCTGCCGCAACCCGACCTGCCACAGCTCAGACTTGATGCCCGCCGCAGCCTGCTGCAACAAATCGAATCACAGATGCCACTGCTGGAACAGCATCAGCTGCTGCTCGAAAAACATGCCATGTATCGCCAGGCGTTTGAAATGCTGGCCAACCCCACGGCTCGCGGTGCCTTCGATCTCAGCAGTGAGCCGGATTCCGTCAAAGATCGTTATGGACGCAATCAGTCCGGACAGGCATGCCTGCTGGCCCGTCGACTCGCAGAAGCTGCCGTTCCACTGATCACGGTCTTCTGGTCACCCAGCAACCGGGGCCAGGATCGTGAACCCAACAACACCGATCTCTGGGGCTGGGATACTCACAACGATATCTTCGACGGTCTGCGGCAGCACCTGCTGCCACGATTCGATCAGGGGTTCTCGGCACTGATCGAAGATCTGGACCAGCGCGGCCTGCTCGAGACAACACTGGTGGTCTGCATGGGCGAATTTGGCCGTGCTCCACTGGTCGCACTCGAACCTCGCTTCGCCGGCGCGCTGCCAGGCCGCAAACACTGGAGCTCCGTCTACTCCATCGCCTTCGCCGGAGCTGGCGTTCGTCGCGGCACCGTACTTGGTGCCTCGGATGATCGCGGCGCATGGCCCGCAGAACAGGCATGGGGGCCGTGGGACGTCACCGCCACCATCTTCGCTGCACTCGGCATCGATCCGGCTCGCCACTACCAGGACCCGGTCGATCGCCCCATCCGTATTAGTGACGGTAACGTCATCTCTAAACTGTACTCAGGCTGAAACACCGAAACTGCTACAGCAGCATCACCAGACCATCCAGCCCTGACAGACGCGCATACACAGCCAGCACCTGCTGCGAAGACTCGCAAACAGGCTCAATTGTCACTGACACATGCCGACCATGCGATGTACTGCGCAGCGAATACGGCGGATCAGTCTCCATTCGCAACTCCTCACGCACTCCTGACACCACTCGAGCCGTGAAATTGGAATCGGCATAACCGATCACTTTAAAAGTCCATGTACAGGGGAAGCTGTGGTGGCTCTCCAGCAGCTCCGCTGACGGCAAATTGACCATGAAATGCCTCGCTTTGCAAAATCCCCGCCTTCAGTGACCCGTCAGCAGCCGCACCTTCTCTGCTATGAAAGTACAGTGATGAGGAATGTGTCCCGTCACTCGTTCCAGCAATGTCTCAAGGGTCAGCGGCCCCGCTTCACTGTGCACGCCCGTCCGCTGAAAATCTTCCAGTTCCGTCTGCCGCAGAATTCTCGCCACCTGAGAACGAACCAGCCGGATCAGCTCAAGCTCGTCCTCGACCGATCGCTGCTCGTAATGCAGGCCGGCGGCAAAACGGTCCGGATCTCCGCCAAACATCGTCGGATTATCCTCAACCAAAACTCGCTTCATCCGATCCGCATAAACCGGTTCAAAGTCAGCAATATGACAGACAACCTGCTGAATCGTCCACTTGCCAGGAACCGGACGCGCCCGCCAGCCATCACGACCAACCCGCATCACCAGATCCTTCAGCAACTCAGGACCTCGCTCATACTCCTGCAGCAGTTCATCCAGACTCATCACTCACTCCAGCCGCAAACTGAACAAAAAACCAGACAGCAGACTCCGCTCCCATTTCCCGAATCCTACTGCCCCGCTGCAGTCGCAGCAATCCGCCGACAAACCTCGGAATTAACGATACTCGCAAAAAGCGGCGATCAGTCTGGCCCGCCGATACCGTCTCACGATACGCTGCTCGACAAATTGTGCGACCCGTTATTGTCAGCGTCTGCGGAGTTCTCCTGATGAGCCGAACCTGCCTGAAAGGCGGCGTGGTTTATGATCCTTGCAACGGGATCAACGGAGAACTGCGCGATGTCTGGATGCAGGATGGTCGCTGCATCTCTGCTCCTGCAGACCCCGCTGATCACGCCGAAGTCATTATCGATGTCACCGGAATGGTCATCATGCCGGGCGGAGTCGATATGCACTGCCATATCGCCGGCCCCAAGGTCAATACGGCCCGAAAAATGCTGCCCGACCAGCGCCGCAAAACGCCGCCAATGCACCGCACTCGACTAACACGCTCCGGTACGCTCGGTTCAGTACCATCCACCTTCGCAACAGGATACCTCTACGCCGGACTTGGATACACCACCGCTTTCGATGCTGCTGTCCCCCCCATCGCAGCCCGCCACGCTCATGATGAACTCCAGGACACACCCGTTCTGGATCGCGGCTTTTATGTCATGATGGGGAACAACCACCTGATTATGGAACGCCTGCACGCAGCTCAGCCGGAACTGCTCGATGGCGCCGTCTCGTGGCTGCTGAAATCCACAGGCGGCTACGCCGTCAAACTGGTCAACCCCGGCGGAGTTGAAATGTGGAAATCCGGTGGTGACGGATACTGCGGACTCGATGATCAGGTCCCGCTGTACCACACAACACCACGACAAATTCTGCGCGAACTGGCGATGTCGGCCGATCGACTGCAACTGCCGCACCCCGTCCACGTCCACTGCAATCAACTGGGAATTCCCGGTAACTGGACCACAACACTGGAAACCATGAAGTCCTTCGAAGGCGCTCGGGCACATCTGACGCACATTCAGTTCCACAGCTATGGCGGACGACTCAGTGATCAGAGCACCTTCTGCTCACAAACTCCCGCACTCGCCGAATATGTCAACACCCACCCAAACCTGACCGTCGATGTCGGTCAGGTGATGTTCGGAGAAACAACATCCATGACCGGCGACGGGCCACTCGGACACTACCTGCATCGTGTCACGGGACGTCGCTGGTTCAGCGGAGATGTGGAACTTGAAGGAGGCTGCGGAATCGTCCCCATCACCTACCGTGACCGCAGCTTCGTCCACGCTCTGCAATGGGCCATCGGACTCGAATGGTATCTGCTCATCCAGGATCCATGGCGGATTGCCATGAGCACTGATCATCCAAATGGCGGGTCATTCCTGGCCTACCCGGAAATTATCGCACTGCTGATGGATAGCGCTCGTCGCCGTGAATACCTGCAGCGCCTGCCCGCCACGCTTCAGCATGCCTGCTGCCTGCCCGAACTCAATCGCGAATACTCGCTCTATGAAATTGCCATCATCACCCGCGCTGCCCCGGCCCGCATGCTGGGACTGCACAACAAAGGTCATCTGGGTCCCGGTGCTGATGCAGATGTCTGCATCTACAGCCGACAGGATGACCTCGAAGCAATGTTTCGGTTTCCCCGCTATGTCTTCCGACGCGGACAACTGATCATCGACGATGGCGAAATCCGCTCAGTCCCCTTCGGCAGCACGTACATGACTGTCCCCGAACAAAACCCGGATGCCGTGCCGATTATCCGCGACTGGTTCGAACGCAATTCCACGCTGCAGTTCGCCAATTTCCCGGTTGACGAGCACGACATCGGTGACGCCGTCGTCGCCAATCACCCCGACCGACTCTGATGCCGCCCGCCACGCTCAACTCTGCTCAGCCCACCCCCTCGATCGCTCCAGCGCCTTTGACCAGCCACCACGAATACGCTCGACATCCGCCTTTTTCATCTGCGGCTCAAATGTTCGATCCACCTGCCAGCTGCTTTGAAAGTCACTGGCCGTCTTCCAGACACCAACCGCCAGCCCGGCCAGAAAAGCTGCACCCATAGCGGTCGTTTCAGACACCTTCGGACGTACCACAGGCACACCGGAAATATCCGCCTGCAACTGCATCAGCGAATCATTCACTGCTGCGCCCCCGTCAACTCGCAGAGATGTCACGCGAATACCCGAGTCCGCCTTCATCGCGTCCAGCACATCCGCCACCTGCAATGCTATCGACTCAAGCGCCGCACGAGCCAGATGACCGGCAGTACTGCCGCGAGTCAATCCGGCTACCAGTCCGCGAGCCCACGAATCCCAGTGCGGCGCCCCCAGTCCCGCAAAGGCCGGAACCAGCACCACTCCACCATTGTCCGTTACCGTATTCGCCAAAGCCTCAACATCCGCCGAACGACGGATGATACCCAGACCATCCCGCAGCCACTGAACCACCGCACCGGCAACAAACACGCTGCCCTCCAGCGCGTACTCTGTCTGATCTCCAATCCGCCACGCCACTGTGCTGAGCAGCTTTCGAGTCGAAGCTTTGGGACGAGCCCCTGTGTTCATGAGCATGAAACAACCCGTGCCGTAGGTGTTCTTCACCATGCCCGGCTTCAGACACAATTGACCAAACAACGCAGACTGCTGATCACCGGCAATCCCCGCCACAGGAATCGCACCACCCAGCAGCTCAGAAATCGTCTCCCCATAGACCTCACTGGAACTGCGAATTTGCGGCAACACACTAACCGGAATCTTCAGCACCTTCAGCAACTCGGCATCCCAGGCGCAGTCATGAATGTTGCAGATCATGGTACGAGACGCATTCGTCACGTCCGTTGCATGCACCGCACCGCCAGTCAGTTTCCACAACAGCCACGAATCTACCGTACCAAACGCCAGACGACCGGCCTTTGCCAGATCCCGCGCACCCGGCACATTCTGCAATAACCACGCAATCTTCGTCGCCGAAAAATAGGCATCAATCTGCAGCCCCGTACGATTGCGAAACTCAGCCGCATGCCGACCACTGCTCAGACGACCGCAGACCGATGCGGTACGACGGTCCTGCCACACAATCGCCCGATGAATCGGCTGGCCCGTCCGGCGATCCCACATCACCGTCGTCTCACGCTGATTCGTAATCCCGATCGCCGCAATGTCAGACGCTGTCAGCTTCGCTCGCCTCAAAGCCAGCTTCGCCGTCGCCAGCTGCGTCTGCCAGATCTCGTCCGCATCATGCTCAACCCACCCCGGCTGCGGAAAATACTGCGTGAATTCCTTCTGAGCCACCGACAGAATCTGACCGTCCGAACCAAAAACAATCGCTCGTGAACTGGTCGTTCCCTGATCAAGAGCCAGAACAGCCTGAGCCATGACAGTCATTCCCTGTATGCAGAATCCACGCCCGGCCGATACCCGCCACATAAAGCAGGCTGCGACAGGCAAATCTGACACACAGCAAAACCGATCAGACCCGGAATGTCAATTCTGAGTCGGACCAGCCTGTGACTTCCAGTCGATCCGCGGAGCATCCGCCCACAATTGCTCAAGGTTGTACAACTGCCGGCCTTCCGGAGTAAACACGTGCAGTACCACGTCACCGTAGTCCACCAGAATCCAGTTGCCCTCAGTACGATAACCCTCAATGCTGACCCGACGATTGCCGTCTTCGTGCTTCAGCTTGCGATTCACCTCGTCTGCAATCGCATGCATCTGCCGGCTGCTGGTTCCCGTAGCTATGATGAAAAAGTCAACAATCGAGGTAATGCCGGTCAGGTCCAGCACAAGAATGTTCTGACCACGCAGCTGATCTGCAATATGAGCCGCAGCAAGAGCGTTGGACAGGCTGGCCTGATACAACTGCGGCGACCGAGGTGTGGCAGAATTGCCAGCAGTCTGTGAGGCAATCGTATCTGTTGGACGAGCAGAAGAAGTCATCAGAATTGGTACCGGTCAGAAAAGAATTGAATCAAACCAAAATTCTACGGAGCCCGACAAAGCGAAACAATCGGCCGGTTCACTGTTCCAGCCGGTTTTCCGGGCAATTCCCGAGAATATGGTCATTTCTGAGGATTGTCGGACGCTGCAGAACCCGACGACGACGCCCCAGACCCCGGCAATCTCCGCCGACCAGCGTTCAGCAGCCGAAAAGGATTCCCCCTGCCGTCAGCCGCCAGCCTGCGATTTCGCCAGCCCGCCACAACATCCGGCTGGTCTGCAAAAATGCCGTCCACACCACCCTCCACCGTCAGCCACTCCAGCAACAGCTCTGCATCCCGAACACCCGCCGGCAACGCGTCCGAACGGAAAGTCCACGCATGCACCTGCAAACCATGACGATGTGCCGTCTCAACCAAAGTCGTAATCGTCGGCTCGCCCTTTTCCGAAACTGACGACACCACCAGATTCAATGTCACTCCCAGACCGTCACAAAAACCCGCAGCTTCACGCACAACAGCCTCGTCCGGCATCTTTGCCGTCAGCCAGATCAGCGGCAACGGACACTTCAGCTCACCACGCAGACGACGCACCTCAGCCTCGTCAAAACACTGCACAAACACCGGAGCAGATGCAGAATCATAACCCGCAGCCCGCAACACCTTCAAAATCTCTACAGAACTGTCCAAACCCGCAGCCCGGTGACGAGCCGGATCCTTGACCTCCACATAAACACCCGCCGTCCGACCCAATGATTTGTTCAAACCGTCAATCAGTCGCAAATGCTCTTCCAGTGTCGCTATCCGAAATCGACCCTGCTCAAGCGGAAAACGAGTCCCGGACTGCTTCCACGGACGCCCCTCAGAACGCCGCTCCGTCAGCGTCAAAAGCCGCAGCTCTGCCAAAGTCAGATCCATCACGTACCAGCGACCATCCGGCCTCGCACGATCCGGAAACACTCGAGCCACGTCTGACACATCATTCAGTGTCAGATCATGCAGCACCACTGCCACGCCGTCCTGCGACAACACCACATCCTGCTCAATGTAGTCAGCACCCATGGCATGCGCCAGCACAGCCGCCTCAGTCGTATGCTCAGGCACATACCCGGATGCACCTCGATGAGCAATCACGATCGGTGCCGCTGTCACCTGATCCGACAATACAACCCCCGCCGGCGCCGCATCATCGGCCTGCCCATTGCAGTCAGCCGCACCAGCACTCAACAGCGTCAGACCAGCCATCACACAACAAAGTCTCGCTCGGCAGGTACCCATACACATCACCCCACTGCACTACGACTGTCACGCCAGTTCCATACGCA
The DNA here is from genome assembly GCA_046075365.1 of Planctomycetaceae bacterium. Lineage (GTDB taxonomy): Bacteria > Planctomycetota > Planctomycetia > Planctomycetales > Planctomycetaceae > SXXK01. The sequence goes on from JBJTPZ010000076.1 coordinate 11,095, forward strand.
TCCAGATCGAAGGATTCCAGGCAACCGGGAAATCACCGCCTACACTCATCGGCAAATGACCCAGCTCTGAATCGTCCACAATCACATACAGCCCCAATGCCCTCGTCTCAGACAGCTCGGCAAACCCCGGCAGCTGACTGCCAGGTATCCAGACCGACAGAGTATACCCGTCACTCGCCAGCACTGTCTCCAGCCGACAACGACGGACATCCTGCGCCACTCGAGTCGTACGCTGCTGAGCAATCTCTATGAAACGCGCCGACGGCTGATCTTCAGCATCGTCGTCCAGCGGCAGTATCGTCAGCAAACTGCAAAACTCAGTCGCCCGCTGCACACCCGCCCCCGGCCGAGTATCCAGCAAAATCATGACACGGTCCGAAGACTGCACCGCAGACCACCGCCCCGCCGGTGGAAACGACTTCTTCCGCAATCGAACCTCAAATCCCAGCCCCTCCGTGTTCCATGCCGCCTTCAGGGACCACGGAGTCTCTGCGGAATTTAGCTGCGCCGGCAAAAATACCGTCGCACTTGAAGGCAACCGCAGCGGACTGCCCGCAGCACCCGGCAACTGGTCAGCACGCACCATCGGCAATGCATACTGAAACAAAAAAGACGGGGGCACCACCTGGGACATCAAAATCCTCCGCCAGCAAACTCAGTCAACACGCGGCATCACACATCCTGTCAGCTCCCCGAAGGGATCCCCGACAGTCTCATCGTCATACGACTGTCCACTCGCTCTCGACCCAGCAGCTCCAATGTCCTGAACAAGTCTGCTCCCTGAGCCTTGCCGCTGACACACAAACGCAGTGCCGGAAACAAATCACCAGGCTTCAGTGACCGCTGCTGCAGAAAATCCTGCAGCAGGTCATGCAGCGGTACAGCTGTGAAATCCGCCGTTGACCGCAACAGCTGCTGCACCTGCCGCAACAGATCCACAGCAGCCGGAACCTTCAACACTCGCTTATCAAAATTCTTCTGATCCAGCTGCAGTGCCTCGTCCGCCACAAAAAATTCATCAACCGTGAAAATGTCCCCGTAAACCCGCAGCCGATCTCCCGCCAGATCAATCACTCGAGACACATACTGCTGCACAGCAGTATCCGTCACGTCCGCAACCAGCCCCGCGCGCTGCAGCCACTGCAGACAACCCTCCAGCTTCTGCTCAACGGAAAGCTGATGCATCCAGTGAGACTGAAAGCTGATCAGCTTGTCAGGGTCCAGCCCCGCAGGACTGCGAATCACACGCTCCAAAGAAAACTTCGAGATCATCTCGCTGAGCGACAAAATCTCAGTCTGGTCATCGTAAGACCAGCCAATCCGCACCAGCGCATTCAACACACCAGCCGGGATAAAACCGACCTGCTGGTAATACGCAACCATCACCGGAGACAATGCATCCGATGACGCATCCACACCCAAACGACTGAGCACCGCATCACCCAGCTCAAACAGCTTCTGAAACTGCGGATTCTTCCGATACTGAGCAATCTTGCGCTTGCTGATCTTCTCTTTGCTGCCCGGAGCAGCCACGTAGGGAATATGAGCCCACTCGGGAGTACTGTTGCCAAGTGCACGGTGCAGCAAAACCTGAATCGGAGTATTCGACAGATGCTCCTCCGCTCGGATCACATGCGTGATGTCCATCGCCGCATCATCCACAACCGTGGCAAAGTTGTACAGCGGTGAACCGTCACTGCGAGCAATCACGGGGTCCGGCATCAGGCCGCAGTCCCACTCCACACGTCCACGCACGTGATCATCAATCACCACGCTGTCTTCACGAGGCACCCGCAGCCGAATTACACAAGGCTCGCCCGCAGCCAGCTTCTGCTGCACCTCCGCCTCAGACAGCTCAAGCGAACTGCGACTGCTCACATACACCCGCTTCTGCTGCTCTGCCTCCTCACGCTGCCGCTGAGTCTCTGCGGCAGGCTCAAAGTCCCGGTACGCATGACCGCTGCTCAGCAGACGCTGCAATGACGCATCATACAGGTGCCGACGCTGCGACTGAAAACACGGTCCATTCGGACCCGGACGGTCCGGACCCTCGTCCCAGTCCAGACCCAGCCAGCGAAAAGCCTGCAATATCGGACCCAGCGCCTCATCCATGTTTCGCTGCTGGTCCGTGTCGTCTATTCGCAGTATAAACGTCCCGCGATTACGACGCGCCCACAACCAGTTGAAAAGTGCCGTACGCATCCCGCCAATATGCATGTACCCGGTGGGACTGGGGGCAAATCGAGTTCTCACAGACATGACAGCTTCCTGTTCAGCCAATCCGCACACGACAGTACTTCTTACGCCCCGCCCAGACCAGCAGACCATCGCTGACCGCAACCTGCATGTCGTGAGCCGTTATAGGGGACTTCTCCGGGCCTGTTCGAGCCCCCCCGCCCTCGATCAGACGCCGCGCTTCACTGTTGCTGGTGCACAACCCCAAAGCTGTCAGCAAACGCACCGCCGACAATGCCCCGTCAACCAGTAAACCACCGTCCAGCACAACATCCGGAATGTCCGATGGCAATGCCTCACCGCCAATCTCAGCCTGCCAGCGCTGACCCGCCGCCAGAGCCGCTTCCGTCGAGTGATACTGAGAGATCACGCTGGTCGCCAGGGCGACCTTCGCTTCCTTCAGATGACCCGACAGCAATCGATCCACCTCCTCCATCGGCAACTCTGTCAATAACTCAAAATACATCCTCATCACACCGTCAGGCAACTGCATGAACTTCTTCATCATCTCATAGGCCGGCTCACTGATCCCAATGTAGTTGCCCAGACTTTTGCCCATCCGGCGAACACCATCCAGCCCCACCAGAATCGGTGACATCACCGCAATCTGCTGCGATAAACCCTGCTGTGCCTGCAAATCACGAGCCAGCATGAAACTGTAAAGCTGCTCAGTGCCTCCCAGCTCCACATCCGCACGAATCTCCACACTGTCCCACGCCTGCATCACCGGATACAGACACTCATGCAGGAAAATCGCTCGCTCCTCACGGTAACGCTTCGCAAAATCTTCACGAGTCAGCAATTGAGCAACCGTCACGCGACCACACAGACTTAAAACATCCGCAAATGACATCCGACCAAACCAGTCGCCATTCCGATGAACCTCTGCACGAGACATGTCCACCACCTTGCCCACCTGAGCCAGATAGTCACGCGCATTGATCTCAACCTCCTCCGCCGTCAATCGACGACTGCGCGCCTCGTCTCGGCCACTGGGATCACCCACCAATGCCGTATAGTTGCCAATAATGATCACCGCCTGATGACCCAGCTCCTGAAACTGCCGAATCTTCCGCAGCGGAACAGTATGACCCAAATGCACGTCAATCCCCGTCGGATCAATCCCGTACTTCACGCGCAATGGAATCCCAGTGTCCCGACTGTGCTGCAGCTTCCGACGAAGCTCGTCCTGCGGTACGACCTTTTCAATGCCGCGAGTAATCACTCGCAGCTGTTCCTCAACCGGCGGAAAAGCGGATGTCATTGTCCCGATTACCGTTCTGAAGCCCGTCCAAATCACTGGTCTGCTGAAAACACACGGACAACAAGCATAGCAGATACCGCCGCACAGGGCGGCGGAATTCAGTGGGAAGAGCCGGAATTACCGAGCCCCGGGAAACTCAACGCGATGCACTCACCCCCAGACAGATCACGTGCTGGTCATCCCGAACATACAGTCGCCCCCCAGACAACGAAGGTGCCTGACGAGTCGTCTCCATGATCGTCGCTCTCCCCAGTTCCCGATATCCCGCTGCTGCAGCCTCCGCCAGCACCAGCTCGCCCTTCATCGTGGTAATCCACAAACAACCGTCCGCCAGAATCAGATTGCCCTTGCCAAACCGCGACTTCTGCCAGACCGTCTTCCGATCGCTCAGACGGATACAGACAAGGTTTGTAATCGGGCCTGCACTGCCACTGTTGTCCAGACCATACAAATGGCCCTCATGCACCACCGGTGTCTGCCACTCCGCTCGCAGCTGACTGTCCTTTCCCAGCGACGACCAGACTGGCTGCACCTGCAGATCACCGCCTGACTTCGTCACCTGCAAAATCACTGATCCATGGTTCTCACCGGAAGAAATCAGCAGCTCATTCTCGCCAACCTGCACCGGACAGGCTGTGTTGCAGTCGTACTCCGTAGGAAAAGGAAACTGCCACAGCTCGGCACCAGTCGCCGGATCCAGACCACCAGCTCCCGCACCGTCAAACACAACCACCTGCAATCTGCCGGCCAGTTTGACCAGGACCGGGGAAGCATAACCAGACCGCCCGCTCCGCGCCTGCCATGCCAGCTTACCCGTGGCACACTGCACCGCAATCGCACCTGCAGAATCCGACCCGGCCTGCACAATCACCAGATCACCCGCCACCAGCGGCGAACAGGACACACCGTACTCCGCCGCCTGGCCACCGAACTGCTGCGGCACATTGACCTTCCACAACAGTTTGCCAGTGGCCGCATCCAGCCCGACCAGCAGACCCTCGCCGGTCATCGCAAACACTCGCCCACCAGACACAGTCGGAGTTGCCCGGGGACCGTTGCCCATGCCATTTTCATACGCCGGAGCCAGTGCGGTTTTCCACAGGACTTCGCCGCTGTTCGCACTCAGGGACACTGCAAACTGCTGAGTCTCATCCTGAAACATCGTCACAGCCTGCTCGCCCGACACCGCAATGCCCGACATGCTGGTACCCAGCGCCGTCTTCCAGACAACCTGAGGACCACCGGACGGAAAGGTTTTCAGCAACCCGGTCTCAGCCGACGTTCCCGTGCGGTTCAGGCCCAGAAACTGCGGCCAGTCGCCGCCCGCAGCAACCCCCGTCAGACACACCACACACACCAGCACCAGCCGCAGTACCACCATCGCACCGACTCCGCTCGCTTCCAGGAAAATCAGACTCGTTCGCCCCATGATAAAGCACGGCCCCCCAAACAGCCAGACCAGGCAGACTCCCCCGGTTCACAGCAGCAGCCTTTTTTGCTATCCTGACCGCCACGACGGCTTTACCGCAGGCTGACTGTCTGTCACAGGTGGCCGTCCCGCCAGTTCGACTCCGGAGAATCCCTCAATGCATCGTCTGCTGTCCTCTGCCCTGCTGACGTTCTCTTTGATCTGCAGTCAATCGGCCTGCAGCATCCCCCTGAAGGCTCAGGAAGTGAAAATCACATACCCCCCCACAAAAACCACAGATCAAACGGATGATTTCCACGGCACCACAGTCGCCGACCCCTACCGCTGGCTGGAAGATGATGTCCGCGTTTCCAAAGATTCGGCCGCCTGGGTGCAGGCGCAAAACGCCGTCACTTTCGATTACCTCAAAGCGATTCCCCAGCGCGAAACCATCAGACAGCGCATGACGGAACTCTGGAACTACGAAAAAATCGGTGCTCCCTTCCGACGTGGCGGACGCTACTACTTTTCACGCAACGACGGTCTGCAAAACCAAAACGTACTCTGGATGCAAGAGACCCTGCAGTCTGAACCCACCATTCTGCTGGACCCGAACTCGTGGTCAAAGGATGGCACCACAGCACTCTCCGGTACCGCCTTCAGTGATGACGGACGCTTCGTCGCCTACGCCGTCCAGCAGGCCGGCTCCGACTGGAACACATGGAAAATCATGGATATCGCATCCCGCAAAGTGCTGGATGATGAAATTCGCTGGGTCAAATTCAGCGGTGCAGAGTGGACGCCCGACAGCCGCGGGTTTTTCTACGCCCGCTACCCCGAACCCGCCGCAGGAGCAGCCTTTCAGTCGCTCAACAGTGACATGAAGGTCTACTACCACCGCGTCGGTACACCGCAAACCGCCGACGTGCTGGTCTATGAACGACCCGATCAGCCCAACTGGGGCTTCCAGCTCAGCGTGTCCGAAGATGGACGCTACCTGATCATCACCGTTTGGGTCGGTACCGACGATCGCTACCGCATCGTTGTCAAGGATCTCCGCGAACCATACGGACTGCCGCAGGAACTCATCAGTAATTTCGAAAACGAATACTCCTTTGTCGGAAACGAAGCTGATGTCCTGTTCTTCCAGACCAACCGCAACGCACCGAACCGCAAAATCATCGCAATTGATCTGAAGAAGCCTCAGCAGGAACACTGGCAGCAGGTAATTCCAGAGACAGACAACGCACTCGAAAGCACTCGCATCGTCGGCAATATGTTTGTCTGCAGTTACCTCAAAGATGCTCGCACTCAGGTCCGCCTGCATGCCATGGATGGCAGTTTCGTTCGCGAAGTGCAGTTCCCCGGAATTGGATCGGCCACCGGCTTTGACGGACGCCGGGGCGATACCGACACATTCTACTCCTTCAGCAGTTTCGCACTGCCTCCCACCACCTGGCGGTACAACATGATCACCGGCGAAAGCCGTGAATTCCGCCGCGCAAACGTCAAATTCAACCCCGATGACTACGAAACATCACAGGTCTTCTACACCAGCAAGGACGGCACTCGCATACCAATGTTCCTCTGCCATCGCAAAGGACTTAAAAAAGATGGCACAAACCCCGTACTGCTCTACGGATACGGCGGATTTAATATCTCCGTCACTCCATCCTTCAGCGTCAGCCGCATCACATGGATGGAAATGGGCGGAGTACTCGCAGTCGCCAACCTTCGCGGCGGCGGTGAATACGGCGAAAAATGGCACAAAGCAGGCACCAAACTGCAGAAGCAAAATGTTTTCGATGACTTCATCTCTGCCGCCGAATGGCTGATTCAGAACAAATACACCACCAGTGCCCGACTGGCCATCCAGGGACGCAGCAACGGTGGACTGCTCGTCGGCGCCTGCATGACCCAGCGGCCAGATCTGTTCGGTGCCTGCCTGCCAGGAGTCGGAGTGATGGATATGCTGAGATTCCATCGCTTCACCGCCGGACGATTCTGGACCGATGACTACGGCAGCGCCGACGTCCCCGAAGAATTTCCCGCACTGCTGAAATACTCCCCCTACCACAATCTCAAGCCCGGCACCCAATACCCGGCCACTATGGTGACAACCGCTGATACCGATGATCGCGTCGTCCCAGGGCACAGCTTCAAATTCGCTGCCAGACTGCAGGCCTCACAGGCAGGCTCAGCACCCGTGCTCATCCGAATTGAAACCTCGGCAGGACACGGGGCAGGCAAACCAACTGCAAAAATTATCGAAGAATCGTCCGATGAAATCGCATTCCTCGTTAAAGCACTCGGAATGAAATAAATCCCGGCTGCTGTAACGTCGTCTGGCAAATGAACCCGTCAGGGCTTCAGACGGATTTCCGGATCGTCATCGATGACCTCAATGTCCTCGATCACCTCGATGTCTTCAATAACTTCCAGATCATCAATGTCATCCACACTGCCGGCGGACGCAAAAACAGCGTCCCCGGCAGGTGCCGACATACGCTGATCACGAATCGTATCCGCGTCGGATACCGCAGCAGCCTCAAAACCGCTGCCAGGCAGTATCTGCACTGCCCGGATCGGCACAGACTGAATCGCTCCAGGTGATCCGGCCGGACCCGCCTTAACCGTCGCCGCAGCATTGTCCAGAAACATGTATCGCAGGTCGCCGATCGAGATTTCCAGACCATTCACCAGACGCAGATCTCGCAGCACCCGCTCGCCGCCACACCAGACCCCATTCATGCTGCCCAGATCGCGAATGAAGTACTCATTGTTCACCTGCACAACGGCGCAGTGAATACGCGATATTCGAGTACTGGTGTCAAGAATGACATCGCAGTCATTGCTGCGACCAATCAGAACGACCGCTCGGTCGACAGAAATCTGTCGACCCGGGCCCAGCGGATGCAAAATTGCAGCCATTCTGATGATCCGAGCAAGAGTGGTTCCACCGCAAAAACACGGCAGCCAGCAAAACAGCTGACCGGCAATAAAAGACTACCCCAAAGTCACTGAACACAGACTGCCGGGTTCCAAAAATTATGCTGCACTCGTGACAACACAACCGAAACATCTCATGCAATCGGTACAGTCGGACTCAGTTTGCCGTCTCAGAACGAACATCCAGCTGATCACGCTTGCTGAACAACGTCTTCAGCCGCTCCCGCGAATAAATCCGCACGACGTTCTTCTTGTAACGCAGCCGGCCAAGCTCATCGTAGTCCAGATGCTCGGCAATTCGCGGCGTCGCCAGATCAGCATACAGCGCCGCAAAAGTCTCCGGATCTACCCCACGGCCCTCTTCAAGATCCTGCTCAGCGTTCACTCCGCCAACCGAAGCACCAAAATAATTCACGCCCGATGCTACCGCTGTACTCTGCCCCCCAGCCGACAGCAGGCTGTTCAGCTCCTTCACGGATTTGCTGACAGCATGATAGGCCTTCAGTACGTCCTGCCCAACCTCGTTGCTGTTTCCACCCTCCTGACTGACAGCAGACAGCATCGCTGGCTGCGACACCGCGCCAGCCACGTAACCAGCAGCCAGCAGCACCGCTGCACCCATCAGTTTTCCGGTCCGAATCATGAGTGGAACCTCGTTTGAGCAGAAGCCAAAAAACACCGATCATCAGGCAGCACGACGCCCGGAGTCTCTGCGAGTCTCTTCGCCAGTAACACCCCGAACGTCCGATTCCTCAACAGCCTGGTTCACAGTACCGAACCGAAAACTTAAACCCATCATCAGCATGCACGCCGCAATCGCAGCAAGACAACCAAGGATGGCCATCTGATCATCAGAAAATAGATTCGCGTTGTCCATGTCCACGTGCATCCTGTTGCTGTGCTGAAGACCTCGGCGGATCCCGGCGACGCTCCAGCGCAATCACACTCGATCGGCAGGTCCTGCCTGAATATTCGGCGAACTTCCCCCCCAGGCTTCAGCAGGACGCACTGACCCTCGACCAATCCCGCTCAAAACTGCTGTCCCAGCGGAAGAACAAAGATGGGCAAACAGAAGAAAATTTCCTAAACATGCCGATCACGTAACTTTGGCAATTGCTGTGGCGCCCCCTGACAGCGTCCCCCGAATTCCCGCTCACACGGGTCATGCCCAGGAATTGCATCGCAGCAGCAGTGCCGATTTTTCCAGATATGTCTGACTGTGACGCGGATCGTCTGCAGCCATCCAAATCCACACACTCACAGGCCTGCCACGTTGTCCCAGGACTCCACGCAACTTCTAATCAGCAGCAGTCGACTGCGTCGTCTTCTGCCGGTGCTGCTTGCCGCAGCAGTCCTGACAGTCACCGGCTGCTCAGATCAGCGGAAACAGGCGCAGAAACTGCTCGCCGAAAGCACTGAACTGCGTGGCGCCGGACGACACGCTGAAGCCCTGCAGAAACTTAGTCAGGCCGTGGCGCTGGCACCGGAACTTGCAGAAGCACACTTCAATCGAGGCCTCTGCCTCACAGCCATGAAAAAGCCGGCCGAAGCCGTAATTGCCCTCGAAACCGCCGTCAGACTCAAACCACGCTGGGCAGCAGCCCTGCAGGCTCTCGGACTGGCTCAGCTGGACGATAATAATGTCACGGCAGCCGAACAGTCGCTCACTCGCGCAATCGAAGAAGACTCACGACTCACAACAGCACTCTTCGCCCGCAGTCGACTGCGACTGAAATCTCTGCAGGAATCCGCGGCACTCGAAGATCTTGATTCCGTCATCAGAAAATCCCCCGAACACCTCGAAGCACGTCTCCAAAGAGCCCGCCTGCTGCTGGAATCACACCCGGAACAGGCCGTCGAAGACCTGACAGTCCTCCTGCAAAGAGACCGGCTCAACAGCGAAGCGTTGCTGCTGCGAGGCCAGGCGTGGGGCAATGCCGGAAATCAGCAGCGAGCACTCACTGACCTCGCCGCAGCCTGCCAGCTTAAACCGGAACTGCACACAGCATGGCGAGAACGCGGAAAACAGCTCCGGCTGGCCGGTGACCCGGATGCAGCCCGCCGTGACCTGCAGCACGCACATCTGCTGGCACCACGGGACGCTGAAACGCTGTTTGAAATGGCCCTCACCGAACAGCTTGACGGCAAGCACCAGACCACGGCTGAACTGCTGCAGCAGGTGCTGGCAATCTCGCCACAGCATCCCGCGGCAAGGCTGGAATCTGCAGCCTGCCGGCTTCGCTCAGGTGAACCAGAAACCGCTGTGACAATCCTGCAGCAGCTTCTGCAGGATCCGCTGCTGGCCGCTTTAAAGCCCGCCATACTGAATGACGCCCGACTGCAGCTGGCCCGGATACTCGAACAATTGCAACAACCCGCCGCAGCATTGCAGCAAACAACCATTCTGCTCGCCGAACGACCCCATGATGACGCTGCACATCGACTGCACGCCCTGCTGCTGCAGCAGATGCAAAAACCTGCTGAAGCACTGCAGGAATATACGTGGCTGGTGTCACGCAGCAGCGCCGATCCCGAACTTAGACTGCTGCGGGCCAGCCTGCACTCCGAAACACAGCAGTTCACTGCAGCCCTGCAGGATCTGAATACCGTTCTCGAACAGACTCCCGCCCAACCCGCAGCTCTGGAACTGCGAGCATCCGTACTGCAGGCACTGGGAGACCCCGCTGCAGCTCTGCGGGATGTTGATGCACTGATGCAGCAGCCGTCTGTCTCTCCCGCCTTAAGACGCCGCCGCGCGGACCTGCTGACACTGCTGCAGCGTCCCGCTGAGGCAGCAGACGAATACCTGCACCCCGACCTGCTGCCACAAGCCAGCGAACAGATCCTCAAAACACTGGTCTCACAGGCCGCCACAACAGGTGGTACAACCGCGCAACTGGATTTGCTGGCCCGAGCCTCAGCGGCCTGCCCCTCTGCCGTCTCAACAGAACTGAAACTTCAGCAGGCAGAACTGCTGCTGGAAAACGGCGAAATCGACACTGCCGCCAATGCTCTGCAAAGACTTTCAAACGAACAGCTGCTCCTGCCACAGGCCCTCCTTCTTGCCGCTCGAATTCAACTGGCCAACGAACATCTGCCGGAAGCTGCCAGCCTGCTGCTGCAGATCCCCGAAGACTCTCGTACACCTGAAATCCTGCAAATCCTTGCCAATACCCTGATTCGCAGTGGTCAGCGGGCGGAAGCCCGGAAAATTCTGAACCAGCTGATTCAGATCAGCCCCGCTGATGTCTCACTCCGCACACAGCGGCTGGATCTGCTCGCCGAAGTCGAAGCGTGGTCAGAAGCTGAAGAAGATGCCGACATCGTGCTGCTCAGCAATCCCCGCTGCCCCGCTGCTCGACTCACACGCGGTATGCTGCAGGCAAATGCCGGAAATCTCACAGCTGCTCTCGAAGACCTCGAATCCGACGAAGTTCGAACAAAAGACACTCCCGCCTCCATCTGGGCTCGCTCCCGCTGCCTGATTGCTGCCAGCCGCTGTACTCAGGCCGCCGCCGAACTCACACAACTGCTGGAACTTGCCCCCGAACACCACGAGGCACGCCTTGCACGAGCCGATCTGGAATTCCGCCGCGGCAACTTCCGCGAAGCCTCCGCAGACTACTCGCTGCTCCTCAAATCACAGCCCGGAAACACCAGCGTGCTCCTAAAACGAGCCAGCCTGCTGCTGAAAGTCGGGCGACACGATGCTGCCGAAACTGACCTGCTGCAGGTACTCAAACAACAACCCCTGTCCGCAGAAGCCTGGCACCTCCGAGGACTCGCACGCAGCCGGATGGGACGCACTGACGAAGCCCGCAGAGACCTGGAACGCAGCCTGCGACTCAATGCTGAAAACACCGCCTGCCTGTTCGATCTGGCAGACCTGGAAGCCGCCGCCGGACGAGCCACGGCAGCCCTCGCACTGTATGATGCCGCGCTTCAGCTGAAACCTGAAAATGCCGCCGGCTGGTACAATCGCGGCCTCGTCCTTTACCGACTCAATCGATACGAAGATGCTGCTGCCGCATGGAGCAAGTCCATCGAAATCCGACCAGCGCTGGATCGCGCCTGGAGCAGCCGGGCTGCTGCACACTCAGCGCTAAACCAATACACCGAAGCACGCCGGGACCTGGAACAGGTACTGGCCCTCAAACCCGGTGATCCACACGCATGGGAACAATACGCACGCCTGCTGGTGAACTGCCCCGACAACACGGTTCGTGATACTCGTCAGGCCGTTCAGGCTGCCCGGAAAGCCTGCGAACTCTCCGAATTTCACGACTGGAAACTGCTGGCACTGCTGGCAGAATCACTGGAAGCAAATGGACAGCAGAAACTCGCCCTGAACTGGGCCGAAAAAGCCCGCCAGACAGCCCCGGCAGCTCAGCGAACCGCACCCGCTCAGTTTGCCCGCTCGCTGCAGCACCGCACACGCAATGACTCCGGTCCAGGCCCGGAACCAAACCTGCGCACAGCTTCCACACCGGACGCACCAGCCCGCCTCTGATGACCCGGCTGCTGCAGGCTCAGACCGGACGCCCGCCGGCTGCACCCGCTGGCCCTCCCGGACCTCCGGCACCCGCTGGCCGGCCCGGTCGCTGCGGGGCAGGGCAGCAGTCCGTCGGACACACGTCGTGATTCGCAGGATACAACCCAATACACTCCCGCTGACCACCACTCATCCGCTCCTCGATCAGCTTGCGAATCATTCGGATAAACTGCGGATGCGTCCCCGGAGTCCCCGCACGAACCATCGTCATGCCCAGCTCGTCACACAAATGTTTCGCCGCGTCGTCCAGATCGTACAGAACTTCCATGTGGTCCGACAGAAAACCAATGGGCGAGATCACGACACTGCGGACCCCCGATGCATGCAGTTCCCGAATGTAATCCAGAATGTCGGGCTCCAGCCACGGATCCTCAGGACGTCCGCTGCGACTTTGGTACACCAGCCGATACTGCTCAGCACTCAGCGACAGACTCTCGGCCACCAGCCGACAGCTTTCTGACAACTGACGCTGATAGTCGGATGTGTCGGCCATTCCCATCGGAATGCTGTGCGCCGTAAAAGCCACCACCGGAGACTGACCACCCAGCGTCGCCTGCTGCACCGCAGCCCCCACACAGCCCGAAAGCACCTCAATGAAGTCCGGGTGGTTGTAAAACACCCGAATCTTGTGCACTTCCATCCCCGCCAGTGATGGATCCGTCAGCGCTGCCAGAATGTTCTCGCGGTACTGCCGGCAGCCTGAATAGCAACTGAAACCGCTGGTCACATAAGTCAGCACCCTCCGCACACCATCACGGTGCATCTGCTGGAGCGTCTCAGGAAGCAAAGGATGCCAGTTGCGATTACCCCAGTAAATCGGCAGGCCAATCCCCGCTGACCCCAGTTCCTGCTGCAAAGCCGCAATCAGCTCTCGACACTGCTGATTGATCGGGCTGACACCGTCATAGTGATAGTAATGCTCTGCAACTTCCAGCAGCCGCTCTCGAGGCACCGGCTTGCCCCGCAGCACATTTTCCAGAAACGGGATCACATCCTCCCGCTTCTCTGGGCCGCCAAACGAAAGCACAAGGATGGCGTCATAGGCACAGGAACTTGTCATCTGCAAATCCGAATCAGTCAAACCGGCGACAATTGCAATCGACCCGAATTAAGTCGAACCGTCGCCACAGTATAGACACGACTCAGCCGCAGGCAGTTGACAATCACCCGAAAGAATCGCACGGTTCGCAATTCAGGACCGCCAAACCGCCAAACCGCTCCGCACAGCAGAATCAGAGTCGCGGACGAATGGTCCGGGCAAATGCTTCAAGATGCATAAAGTTGTCACAAAATGTTGTGAATCGCAGCATGCGGCGCACTTCACCCGTCATCCCCTGACCACCAACTACCAGCGCACAGCCAAAAGCGTTGGCTGTGTCAAACAGAGTGTTGAAGCTGGCAATAAAGCGGTCCACATTGCGGATCGTGGAAACACTGACCCACATCAGGGAAGGACGGTCAATCTCAATGGCCCGCCGCAGAGTTTCAAAAGGCAGCATGTGCCCCAGCGAGACTGCTCGCCAGCCACAGTCACGCAGCACCAGTTCGGCCATACTCACTGCCAGCGTGTAAGGATCACCGTCCAGCGTTGCACCCAGCGCCAGCGGGCCGTTCTCCGGTCCGGAACCAACCCCGTTACGCAGCTCGTGCAGCACTCGCAGACAGGTCTCACAGGCCCGCCGCTCCTGATAGATCTCTACTTCACCGCACTGCCACATGTCCCCAATGCGATGAAACGCCGGACCCATGATCTGATCGCAAATCCGCGATACACTCACACCACGAAGATACAGGTCCAGAATGATTCGCCGAGATGCCATCTCGTCGCCCGTCGTCATCGCCCGCACGAACTCGCTGGCCGCACCCTGCTCAGAAACATTGCCGGCACCAGTTCCCGGAGGCAACCCAATGGCCTCAGGGTTCGCCAGCGACATCTTCTCGTCACGCACATAGCGCAACACAGAATCCAGCAACAAACGGCGGTGACCACCACCCGTCTTCGATGCCTGAATCAGCCCCTTGTCCACCCAGCGCTTCAGAGATGACTCGCTGACGCCTATGGCAACGGCAACTTCTCGTGGCGAAAAGAACTGGCTCACAACCATTTCTCACAACAAGAGACACTGCAGTTGAAACGAAGTCTGCAAATTGGAAAAAACCGAGGTTTCAGCGAAGGTTCTAGGCCCAACGTCAACTCTGGCCAAAATACGGCATTCGATTTCCACACGTTTTTTGAAACTTCTGCCGCAAAGACCGCAAAACGTTCACCCACAGCCGCTTTCTCGAAAAAAATCGGTCAAAACAGTCGTTTTCTGCCGGTTGCAGTCAGCCTCAAGACACGTCCCGATTTCCTGATCTCAGACCGGCAGAAAGAATTGCGCACAAACGTACACATAAAAAGCCAGCTGATTTCAGGACAGTACAGTCTGCATAATCACAGGTGCAACATCGAAATTCCCGATACACCAAAAAAAACCGAATCTGTTCAGCCCGCTAAACGGCCAAATCAGACAAGATATCAGTGATTTTTTTGTTCACCAATCCCGCACGGCGTCAAATGCCAGCCGCCAACACGTCGTGTCGCCAACCGCATCAAACGAGCCCGACAACACCAGCGCCGATAAACCAACGGCAGCCGTCGTTACCACAACAACAGCGCATCAGGGATGCTGGATGGATTCCGGTACAGTCAGCGGGCTCTGCTGACGCCCTTCAAACTCCAGCGGGAACTGTCGCTGGTCTGTGCCCGCCTGAATTCTTACCGTCTGAGACCTGCCTGACCCGACCGATCGCGGGACAACCTGCAGCCAGCGACGATCCTTCAGCAAAATCTGCAGACGCATGACTCGCGAAAACTCCGCACTGATCCCGTCCTCGCGATTGCCGAAAATTGCATCCCCGATATCACGCACCGCAGGCTCGAACGCGACACCGGCAAGCCGAATCGCCTCCTTTGCGTCCGAACTTTCAAGCGAATTCTGCAGCGCCTGATGCACCGCCGGATTCGTAAGGAAAGCATCCCGAAAAACAGACCACGTCAATTCGCGAATCTGACTGTCAGTGGCAGTCGAATGCAGACTCTCGCGAATCACTTCACGAACCTCGCGATTCTGACTGACCGCCCGCACCACACGCTCCGTGGCTGCGACAAAATCATCCACTCGCGATTCCATCGCCGGACGAATTTCTTCAGCCAGAAAACGCTCAAACTCGCGCTTCACCGCATTTCGCTCTGGCAGTGGTGACACGTCATACAGGTATCGCCACGTAAAAGACCATAAGGAAACTCGATCCCACAACTCACGCCCCACATCCAGTGCCACCGGTCTCATTTCACGCTCAATAATTGGCAGCACCTGAGTCCGCACGAGAGGTACCACTTTCTGCCTGACTACTTCCTCCTGATACCTGTCCGCAATCTTCGAAATCTGCTCGCGATGCTGCTGCAGAACTTCAGGTAACTGCCTTTCAACCGCCTGGGCCATCTGACCCACCGCATCCTGCAGAACCGGCTGCAGCCGGGCGGTCAGCTGCGGACCATGCTTTTGCCACTCTGCCGCCAGAATGCCGCTGATTTCAGACCGCCGCTGCTCAGGCAGCAAAGTTGCTGCCACCCAGTCAAGCGTCGTCGGAGTAGAATAGTACTGCAGCTCAAACCCGTCCGGACAAACGCTGCGGATCATGCTCTCATCCAGCAGCAGCTGGACCTGTCGAGCCGGAGCGGGGTCAAACAGCACACCACCCGCCGTTCGCACTTTACCTGCCTGCAGCGTACGCCCCCGAGCATCCGTGATGAATACCGGATCATTTGCCGCCAGCATCAGTGGTACTTCTGAAACTCCCTGCAACTGGACCGTGGCGCCACCCGCCCACCGCCCAAGATCTCGAAACAACTGAACGACGCTGGTGCCGCCGGCAGACTGCGCAGCGGCCGCATACAGCCCCCACATTACCGGCAAAGTCCACAACAGACCGCCCAGCAACATACGAACCATTGACGAGACTGAAGGCACCGGCACGGCAAAAGTTTCTTCCAAAAGGACGCAGCCTGACTGCGAAGGTGAAGAATCGGCACCCGGGAATTATCCGCCACCCGAACCTTTGAATCAATTGGAAAGTGCCCCCGAATTTGTTGCAAAACCACTGTCAACTGCTGAAGATTCGAACCTCAGACGGCCCACTGTCCGGCAGAACGGAACTGCATGACCCTGATCAACTCCACAATTCTTGCGGGATTGCTGCTGGCTGCCGTTCCGCTGATTCTGCACCTGACCATGAAGGCTCGACCGAAACGGATCGAGTTCCCGGCACTCAGACTGCTGAAAACTCGTCGCACCGCCAACAGTCGCCGCATGCGCCTGCGACAGGTTCTGCTCCTGATCCTCAGAACGCTGCTCATCATCCTGCTCGTACTCGTCTTCGCACGCCCTTCACTGCCGGCCGCCAACTACAGCCTCCGCTGGTGGGAATGGCTGGGCATCGCCAGCTCCGTCATCGCTGCCACCGCGGGCTGCATCTGGCTCAATAAAAAAGACTCAGGTTCCGCCGGCGGAACCGCCGGACTGCAGCAGCGGCAGGCTCGCCGACGCGTCTTCTGCCTGCTGGGAGGCCTGCTGCTCGCCTTCCTGCTCGGCGGCGTTCCGTGGGGCCTGCGAGTCCGGGCGGAACTGCTGTCACCCGCCAGCGAAGGCTCAGAAGATATTCCAATCGCTGCCGTCTTCCTGATCGATAACAGCATCAGCATGAAATACCGTCAGGAAAACATCACTCGACTGGAATACGCCAGTCGCCTGACCCGCCAGCAACTGGAACGCTTTCCCGCCGGAAGCCGCTCCGCAATTCTAAGCTCACAGTCTGATGACGAAGTCATCTTCCAGTCCGACACCGGCAGCGTCGCCACCCGACTCGAATCCCTCACCGCGACTGCCATACCCGCACGCCTCAATCGACAGCTGCGGCTGGCCGTCGAAGCACATCAGGAGGACCGCCGCAGGACTCAGCAGGAAGCCGGACTTGGCGGTTCCGCAGACCAGTACGTCCGTGAAATCTATATCTTCACCGATTTCTCCAGATCCGCATGGCAACTCCCGGACGAATCCCAGTTGCTGCAGCTGCTCAAAGAAAATGAAATGGACTGGCTGAATATCTACCTCGTCGATGTCTCAGTAACACAGCCCGTCAACGCCGGACTCGCCGACCTGCGCGTCTCCGAACAGTCCACTGTCAGCGGTCGCGATCTGCTGCTTAACCTCACCGTCAGATCCACCACCGGACTGCCAGCAAACGCCAGACTCGAAGCACTGTTTACAGATCCTGCAGGGCGAGAAACTCCGGCCGCTCCGCCGGCCAGCGTGAAACTCGACGGAAATGCCAGCCGAGTTCAAATGGCCGTTCGAATTCCCGCTGACACCGCATGGGTCGAAGGCACCGTTCGCCTCGCTGCCGAAGATCCACTCATGGAAGACAACCTGCGATTCTTCACCGTGGCAGTCCGACCAGCACCCAAAGTTCTGCTGATCGCCGATCGAACAAATGAAGCCATCTATCTGAAAAATGCCCTGCAACCTGACGAACTGGAAAAGGCCGGAGTCCGCCAGTGTGAATGCCGGATGATTGCCACTGCCGAAACCGCCGACCAGAATTTCGCAGACTACGACGCCATCGTGCTCATGAATCCCAGTCGCCCCGCTGATACGCTCTGGAACGAACTTCGCAAATATGCCGATGCCGGTGGCGGCGTATTCATCACTGCCGGTTCCGGCAGACTTCAGCCCGCTGCGTGGGCCACCGCCGCCGCCAGCAGCCTGCTGCCCGCCACTCCGCTCACCGTCGTCAAATACCTCGATACCCCCGGCTACCTCAACCTCACCAGTGAAAATGGCGTGACCCGCAACTTCCTGCAGGACGAAGGCCTCCGCACCGAACTTGCAGCCGTCGCATTCGACCGCTGCTGGGCCGTCGAAGCCAGTCCCGCAGCCCGCACGCTCATGCAATTCACCGGCCCCGCCGATCGCCCCGCACTCCTCGAACGCACCATCGGCAAAGGTCGCTGCCTGATGTTCACATCTGCCATGGACAATCTGCCCGACGGAGGCAATCTGTGGAATAACCTGCCGGACAGCTGGAGCTTCCTTGTGCTGGCCGACAGCCTGCTGCAGTACCTCACCAACGCGTCAGACAAACGCTGCAATTACATCGCCGGTGAACCGGTGGATGTGCCCATACCGGAAAAACAAAGATTCCAGCAGTACCTGCTAAGACGACCCGGACTCAGACAAACCCGCGGACAGCTCGAACCCGGCTCCGCCGATATTCTGCTCACGGACGCCACCGATCACGGACACTATCTGCTGCAGGCAGTCGATGCGACGCCAGGCTTCGAGGCCGCCTTCGCCGTCAACTTCCGCGATGACGAAACAGACCTCACCAAAATCACCGATGAAGAACTGCAGCAACTGATCGGACAACAGCAATCCGTCATCATTCATGATCCCGAACAGCTGCTGGCTATCCAAAGAACCGGGCGACTGGGAGTCGAAGTGCTGCCGCTGCTGCTGGGACTGCTGCTGATCCTGTGCTGCGCTGAACACCTCATGTCCAACTTTTTCTACGACGCTCCCGACAGTAAAGAAACCACCGCCACCACCAGAACCACAGCCGCCACCAGAGCCACAGCCTCAAACAAATAATCAGCCGACACATCCACGCCCTGGCCTGAACGTCACACAGGCCTCGCCAGCAGACCACTGGCTGCCCTCACACGAGCCAGCACGTCCTGCGCCCTCGCCCGAGCCTTTGCTGCACCCTGACGCAGAATGTCCTCCAGCTGGTCCGGATTCGCCTCCAGTGCCGCCCGTCGCTCGAACGCCGGACCAAACATCTCCATCGCCGCCTGATACAGCTGCTCTTTGGCATCGCCGTACCCCATGCCGCCTGCTTCGTAACGCTGCCGCAATGCCCCCTGACGCTGCTCGTCCGCAAACAGCCGATACAGCTCAAAGACCGTGCACGTATCCGCGTTCTTCGGCGATTCCATCGCTGTCGAATCCGTGCGGATACTCATGATCAGCTTACGCAGCTTCTTCGGCGTTTCAAAGATCGGGATCGTGTTGCCATAACTCTTCGACATCTTTTCGCCGTCCAGACCCGGCACCCGCGCCGATTCCGGCAACACCATCGCCTCCGGCAGCTGCAGACACTCGCCGTAAAACGAATTGAAACGCTGGGCCAGATCACGAGCAACCTCGACGTGCTGGATCTGATCTGCACCGACCGGAACATGCGTACTGTCATAGGCCAGAATGTCAGCAGCCATCAGCACAGGATAAGTGAATAATCCCGCATCCGAAGCCAGACCCTTCGCCTTCTTGTCCTTGTAGGCGTGACACTTCTCCAGCAGATGCATCTGAGTAATCGTCATCAGCAGCCACGTCAGCTCTGTCACCTCAGGAACGTCCGACTGCCGAAACAAACAGGCACGGTCCGGATCCAAACCCAGTGCCAGCAGATCCATCGCCGCATCCCGTATGTTCTGCCGCAACAAATCACGGTCCCGAATCGTCGTCAATGCATGAAAATCAGCAATGAAAAAAAAGGATTGCTCCTGCCCCTGTAATGCAATGTACTGGCGAATGGCGCCAAAATAATTGCCCCAGTGAAAACGCCCCGTAGGCTGAATGCCGGAAAGTACTCGCATGGATGTACCGGAATCATTTTGAAGTTGTTTGAGTATGCAGGCAGCCGATGATTTCATCGGGACCCGACGCCCCCAGAGAACGAATCGCCTCTGGCAGCTGGCCAATCAGCTGATTGGCCAAACCTGGATTATAAAAATTCGCCGTGCCAATCTGCACCGCCGTGGCACCCGCTACCAGAAATTCCATCACGTCATCCAGTGACTGAATGCCGCCAATGCCGATAATCGGTACCTGCACCGCACGACGCACCTGCCAGACAATTCGCAATGCCAAAGGCTTGATCGCAGGACCACTTAAACCGCCAAGGATATTTCCCAGCACCGGACGACGACGACGCCAGTCGATCGCCATCCCCTGAAACGTGTTCACCAGCGAAACCGCGTCAGCCCCAGCTTCCGCGGCCGCCTGAGCAATCGGAACCACACTGGTCACATTCGGTGTCAGCTTGGCTATCACTGGCAGACGACACGACTGATACACCGACTTCACCACCTGCCCCGCCAATGCCGGATCCGTCCCAAAATCCACCCCACCGGACACGTTGGGACAGGAAATGTTCAGCTCTATCGCCGCAATTCCCGGAATGCCGTCCAAAACCTCGGCCATGCGAGGAAAATCATCCATGCACTTCCCGGCAATGTTCACGATGATGGATGTCCCCAAAGTCAGCAGCCATGGCAGCTTCTCAGCCACAAACTGATCGAAACCATCGTTGTCCAGACCAATCGAATTCAGCATCCCGCTGGCTGTCTCGACCGTGCGAGGCGGAGGATTACCGGGGCGGGCCGCTGGAGTCACCGTTTTGGGAATGATCCCGCCCAGCTTTTCAAATTCCACAAATGCCGACATTTCGCGCGCATAACCAAACGTCCCCGAAGCCACCAGAATCGGGTTTTTCAGCTGCAACCTGTTCAGTCGGACACTTAGATCCATAGTTTTTCAGCACTTTTGCCAACAGAAAATCGTCGATCATCCAGCTCCGGCGGTCACGAAAGTCCACCCGTGCCAAACAGAATCATAACAAATGCCGGGAAGAATCGGGAGAAATGGCCGGTGGAATTAAGTCCTGACGGACAGGCTGGCAATCCTGAGAAGTTCCAGGCCTGTAACCACACGGGAACCAGAGAACTCCCGCAAAACACTGCTTGCACAGCCTCCGTTGCCACAGGTACCATCAGGAACTCACAGATCGGCTGAACCCAGCAAATTCCGAGACTGCCATGAACGAATCACAGCAAACCAGACTGTATCTGGGCATCGATCTGGGTGGCACCAACATCAAAGCCGGCGTCGTCGATGACAGTGGCCACCCGCTGGGATTCAGCACCGTTCCCACAGAAGCAAACGCCGGGCCCCTGCACGGCGTAAAACAAATGACGCTGGCCGCTGAACAGGCAATGCAAAAGGCCGGTGTCACCCGCAACCAAATCTCCGCCGCAGGACTCGCCAGCCCCGGTACCATGGATATTCCTGCCGGCATGCTGCTGGAACCCACAAACCTGCCCGGCTGGAACAACTTCCCCATCCGCACCAAAGTCGCCGAATCTCTCGGCCTGCCCACCATCCTGCAAAATGATGCCAATGCAGCCGCCTACGGTGAATACTGGGCCGGTCAGGCAAAACAGTCGCAAAGCCTCGCCTTCTACACACTCGGAACAGGGCTCGGCGGAGGCCTGATCATCGACGACCACATCATCGAGGGCCGACATTCACATGGTGGCGAACTGGGCCACGTAATTCTCGAAATACACGACGGTCGCTACTGCAACACCGGACAGTACGGCACCGCAGAAGCCTACGTCAGTGCCACCGCGCTGCTCCGCCGGTTTAACGAACAGCTCGAAGCCGGCGCCGTCACCTCCGTACGCAATCGCCTGCTCGCCGGCCAAAAACTGACGCCCCTCGTCATCACAGAAGAAGCCGAACACGGCGATCACCTGTCACTGGACCTGATCATGGAAATGGCCCGGTATCTCGGGGCCGCAATCACATCCTGCGTCCACGTCATCGACCCCGACATGGTACTGCTGGGCGGAGCCATGACGTTCGGCCGCGACACAACTCGAGTCGGACGGGAATTCATCCACCGCGTTCGTCAGGAATTTCAAGCTCGCACCTTCCCCACTCTCGCCAACAGCATCAGCATCGACTGGGCGTCACTTGGCGGAGATGCAGGATTTATCGGTGCAGCGGGCTGCGCCCGACTGGCAGTCCTCAAAAACCGCCTGCCCGCCAGCTGAACCTGCTACCGTGCCCCGGCTCGCGCCGGCGCAGAAGTCGAAATGAATCCGGCAGGAGATTCACTGCGCGGCAATCGCAGCGTAAATGTGGTGCCGCGACCAACCTCGCTCTCCACCCGAATCCGGCCGTGATGAGACTCCACAATCTTCAAACACACCGCCAGACCCAGACCCGTGCCGCCCTGACCGCGCTCGTCGGGAGCCTTCGTTGTGTAAAACGACTCGAAAATTCGCGGCAGCTTGTCCTGCGGGATCCCGCACCCGTTGTCGGCTACGACCAGTTCAGCCCAGCCCTCTTCCGGATTGTCACGCACGACCAGCCGCAGACGGCCGGCTTCCTTCATCGCCTGTCGAGCATTCACGATGAGATTCATCAGCAGCTGCTGGATCTGACTGGAATTCGCCAGCGCCCAAACATTGTCCGCCAGCTGCAGATCCACCGTGATCCGATGCATCTGCAGATCCTTCTGCAACAGCACCAGCACGTCCTCCAGCAGTCGCTTCAAATCCTGAGGCTCTATGCGGCTGGATGTGCTGCGAGCATACGACAGCATCCCCGTCGTGATCTTCGCCGCTCGCTGAGATGCCGTCAGGATGCGGTCAAGGGCCTTCGTGCGAGTCGCCTCGTCAGGATGACGCAGCCCCATCTTCGCGTAGTTGATGACCGTCGTCAGAATGTTGTTGAATTCATGAGTAATCGACGAGGCCAGCGCCCCGACAGAACTGAGCCTTTGCGCACGCATCAGCTCTTCTTCGAGACGAGCCAGACGATCTGTCAGTTCCTGAACCTGCTGTGCTGGGTCGGTCATATCTGCCGTCGCCTGTCCGCTGCTGCTGTGAGTCACCTGGTCGGTATCGGCATAATCGATGCCCCCGCTGCAGTCGTCCTTGTCGTCATTTTAGACAAATCGAAAACCAGAACTGACCGCCGCTGCTGACGCCCGGATTCCGCAGCAGTTCCGTCGCCAGATATTCCGGTCCGACAGGCCCCCTAGGGGTGTTGATGTTCTCGGGAATTCCATAAACAGACGGATGAAGCCCCGCGACGGTGAGGCTGGGATGTTGAAACGGTGTCAAGCCCCCTGATAGTCGCGTTTCGCTCCGCGAAACGAACCTCCTGCTTCTTCCCTGCCGAACCCGACACTCCATTCCCCTTTCTCACTTAGGTGGAAATCGCCCCGGAATTCCCGGATTGCCGTCGTTTCACCATCCCAGGATGAGGCTTCTGCCGAGCCACCGAACGCTGGTCCGCGCTGTGAGCAATTGCCAGCGAATTTGCGAAACAGCGGGCATCGGCGCAGTCCTCGCGGCAGCAATGCAGCAACCCCCTGTCAATCGCCAGGGGGTTGCTGTGAAAAACAACCAGCGTCACGATCGAAAGCTGAAAATCAGGACTTTTTTGACGCCCCGGAAGACTTCGTCGAAGTTGTTTTGGACGTCGCCTTCTTCGATCCCGAAGCCGCAGGCTTCTTCGCTGCGGCCGGCTTTTTCGCTGCCGTGGATTTTCCGCTGGTGGCCGGCTTCTTTGCCGCCGCAGGCTTCTTTGTGGTTGCCGGCTTCTTCGCGGTCACAGGCTTTTTCTCTGCCGCCGGCTTTTTCACCTTCGCTGGCTTCGACACCGCAGCTGACTTCTTTTCTGCGGCAGACTGCTTTTCTGCCGTCGGTTTGCTGTCGGCCGACACTGATGACTTAACCGCCACCGCTGCCGCTTTGGTCGCAGCCGGTGCCTTTTCGTCAGCAGCAAATACCGCCGAATTCAGGGTCAGCGCCAAAGCCACGCTAAACACTGCAGCAGATTTCAGGATTCTGTTCATCGGTACGTCCCCCTTTTCAGTGACAAACAACGGAAACCGGAGCCTATGCACATCACACTGACTGCATCGTTCTGAAATCTTCACGTCCGATTCCCTCAGACACAGATTCCACCACGACACCGCTCACATGTCAAAGGGTCTTAACACAAATTATGCCTAGGGTGGCAATAACTGTCACTATTTTAGGATTGTATGGATTCCTCCGTTGAGATTGCCGCTAAATACGCACTGCCGATCATCCCGAACTGCACCGGACGATCACTGATTTCACCCGGAATGCACACGCCCATACGACCACCGACTGACGCCGTCGCCGCCAATTCCTGCGCGCAACATCACCCCGGCACGTCAAAAACCCCGCTCGACGCAACACCCCCACAATCGCCGCCTGAACACACCAGCAACGGTGCGCTACGCCAGCGCCTGCACGACTCGATCACCCATCTCCGTCGTGCTCAAAAACGACCCGCCTCCCGCGATATCGCGAGTTCGACAGCCGGCTGCCAGCACACTGTTCACCGCCGACTCAATCGCTGCCGCCTCCTGCTCAAGCTGCAGTGAATATCGCAGCATCATCGCCGCCGCCAGAATTGTCGCCAGCGGATTTGCCACATTCTGCCCGGCAATGTCCGGTGCTGAACCATGAATCGGTTCAAACAGCCCTGGCCCGCCTGCACCAATTGATGCCGATGGAGCCAACCCAAGGGAACCCGGCAGCATCGAGGCTTCGTCAGTCAGAATGTCACCAAACAAATTCTCGGTCACCACCACATCAAAATCACGAGGCTTCGAAATCAAATGCATCGCCATCGCATCCACCAGCACAACATTGTACTGCAGATCCGGAAATTCCTGCTTCACGACCAACTCAGAGACCTGTCGCCATAACCGCGATGCCTCCAGCACGTTCGCCTTGTCCACCATCGTCAGACGACCCCGACGACCTCGAGCCGCCTGCGCCGCCAATCGCACCACCCGCTCAATTTCCCCCGTGGAATACGTCATCACATTCCACGCCTCTTCGCCACTGGCATGCGGTCGCCGACCCGACTCACCAAAATAAATCCCGCCCGTCAGTTCACGCACAAACAGGATGTCTGTCCCCTGCACAATCTCACGCCGCAGCGGTGACGCATCCAGCAGCTCGTCCCAGGTCTTCGTGGGACGCAAATTGGCAAACAAACCCAGCTCACGGCGGATTCGCAGCAGTCCGGCTTCAGGTCGAGTCTTCGCGCGAGGATCATCCCATTTCGGACCTCCAACCGCTCCCAGCAGCACCGCATGCGATCGCCGACATGCCTCCAGTGTCTCGTCCGGCAACGGATTTCCGCACGCGTCAATCGCACAGCCACCCATCAAATGCTCGGTCATCCGAAACTCGTGACCAAACTTCCCGGCCACTGCCGTCAGCACTCGCTTCGCCTGAAATACAATCTCCGGACCAATCCCGTCACCCGGCAGAAGCACAAAATCCGCTTGCATCTGTTCACTCTTTCAAGATTCGTCGTGGATACTCTGGACCGCCACAGAGTAAGCAAGAGACCTGCGGATGCAACCCCGCCGCCACCAGCGCCTGCCAATTGCCCCCGAAACCGCCGGAATTCTCAGTCCAGAAACCTCCCACCACACCCGCACACCTGAATTCTCCGCCGCTGTCTGCTATTCTCCACCTCCATCCGCCGGCTCGCCGGCTGCACTCGCACTTAGCGCCGTCCAGGAACACTGCCGTGGCCGAAAAACGCGACTTCGACGAATTCCTCGAAAAATTCCACCGACATCACGAAGTCATGGTGGAAGAACTGCACAAAGTCATCATCGGACAGGATGCAGTCATCGATCAAATCCTCGCTGCCATCTTCACTGGCGGACACTGCCTGCTGGTTGGTGTCCCAGGACTCGCTAAAACACTCGTCGTCAGCACCATCGCCAAACTGCTCGACGTCCAGTTTCGACGCATCCAGTTCACACCCGACCTGATGCCCTCCGACATCACCGGCACAAATGTGCTCGAAGAAAGCGAAACCGGTCGCCGCGAATTCCGCTTCGTCGAAGGGCCCGTCTTCACAAATATCCTGCTGGCAGACGAAATTAACCGCACTCCGCCCAAAACACAGTCCGCACTCCTGCAGGCCATGCAGGAACGAGAAGTCACTGTCGGACAAACCACCTACCGCCTGCCCGAGCCGTTCTTCGTAATCGCCACTCAAAACCCCATCGAACAGGAAGGCACCTACCCGCTGCCTGAAGCACAGCTCGACCGCTTCATGTTCAACGTCAAAGTTGACTACCCCACACTCGAAGAAGAAGAAAAAATTCTCGAAGCCACCACCTCCGGCGAACGACCGGAAGTCCGTCGAGTCCTCTCGGCCAAATCCATCCTCTACCTCCAAAAACAAATCGGACAGATTGCCGCCAGTCCGCTGATCATCAGCTACGTCGCACGACTCGTTCGCGCCACACGACCCAAAGATGCCGGCTCGCCCGAATTCATCCGCAGACTGGTTGACTGGGGGGCCGGGCCCCGCGCCGGACAATACCTCATCGCCGGAGCCAAAGCGATGGCCGCCATGGCCGGACGACCCAGTGTCACCATCGCAGATGTCCGCGGAGTCGCCATACCTGTGCTCCGACACCGCATCTCCACCAACTTCCAGGCTCAGGCCGAAGGGCTCGATCCCGACGACATCATCCGCAAACTGGTCGCAGAAGTCCCCGAACCCAACATCCCCAAATACGAACGCTGATATGCTCTTCGTCACAGGTACCGACACCGGCGTCGGAAAAACTCACACCGCCACCGTCCTGCTGCAGCAAATGCAGCGCCTGGGATTTCAGGCCGGAGCCTACAAGCCGGTCTGCAGCGGTGCCGAAACCGAAACGTCCCCCGCTGATGGTCAGACAACCCGGTATTTCTGGAGCGATGTACGTCGCCTGCAGCAGGCCTGCTCCCTGCCAGCCGCCAGCACCGACATCTGCCCCCAACTCTTCCTCGCACCGCTGGCCCCCAATGTCGCTGCCGCCGCCGAAGGTCGGACTGTCGATGATGACCTGCTCTCACGAGGACTTGACGTCTGGAAAAATCGCGCTGAACTCATGCTGATCGAAGGCGCCGGAGGCCTCTGCTGCCCGCTGTCTGATAAATCCACCGTTTTCGACCTCGTGCGAAGGCTGAATTGCCCCGTCATCGTCGTCGCCGGAAATCGACTGGGGGTCATCAGCCATACTCGCATGACCGTCGAACTGCTGCTGCTGTCAGGATGCCACGTCGCCGGCATCATCCTGAATGAAATCTCTCCGCCCGCTGCCGCTGCAGAAGACATCTCAAAATTCAGCAACGCCCGACAGCTGCAAACATGGCTGCCCCACATCCCGCTGCTGCAACTGGGCTGGAACTGCCAACAGCTGGAATCGGCGGATCCGCAACAGTCCGCTGATGCATGGCTGCGACAAACTGCCACCGCCGCATCACGCCGCTGGCAATCTCACACCAGCACTCCGGCAGCCCAACACCCATAAACAGCAGACTCACCCAACACCAGCACCCGCAGAAATTCTTCACCGAATTCGCAGCAGCACACTCTCACCATCACGGCCCGGAGTATACCACGAAGCAATGCGCTCAATACGTCGCCCCTTCGCTGTACCGGAACGCTGAGCCTCAGCAAGCTCGTCCTGCCACCGTGGCCCCTTGATCAGCAATACCTCGGCACCCGCCAGCCATAACGGCTGAAACCACGGCAACAGCCGATCAATCGCACCCACGGCCCGAGCCGTCACGATCTGAAAACGCTGCCGCTGCAGCACTTCCTGAACTCGCTGACCAATCACCTGCACAGACAGACCCAGACTGCTGACAATGTCCTGCATCGCCGCTGCCTTCTTGCCCACCGAATCACAGACCGCAACAGTCAGATCAGGCCGCAAAATGGCCACCACCAGACCCGGAACGCCACCACCCGATCCCACGTCAAGCACCCGGGCACCATGCGGCAAATGCCCCGCCAGACGCAGACTGTCCAGCAGATCCCTCGTCACAAACAGCTCAGGCTGGTCGTGGCGAGTCAGATTGAGTCGCTCGTTCCAGAACTGCAGACGCTGCAGATAGGCCGACAGCACCACAGACTGCTCAGCCGTGATCTGCAGACCATACTGTCGCGACAACTGCTCAATCAGAGCCCCGGTTACCGGCACACGATCAGAGGCAGGAACTGGGTCCTGCAGAGGTTCAGACGAGTCCAAAGGCGTTATCCAGTTCCACTGAAATGCGTTTCAGTTCGGCAGCGTCTCCACCACCAACCTCAGCCGCTGCCCAGCCATAAAATTGTATTTCCTGCAGGGCCTTCCGCACGTCCGCGTAATCAATGTCACCCTCGGAAATCCGAGTGAACTTGCTGTCCTTGCGGGAAAAACCCTTGATGTCCAGCTTCATCACTCGGCGACCCAATGTGCGAATCCAGTCGCCCATGCTGCCATACTTCCAGTGGTTGCCAATGTCAAACTGCATGCCCACCCACGGCGAATTCAGCTGGTCTACGTAACGCACGTACTTGTCGGCAGTCTGAGTATGATCGCCGTCATGATTGTACAGAAAATGATTCCAGACATTCTCAATGACAATCTGCACTCCATACCGCGCTGCCACTGGAACCGCCTTCGAAATGTTCTCGATCGAACGATTCCAGATCTCTTCTTCTGCTCCGTCCTTGCCATGCCCCACAACCAGCAGAACGGAGTGACCGCCAACCGCATGAGTATCGCGGATCGCTGTCGTCAGCGACTCCAGCGCCTTCGCCCGAACTGCCGCATCTGCGTCCGTGTGACGAATCTGCCAGTGCGACGAATTCACTGTGCCGTCCACCGGCAAACCAGTTTCAGCAATGGCCCGCCGAGTCTCCTCGACGTTCATACCCGGGGCATCCATTTCAATGCCGTCAAATCCCGCATCACGCACCGCCGCAAACTTCTCAGTCAGTGACCCCTTCACCTGCACCATGCCGATCTTCAGCGTCTTCCAGATCCGACCCTTGAGTCCGTCTTCCGGCTGCACCAGCGCAGGACCTGCCAGCACACCGCCCGGGACCACCAGACCAGAACCAGCCGCTGCAGCTGACAAAGCCAGAAAGGAACGGCGGGATACGTCGGCAAACGACATGGCGAGCTCCGGCAGGAAAATTAAGTTCGAATCACGGCACCAAAACGGGTGGCCCAACAGGCCATCATATCACGAAAGCCTTGCGACAGGTAGCCCGCCAACGCCGAATTTGCCGCCCCCGAATTCGCAAACACTGCCACACTCCACATCCCGCCACCAGCCCCGCCAGCCCCCCCAAAAAAAACGCCCGATCTGTCCGCTTTTCCCGTATTTGACACTTTTTACACCCCGTCAGCCCCGCTTACCGCAGGTTTGCCGTCCGCTGTTCACCGTAATTCACTCCCCAAAAACTACACCTCGCTTCAGCCAGCAGCCGTTCTCATGTAGATTTCACCCCAGTCAGTGAACCAGCCTTTCCTGCACCGGCAGTCGCCAGTGCCAAACTGCGAGTGTTGCCCATGGATCTGCTCCGCATCCTCACACAAACACCATCCGTCCCCGGCCGCGAATCCCGCATTCGTTCCGTCATCCATGACTACATCGTAAGACACCAGCTGTTCGATGAAGTCACTGTCGATGCCATGGGCTCACTCATCGGCGTCCGCAAACCCAGACCCGCCGACGGTCAAATCGTGGAACGACCCCTGAAAGTCATGCTGGCGGCACACATGGACCAGATCGGATTTCTCGTTCGCCATATCGACGAACAGGGCTACCTGCGAGTCAATCCGGCAGGTGGCTTCGATGCCCGTAACCTGTTTGCTCGCGGCGTCCGAGTCTGCACGGCCACCGGAGATATCCCCGGCATCATGAATGCCTCCGGAAAACCAATCCATATCTCATCCGAAGCCGATCGGAAGAAGATCCCGGAAGTCACCGAGTTTTTCGTCGACTGCGGACTCGCTGCCGACGATGCCAAAGCCCGCATTCGCATCGGAGACATGGTCGTGCTGGATGGCCCGTTCCATCAGGTCGGCAACACCGTTGTCTCGCAATGCCTCGACAACCGCGTCGGCTGCTGGGCTCAGATCGAAGCCATTCAGCAACTCCGACATCATCGCTGCGAAATCCACGCCGTCTGGACCGTACAGGAAGAAGTCGGCATGCGCGGCGCCATCCCCGCCGCTTACAGTGTTGACCCGGATATCGGAGTTGCCTGTGACACCACCCTCTGCTGCCAGACTCCCGGTGTCCCCGACGAAGATCGCATCTCTGTGTTCGGCGACGGAGTCTGTCTGCATGTCATGGATAACTCCATGATTTCCGACATGGGCCTCGTAGAACAGTTCGAACAGGTGGCAACCGCTCGCGGCATTCGCTGCCAGCGAGCCATTCTGCCACGCGGCGGACAGGACGGCGCTGCCGTGCAAAGAAGCCGCCGCGGAGTTCGCACCATCTGCCTCGCCTGCCCCATCAAATACATTCACACAGTCACCGAAATGGCCCATCTCAGCGACCTGCACTCCTATCAGGCTCTGCTGACCGCATGGCTGGAATCCCTCGTCTGAAAGAACTCCCTTGAGCCGACAGTCGGGCAGCCGCAGCAAACGCAGTTCCGGTGCAGACTACGCCGGCAGCCATCAGCGCTGCTGGCTCTGGGGACGTCACGCCGTCCTCGAAGCACTGACTGCCGCCCGCTGGCCGGTCCTCGAACTGCTGGCAGCCGCCGAACTGCCGGAACCCGATCGGCGGAAAGTTGCCGCACTGGCAACACAACAGCAGCTGCCCCTGCAAACCGTTCCCGCAGCCCGCCTGCTGCAGCTCTGTCATCAGCCCGATCACCAGGGACTCCTCGCTCGTATGGGCCCCTTCCCTTATGCCGATCAGAACGCTCTGCTGTCCGCTGCACGCAACGCCGCCAGCAGCGGGCGACAGGGACTGTTCGTGCTGTGCGATCAGCTGCAGGACCCGCACAACTTTGGCGCCATCCTCCGCTGCTGCGATGCAGTCGCAGCCGATGGTGTCATCGTCGGAGTCACCGGGCAGGCTGCCGTCACACCGCACGTCGCTCGCGCATCCTCCGGCGCCGTCAACCACCTGCAGCTGTTTCAGGTTCCCTCGCTGCCAGACTGCCTGCAGTCTCTGCAGCAGCTGGGATACTGCGCAACAGCCGCCTCCGAAAAAGCCACGCACAGCCTGTGGACGGCCAGTCTCCTCGGCCCCCTCGTTCTGATCATCGGTTCCGAAGCCACCGGGATCTCCCCACCACTGCTCCAGCGCTGCGATATCCAGGTCGGCATCCCCATGCAGGGACATGTCGGATCGCTGAACGCCGCTGTCGCCGCCGGCATTCTGCTGTATGAATGTCGCCGCCAAAATCAGAAAGGCTTGCGACCATGAGCGAACTGCCCGTGATCTCCGTCACAGAGCTGGTCACAGCCATGAAGGAAGTGATCGAAACAGCACTCCCGCCCTGCATCGTGGAAGCCGAACTTTCCAACTGTAAACGCAGTGCCGCCGGACACTGGTACCTGACTCTCAAGGATGCAAACGCCGAGATCTCAGCCACAATGTGGCGCAGCACAGCTGAACGCCTCAAATTTCAGCCGCAGGATGGCATGCAGGTGCTCGCCACCGGTTCGCTGCAGGTCTACGTGGCTCGAGGCACCTGCCAGTTCATCATTAATCGCCTGCTGCCGCAGGGCGTCGGTGAACTGGAACTGGCCTTTCGCCAGCTGCAGCAAAAACTGGCAGCAGAAGGACTGTTTGATCCCGCTCGCCGCAGAACCATTCCCGCTGTCCCCCGACGAATTGCTCTGATCACCAGCCCCTCCGGAGCCGCTGTGCGAGACATGATCCAGGTGATCACCCGCCGCTGGCCACCCGCAGACCTCGTGATCGTGCCCGTGCGAGTTCAGGGAGAAGGTTCCGTCACGGATCTGGTGCAGGCACTGTCGGCAGTGCACCGGATTCCCGAGGTCGACGTGGCCATCGTCGGACGCGGTGGCGGCAGCCTCGAAGACCTGTGGAGTTTCAATACGGAACCCGTGGCACGCGCAATTGCTGCCTGCAAAGTTCCCGTCATCAGTGCCGTCGGACACGAAACAGATGTCTCCATCGCTGACCTCGTGGCAGACCGCCGCGCCCTGACACCCAGCGAAGCCGGCGAACTGGTTGTCCCCGCAGCCGACGAACTGCGCGAACAGCTGCGCCAGTCAGCCGAACGGATGCGGACCAGCATGCTCACTCGAGTCGACAATTTCCGACTGCGACTGGCCGCCCTCGAGGCTCGATCCGTACTGCAAAAACCAGACAGCCTGATCACCCAAAAACGGCAGGACTGTGACATACTGGGCGAACGACTGCAGCGTTCCATCGGCCTGATGGTCGAACGACAGCAGCGAAATCTGTCCGCTGTCGCAGCATCACTGCACGCCCTGAGCCCCCTGAAAGTCCTGCTCCGCGGCTATTCGCTCACACAAACAGAATCCGGCACCCTGATTCAGTCTGCCAGCCAGGTCCGACCCGGCGATGTGCTCATCACCAGACTGCACGAAGGACAGCTCCGCAGCCGCGTCGAAAACTGAGCACCGCTGCTCAGCTTCCTGCACAGTACGTCGAACACACGCCACGGGGACAGCATCAGGCGATTTTCATTACAAAATCACCTGATTTTTCTTGACAGCAGCTTACGACACTGAAGACTGTACAAAAGAACCTGCACAGCATCACACGTTTTGCGCGCACTCTGCACCTGACACACAAAACCTCAGGCAAGCCGCCCTGACCTCGTTTCGCCACTGATTGCCTTTGCCGTTCGGTGGAACTAAGACCGTTTCCGAAGATTCAGCGACATTTTGGAGGCTTGATGCGAATCGTCTTCGTTCACGGCTGGAGTGTTACCAACACAGACACCTATGGTAAACTTCCGGAAGCCTTAGTCAAAAATGCACCACGCAACATGAACGTTCAAATCGATCATTTGCACCTTGGTAAATACGTCAGTTTTTCTGACGAAGTTACTGTCGATGATATTGCACGCGGTATGCAGTACGCAGTCACTAAAGAAATTTTGCCAAAACTTGCAGACGGTGAACGATTTGCGTGCATTACTCATTCGACAGGCGGTCCTGTAGTACGCAACTGGATAACACTCTTTTACAAAGACAAGCTTGCGGATTGCCCGCTCAGCCATCTTGTAATGCTCGCGCCGGCAAACCATGGGTCGGCACTTGCACAACTCGGAAAAGGCAAACTTGCAAGGATGAAGTTTTTTTCCGACGGAGTTCAGCCCGGAACCGGAGTGTTAAACTGGCTCGAATTGGGCAGTGACAGCAGTTGGGATCTAAACAGCGACTGGCTGAATTACGATGCCACCCAGGCTGGTCTTTACGTGTTCGTGCTCACAGGGCAAACGATTGACCGCAGCTTCTACGACAACCTCAATTCCTACACCGGTGAACCTGGCTCAGACGGCGTTGTCCGCGTCGCCGCAGCCAATATGAACTACAGCTCGATTCGCATTGAACAACAAAAAGACACGTTCCGGATCATCAATCAAGGCAGAACACAACCCACAGCATTCGCAGTCTTGCCGAATAGAGCCCACTCCGGGAACGATTTGGGGATTATGAAAGGAGTTCAGTCCGAATCTGATGGCCAAAACACCACAGTTATTAACGTTCTGCAATGTCTGCGAGTAGGTACAAACCGTGCCTATCGCAGATGCTCGGAAGCATTTGAACAACTAACGGCGGCTACGCAGGAGCAGGAAAAAAAGCGTTCGGAAGAGTCTCTGTTCCTGTTCACACGCAAGTTTGAGACCAGCCGTTACTTTATGCTGGTCTTCCGAGTTTGCGATGACCGCGGAAACATGCTTACAGATTATGATATTATTTTTACTGCCGGCCCGGACTACGACGCCAACCATCTGCCACCGAACTTCGTAATCGATCGTCAGAAGAACAGCCGAAATCCAGGCAAGCTCACCTATTACTTTGACTTCGATGCAATGGAAAAGTGGTTTATAAAAAAGCGAGTCGGAGACAACTTCGGCTTCAAAATAATTGCCCGACCCAACGAGGGCTTCGCCTATTACACCGTCTGCGAACACGCTGGAAAATACTCAGAATTCAATCAGTATTTCAAACCAAACCAGGTTGTCATGGTGGAAATCGTGCTGCAGCGACACGTCAACTACGGAGTATTTCGTTTTGCTGATAATCTGCAGCCTGAGGATTTCCATAAGCAAGATTTCGGTGCCCCAATTGATTAGCAGCTACACCACAGTTTTCACTACGTCTTTGTGAGTCGTGCACCCGGAGTGCACAGAAGAAACACTGCGTTCGCTGCCGACTTGTGTCAGCACTGGGTGCCAATCATGTTTCCGCTTCACATGACGCAAATCCCGCCTTCTGTGACGCGTCAAGGGCCGGGACTGTCCAAAAGTCGCAGCTTCCCCCTTACCGCAGTCACTCCCCCGAACGGAATTCATAACCCTGCAGAGCCGCCTCGGTAAACTGCACGCTGTAGCCCGGAGCCATCGGAGGCATGTAACGGCCGTTCCGCATGATCACCGGATCACACACGTGCTCATGCAGATGGTCCGAATATTCAGTCACACGACCATCCCACGTGCCCGTCACACAGACATAGTCGATGATGCTCGCATGCTGCACATACTCGCACAAACCCACACCCCCGGCATGCGGACACACCGGAATCTGAAAACGAGCCGCCAGCAGCATTACAGCCAGGAACTCATTCACTCCGCCCAGACGACAACAGTCCAGCTGACACACCTGCAGACCGCCCGACTGCATGAACTGCTTGAACATCACCCGATTGTGACACATCTCACCCGTCGCCACGCGAATCGGGGCAATCGCGCGAGCAATCGCCTGATGACCAAGAATGTCATCCGGAGATGTCGGCTCCTCAACAAACCACGGACGAAACGGAGCCAGCTCGCGAATCCACTCAATCGCCTGCGGAACATCCCACACCTGATTCGCGTCAATCATCATATACGCGTCGTCACCCATCTCCTCACGCAACACCCGACAACGACGCAGATCGTCCTGCAGATCACGTCCCACCTTGATCTTGAAATGCTTCCACCCGCGAGCCTTCAGGTCCGTACACTTCTGCCGCAATGCCTCGTCAGAATAACCCAGCCAGCCAGCCGATGTCGTGTAACTGGGATACCCCTCAGACTGCAGCCGCTCCGTCCGCTCCTGACGACCGCGCGCCAATGGCTGCAACAGCTCCACCGCCTGACCCGGTGTCAATGCGTCCGTCAAATACCGAAAATCAACACACGAAACAAACTGCTCCGGAGACATCTCACAAACCACCTGCCATACAGGCTTCTGCTGCTGACGACTCCACAAATCCCACACCGCATTGATCAGCGCCGCAGCCGCCAGATGAATCACGCCCTTCTCAGGACCAACCCACCGCAACTGACTGTCACCCGTCAGCCGACGATACAAACTCACCGGCTCCTTCATCAGCACGGACACAGACTGACCCACCAGCAGTTTCGCCAATGCCCGAATCGCCGCCACACACAACTCATTGCCTCGACCTATCGTAAAGGTCATTCCATAGCCGAACAAATGTTCAGAGCTCGTCTTCAGCACCACGTACGCCGCTGAATAGTCCGGATCCGGATTCATCGCATCAGAACCGTCCAGCTGCTGCGAAGTCGGAAACCGAATATCAAACGTTTCGAAACCCGTGATTGTAACAGCCATGAGCAGACGATTTCCCGGAAAATCAAACGAAACAGAGGCTCAAACATCGCGCAGCCAGCGCCCTGTGCGACTGTAGCGGCAACTGTACCAGGACTGCAAGTGCCCGATTTTTGTTGCAGGGCAGGGGACTCGCCACCGCCACAAGCCCCTCCCTGTTGACATCACCGCCCCGGCACCGTAGTCTGTCGTTCCCACAAACCCACAAATTGCCCGGCCCCAAAGACTTACTCAGGAGTCCCTCACTTGTATTCCATGCGGTGGGTTTTGCTGCTGGCCATCGGCTTCCTGCCCGTGACATGTGTCGTGGCAGACGAAGCGGCACCAGCCGCTCAGGACCAGCTGTTTCGCACTCAGATCGCCCCGCTGCTGCAGCAGGCCTGTCTCAAATGCCATTCCGGTGATCAACCCGAAGCCGGCCTGAATCTGACGACCAAAGCCCACCTGCTCAAAGGTGGTGACTCCGGGCCCGCTGTCAACACAGCCGATGTCTCCGCCAGCCTGCTGCTGCAGGCCGTGCTCTATGCTGGTCCGCAGATGCCGCCAACCGGGCGACTGCCGGCCCGTCAGGTCGAATCGCTCAGACAATGGATCGCCGCCGGACTGGAATGGCCGGCCGATCTGGCAGAACTGCAGCCGGCCCCCGTGCGGAAATCGCCGCAGGTCAGCGATGAAACAAAACGGCACTGGTCCTTCCAGCCCGTTCGCCGGCCTGCTGTCCCCGCCAGGCCCGCCTGGGGACACAATGAAATCGACGCTTTTATCTCAGCCGGACTGCAGGCCCGCGGACTCGCTCCCAGTCCCCCAGCAGATCCTCGACAACTGGCTCGACGAGCCGCTTACAACATTACCGGCCTGCCGCCGCAGCCACACCACGTTGAAACTTTTAGCCGCAGCCCAACCCAGGAAAACTGGGCCACACTTGTCGAACAGCTGCTGCAGTCACCCCATTACGGCGAACACTGGGCCCGACACTGGCTCGACCTCGTCCGCTACGCCGAAACCAACAGCTACGAACGCGATGGTGCCAAACCGTTCGTCTGGCGCTATCGCGACTACGTCATCAATGCCTTCAACAGCGATCTGCCTTACGACCGATTTCTGACCGAACAACTGGCCGGCGACGAACTGCCCGACCGTAACCCCGATTCGCTCATCGCCACTGGATACTACCGTCTGGGTCGCTGGGATGATGAGCCGGCAGACCCTGAACTGGCCCTCTACGATGATCTCGATGACATCATCACAACCACCGGACAGACAATGCTCGGCCTGTCCATCAACTGTGCCCGCTGTCACGACCACAAAATTGATCCGCTGCCGCAGCAGGACTACTACCGACTGCTGGCATTCTTCCGCGGGGTCCGCCGGTATGGTGTTCGCTCTGAACAGTCTGTCCGCGAAGCTTCCATCACAGAAATCGATCGCCCCGAAGAATCCAGCCTGCACTCCGCAGCCGTGCAGCGTTACGAAGATGAACTGCGTACCGTGCAAAAAGACCTGCGGAAGATTGAAGAGCAGGTCCGATCAGACTTCAGCGGGGTCGAACTGGACGACTTCCAGTACGAAATGAATCGAGTGGCGATCGTCGAAAAACGTCGCGGCAGGCTGCTGTCAGATCAGGAAGCTGATCGCTACAAACGGCTCACCGACCGCCGCAAACAATTGTCCGAAAATCGCCCTCGCGGCATCGCCCAGGCACTCTGCGTCAAAGAAACCCCGGAAGAACTGCCGCCCGTATTTGTCCTGCAGCGCGGCAACCCCGGCTCTCCGGCCGAACAGGTCCAGCCCGGCTTCCCCGCCGTGCTTTCTCCGCCGGAACCGCAGTTGCTGCCGTCCCACAACCCAAACACCAGCGGACGCCGGCTGGCACTCGCCCGCTGGATCACCAGCCCGGCCAACCCCCTGACTGCTCGAGTCATGGTTAATCGCATCTGGCAATATCATTTCGGACGCGGACTCGTCCGCACTGCCAGCGACTTCGGCTTCCAGGGACAGGCCCCAACACACCCGGAACTGCTGGACTGGCTCGCCGCCGAATTCATCGCTCGCGGCTGGTCCGTCAGAGAAATGCACCGCCTGATCATGAGTTCCGCCGTCTATCAGTTCAGCTCCGCCGGAAACCCGGTCGCACTCGCCAGCGATCCGCTCAACGACGCCTTCTGGCGGTTCGACATGCGACGGCTCTCAGCCGAAGAAATACGCGACTCCATACTGGCCACCAGCGGGGCACTCAACCTGCAGAAAATGTTTGGCCCGTCGGTCTACTCCGAAATTCCTGATGAGGTCAAAGCCGGCCAGTCAAGGCCCGGTTCCGGCTGGGGCAAGTCGGCTCCTGAAGACGAGTTCCGCCGCAGCCTTTACATTCACGTCAAACGATCACTGAAGGATCCGCTGCTCGAAAACTTCGATGCCGCTGATACCGATCAGACCTGCCCGGTACGCTTTGCCACTACTCAGCCCAGCCAGGCGCTGGGGCTGCTGAACAGCGACTTCAGCCAGCAGCAGGCCACCCGGTTTGCTCAGCGACTGGATCAGCTGAACCTGCCGACAGACAGCCAGTGGCTGAAGGCTGCTTTTGCCTGCTTGCTGCAGCGGAACGCAACCGACAGCGAACTGCAGCTGCTGACAGAACTGCTGCAGCAACTGCAGACGCAGGAACAGCTGACCCCCCAGCAGTCCCGCCGTGCCGTCTGCCTGACACTCCTCAACCTCAATGAATTCCTGTATCTCGACTGACAGGCCACTGTTCGCATGAATGCACAGGAATTACAGCAGCAGCGCACCGCTGAACTGCTGCGACTGGACCAGGAAGAAGCCCGCGCAGAAAACGCTAACTGGCGTCGCTGGGGCACGTACCTGTCAGAACGCCAGTGGGGCACTGTCCGCGAAGATTATTCCGAAGATGGTACTCCCTGGACCTATTTCACTCACGATGACGCCCGTCGCCGCGCCTACCGCTGGGGTGAAGACGGCCTGCTGGGATTCTGTGATCGCCAGTGCCGACTGTGCTTCGCTGTCGCCCTCTGGAATACTCGAGACCCCATTCTCAAAGAACGCCTGTTCGGACTCAACGGACTTGAAGGCAATCACGGGGAAGATGTCAAGGAAGAGTACTACTATCTCGACGCCACTCCTACATACTCATACGCCAAAGGCCTGTATAAGTACCCCTCAACAGAATATCCCTACGGCCGGCTGCTGCGCGAAAATCAGCATCGCAGCCGCCAGCTTCCCGAACTGGAACTGGTCGATACCGGAGCCTTCGACCGCAACCGCTACTTCGATGTGCAGATCGAATACGCCAAGGCCGAACCCGATGACATTCTGATCCGCATTCGCATCACAAATCATGGACCGACTGTCGCACCCATTCATGTGCTGCCAACACTCTGGTTCCGCAATACGTGGTCATGGGGCTGCACACACGAAGGCTGCTGGACAAAACCACGAATCTCCCTGAATTCAGACGGACGACTGGATGCACACCACCAGACTCTTGGACACTTCCGCTTCGCAGCAGACCTGACTGCTGACGGACGTGCCCCACAGTGGCTGTTCACAGAAAATGAATCTCATCCCGATTACCTGCC
Organism: Planctomycetaceae bacterium; assembly: GCA_046075365.1. Classification (GTDB taxonomy): domain Bacteria; phylum Planctomycetota; class Planctomycetia; order Planctomycetales; family Planctomycetaceae; genus SXXK01. The sequence goes on from JBJTPZ010000076.1 coordinate 50,634, forward strand.
CCCCGATACGCCCGCCAGCACCTACAGCAAAGATGCGTTTCATCGCTGCGTTGTCGACGGCCATGCCGATGCAGTCAACCGCGATGGCTTCGGCACAAAGGCAGCCGCACATTACCGACTGATGCTCCGCCCCGGAGAATCAGCCACTCTAAAACTGCGTCTGTGGGACGCCGCAGCAGCCCCCACAGAAATCTTCGGCACTGAATTCGATCGCATCCTGCAGCTGCGAAATTCCGAAGCAGACCACTTCTACGCAGAAAAAATCCCGGCCGGAATTCCCGATCACCTCAAACCCGTCATGCGACAGTGCTATGGCGGACTGCTGTGGACCAGACAGTACTACAATTTCGTCGTGGAAGACTGGCTTAAAGGCGACCCCAACTTTCCTCCGGCACCGGAATCACGCCGCAATATTCGCAACAGCGACTGGCCGCACCTGTTCAACCGCGACATCATCTCCATGCCGGATAAATGGGAATATCCCTGGTATGCCGCCTGGGACCTCGCTTTCCACATGATCCCCATGGCCGAAGTGGACAGCCGCTTTGCCCGGGATCAGCTGCTGCTGTTCCTCCGCGAATGGTACATGCACCCCAACGGACAACTGCCCGCATACGAATGGAACTTCAGCGACGTCAACCCGCCGGTTCACGCCTGGGCCTGCTGGCGAGTCTACAAAAACTCCGGTGCTCCCGGTGCTCGCGACCGCGCATTCCTCGCTCGCACCTTCCAAAAATTACTCCTCAATTTTACCTGGTGGGTCAACCGCAAAGACCTGCTGGGAAAACACGTCTTCAGCGGCGGATTCCTCGGACTTGACAATATCGGCGTCTTCGATCGCTCAAAACCGCTGCCCACCGGCGGACACCTCCATCAGGCAGATGCCACCGCATGGATGGCCTTCTACTGCGCCCGCATGCTCACCATGGCACTCGAACTGTCCGGAGACAGCCCGGCCTATGCTGATATGGCCTCGAAATTCTTCGAACACTACATCGAAATTGCCGACGCCATGAACTCCATGGGCGGAGTCGGTCTGTGGGACGAACAGGATGGCTTCTACTACGATCACCTCTACAACAACGGACAGCACACACCCCTGCGAGTCCGCTCGATGGTCGGCATCATCCCGCTGTTCAGCTCCGTCATGCTCAGCGATGTCGTACTGACAAAACTACCCGGCTTCCGCCGACGAATGGAATGGTTCCTCGAACATCGCTCAGAACGCATCCAGAACATCACTTTCCTCCAGGTCCAAAAACAGGCCGATGACACCCGACCCGCTCGCGGACTAAGACTGCTGGCAATACCCTCTCGCGAACGCATGCGACGCATCCTGCAGTATGTCCTCGACGAAAACGAATTCCTCTCGCCACACGGCATCCGGTCGCTCTCGCGAGTCCACCTGGACAAACCCTTCGTGTTCAACGTCAATGGACAGGAACACCGAGTCAACTACGTGCCTGGTGACTCCGACTCGTCGATGTTCGGAGGCAACAGCAATTGGCGCGGTCCAGTCTGGTTCCCCCTGAACTACCTGCTGATCGAATCACTGGAACGCTACGACGAATTCTACGGAGCTGACTTTCGAGTCGAATGTCCCACAGGGTCCGGTGTCTGGATGACACTGGGAGAAGTCGCCGAAGAACTTATGCGCCGACAAATCAGCCTGTTCATGCCCGGACCTGACGGACACCGACCCTGCAACGGCGGCGACGAACGCTACCGCGATGACCCCAGCTGGAATGAACTGGCACTGTTCCATGAATACTTCGATGGCGAAACCGGGCGCGGACTGGGAGCCAGTCACCAGACCGGCTGGACCGCACTCGTCACCAGACTCATTCGAAAATTGCACCGACGCGGTAAACTCCAGCGCGACCCGCAGACATAAGCAGCCGTGAATTCCATGAATTCCGTGAATTCCCCGCAAACACGCTGGCAATCAGGTGGCTCCTGCCGAGAATTCCAGCAGCGAAGACCAGCGGAACTTGTCCCGCCCAACCAAAATCCTCCCCCCAGGAAGACCAACAATGTCGGAATCTGAATTGCCGCCAAACCAGTGGCCTCCACTCGGATTGCCCAGCGGCAGCGTCCGCGCGTTGCTCACACTCATGGTCGTCGCAGTTGTCATCCAGGCCGTCATTCGTAACCAGTCCCTCGAAATCATCTGGACCGAAAGCCTGATGATCACGCTGGCCTACTACTACACCTCACGACGCTTCGTCTCACTCCCGACAGAAATCGTCGAACGACTGCAGCAGGAAGGCGTTCTCTCCGCCGAACAGCATCCCCTGTTCCTGCCCCGACACAGCATTCGCTTCATTCTGATTGCTGCCTTTGCCGGCATGGCCGCGTGGCTGTTCCGCGAAAATCGCCTCCAGGAACCCGACGCAGTCTCACTCCTGCTGATCGTTGCCTCCTTCATCGTCGGCTCGATCGTCCGCGGCATTAAAGGTTACCTGTTTCGCCGCCCGCCCAGAACCAACCTGTCGGCTCGCTGGGGGGACCTCAAAGCACTCGTCATCCTCGGAACCGTCGGCACCGCCGTATTCTTCAAAGTTGTACACGGGCTCGACCCGCTGCCGCCTGAATATGACCGCGTTGCACTTTCCATGATGCTCTACTACTTCGGCTCACGCTGACACCAGACCCGCATCACTGAGACAGACTGTCCTCCGCGACAGCAGCACGGAAATCTGCCATCGCCTGAAAATACAGCTGCAGTGCGTCCACATTCTTCTCGGCAGACTCCACCGCATACTGCTCACGCAAAGCCACCTTCAGCATGTCCGATAAACCAGCCTCCTCATTCTGACGCTCCCGCTCCGCCAGATCCTCCGCCAGCTTCAGCGATTCCCCGGTCTCCTGCACCTGCTCAAGCGCTGAGACCAGCGCTGCATGCGCCACCTGCACGTCCACCGTAATCTTGTCCACCGTCAAACGACGCTTCGCCGTCAGCTGGGCCAGCTTCGCCTGAGTTTCCGTCATCTTGCCACGCGCCTTGCGCCGCTCCACCGGAACATCCAGCAGCAACGAAGCCTCAGCCTCCAGTTCCGACTTGTCACCCTTCTTGCTGGCCGGTGCACCCACGTCCTGAGAACCCCATAACACCGCATTCAGCTCAGGCTGCATGTAGTTCGAGGCGTTTGAATAGTCAATCTGCACCTGCCGCCGAACCAGATCCAGCAGCTTCAGCTCAGGACGCCGCGCCAGTGCCGATTCCACTCCCGTCGACAGATCCTGCACAGACTGCTCAGGCAACTTCGGAAAGCTCGCCCGCTGCGACTCCGGCAACACAATCGGACGACCCGCCGAATCACGCAGATAAATCGACAGCTTTGCCGCAGTCTGCTGCAGCTTGCGGCGAGTATCAGCGACTTTCGCCTGACGAATCGCCACCAGACGCAGATTGTCCGTCAGCTCAGGAGGATCCGTAAAGCCCGCATCCACCTGACTGCGAACTCGCTGAGTGCGCTCTTCCGCCAGATCCAGAATGCGAGTCGCTATGCGGTGATACTCGCCCGCCGCCACCCAGTCCCACCACGCATAAGAACCCGACCGCACAAAATCAATCAGCTGAGCCTGAATGTCCGGTTCCGCCAGCTGCCGCTCCAAACCCGCCTTCCACAGCTCCGCTCGACGATCGTCAATCGCACGGTTACGAGCCAGCGGTACCTGAATCCCGGCTTTGAATTCTCCACCGTCGTCCGTCACCCGCTCCTGATACCACGGCTGCATGTCACCGCGGCCAATTCGGTATCCGCCAAAGACCTCGCCACCCCAGTACGTCGGCTTCACCACTCCCACACTCTGCCGATACGTTTCGTAAAAACCAACCGCACCATTCTCACTGGCACCCTTCAGCTTCGTGTCAAAAGCACCCAGTGCTCCGGTCTGCTGACCCAACGCAATATTGCGACTCAGCAAAGCTGCCTGCAGCATCGGATAAGTGCGATACACAGAATCAATCACCAGCTCCAGCGACGGCGCCGCGGATTCAGCCTGAGCCACCGGGGACACAGCAGCCAGCGGGGACACAGCAGTAAACGGGGACACAGCAGCAGACGGGGAAGCAGACGGGGACACAGCATTAGCCGGGGACACAGCAGTAAGCGGGGACTCCGCAGCATTAGCCGGGGACTCCGGTGACGCAGCTGACTCCGCTGCAGACACTCCCCCAACCTCGGCAGACTCCCGCAGCGGCAGCGCCGGGTCCGACGAAACTGTCGGCACTCCGGCAACCAAAGACTCCGCCAAATCAGACGACGCTGACTCGGACTTCTCAGGGTAAAACCCCGCCTGCACAACCTGCTGCTCCGACACTCCGGATTCCGCCTCAAACACACCCACGTCGGAAATCGACTTCCCGGGGCCGTCAGATTTTGTCCCCGTCAGCCGATCCAGCAGACGGCGCGGACTCTTTTGAGCCGTCGGAATTTCCGGAACATAAGCCGGGGACTCCGGCTCGGCTGTACGCCGCACAAAGCCCCGCCTGCCCCTGCAGCCACTGCCAACAAAACACAGCAGCAGACACACGACGACGATGGATTTGCTGAAAGCTGAACACATGTTGCATGGACCGTTGCAGCGGACGAAAAACAAAGTCACTGCTGTTCGCTATCGGCCAGCAGGCTGCTACCCCCCGCATAATCCCCACTACCGACAGCCCCAGACGATTCGTCAGCTCGCTTACACTGGGAAAAATCCGCACAACCCATACAAATTACCCAAACAACATCGCCAGAACACAGGTACAAAAACTTGTTTTTTCGATGACAATTCGTCGTCTCTGGCCCTGTCATCCCCCGCGGCAGCCTGCATACAAGCCCGCCTGGCACCTGTTACCACACCAGAATTCAGGGTTTTGACGGTTCTTTTGCCGTCTTCCTGCTTTCCTGACCGGAATAGGCTTGCCTGTGGCGGGATTTGTTGGCGAAACTGGACGATATCAATGTAAATACGGCAGGCTGCGCTCCGCAGCGCTCGTTCGTACGGATTGGTGACGGAAGGTAACTGGCCATGCTGCGTGCTCGTGCGTTGAACTTGCTGTCTCTTGCCATCCTGGTTCTTGCGGGATCTGTCGCAAACGGCCAGGGTCTGATCTTCCATCTGCCGGAAGACGGAAAAATGGTGGAATACGAAGGGACCCTGACACAGGGTACTTCAGCCGAAGACGAAGCCCCGCTGACATGGACGTGCGAACTGATCATTAAATCGGTCGGGCGCGAAGACGCCGAATTCCAGGGCACAAGTCAGCCCTGTCGCTGGCTCGAAATCAAAGTGCTGACCGGTAATGCCGGGGCCGCCGGCCTCGATCCAGGCCCTGTCGGTTCACGAATCTACCGCGTCCTGGTGCCGGAAAGCAAAATCATTGATACGTCACGAGATTCCGCCGGAATTCCCAACGACATGCTGCCGATCGTGAAAGGATTTCGCCGCCTGGGCGAAGAGGGTGTCGAACCGATCAAAACATCAGCCCTGCGATTTTTCCCCACGATTTCTCTGCTGACATCCTACACTGACCCCGAAACCGTGGCTACAAATGAAGTCCCTGAGACTATTCTGCAGGGGGCCGGCATTTCTGCCGTGCACTGGCGCGGCAAGTCGGTCATGGAAAGCCAGAAAACGCGGTCCACCAACGAGGCCGACTACTGGGTGTCGAAGGACGTTCCCTTCGGCCTGGCACGCTGGGTGGTGACGCTCACAACCGAAGAAAAAGACCTCGCCGCAACCCGCGGGGACTTCCGTGTGGCGGTTGTGAAGAAGCTGGACATGAAACTGCGCCGCATTCGTGACAACGCGGAAAGTGAACTGGTTATCCAGTAAGCCTCGCCTTTTCTGACCGCAAGCTTGTTTTTCGCCACCCGCACCGATATCATCAACCCTTGGTTTTTTCCCCATTTTCCGCGATGAATGCAGCGGATTCGGGCTCCTGCTGATGCCGCACCTGACTCTTCCGTCAGGTGCCGGTTCCGTCAGCCCGGATGTCATACCGTCTCCTGCATCGCCCCCTATTCCGTTTTGCCAGGTCTTTGCAGCATCTGCAGGACTGGCCTGGATTCTGCTTCTGTGTTTGAGTCAATTACACAAAGTCTGGGCAAGGCCTTCAGTGCTTTCCGTGGTGCCGGAAAGATCACCGAAGGCAATATTCGCGAAGGCATGCAGCAGGTACGTCAGGCACTGCTGGAAGCTGACGTCGCCTATGACGTCGTTCAGAAATTCATCAACACAGTCACTCAAAAGGCCATCGGCGAAGATGTCCTGAAGTCGCTGCGCCCGGAACAGCAGATCGTCGGGATCGTCCATCAGGAACTGATGGAACTCATGGGCCCCGTCGATCATTCGCTGGCCACTCGCCGCGACGGCACC
>JBJTPZ010000077.1:0-5078 GCA_046075365.1 Planctomycetaceae bacterium
ACCAACTACTATGAAACGCTGCCGGCCGGTGCAGAGAATCTGGAGTTTGCTTTGCAGATGGAGGCTGATCGGCTGGTGAACAGTCTGATTCGGGCTGAGGATCTGGCTTCGGAAATGACGGTTGTGCGGAACGAGTTTGAGAGCGGCGAGAACAGTCCGCAGAACGTGCTGATGGAACGAGTGATGGCGGCGGCCTTCGAATGGCACAACTACGGCCAGTCGACGATCGGGAATCAGGCAGACATTATGCGTGTGCCGGTGGACCGTCTGCGAAAATTCTATGAGCGTTTTTATCAGCCGGACAATGCGATGCTGGTTGTGGCCGGCCGATTTGAGACTCCGCAGGCCCTGTCTTTGATTGTCAGGTATTTTGGGGCTCTGCCAAAGCCGACTCGCGAACTTGATCGCACGTGGACAGAAGAGCCGGCTCAGGACGGCGAGCGAATGGTGACTGTGCGGCGAGTGGGTGACGTGCCTGCCGCGGCGCTGCTCTATCACATACCTGCCGGGCCTCATCCGGACTACGCGTCGGTGGATGTACTGGCGACTGTCATGGCCAGCGAGCCGGCGGGGCGTCTGTATGAAGGTCTGGTGCGTCGCCGTATCGCTGCCAGTTGTTACGGGTATTCGTTTGCACTGCATGATCCGGGTGCGCTGATGTTTGGGGCTGACGCGGCCGACGGCACTGATGGTTCCACACTGCTGCAGTCTTTGGCTGAGTCTGTGGAGACGGCAGCTGACAGGCCATTTTCGGCAGACGAGGTGGAGCGTGCGAAGTCAGAGCTGCTGAAGGGGCGAGAACTGCAGATGGCGAATTCCCAGCAGGTCGCGATTGAGCTGAGCGAGTGGGCTGCTCAGGGTGACTGGCGGCTGTTCTTTCTGCACCGGGATCGTCTTGAGAAAGTAACGGCGGCTGACGTCAACCGCGTGGCGAAGCAGTATTTGATCCGCAGCAATCGTACGGCGGGCGTGTTTGAGCCGACGAAGGCTGCTGAGCGAGCGACAATTCCGGCGACGCCGGATGTGGCGGCATTGCTGCAGGACTATCAGGGTCGTGCGGCGGTGGCTCAGGGCGAACAGTTCGATGCGGCTCCGAAGGCGATTGAAGGGCGACTGCAGAGGTCTAGTCTGGACAGTGGCCTGAAGGTGACGCTGCTGCCAAAGAAAACTCGCGGTGGCATGGCAACTTTGCAGCTGACGCTGCGGTATGGCAACTTGAAAGCTCTTGAAAATCTGGGTTTGGCTGCAGAGCTGCTGCCGGAGCTGCTGATGCGAGGGACGGCGAATCGCAGTCGGCAGGAAATTTCGGACGAGCTGAATAACTACCGGGCGCGAATGAGTCTCAGCGGTGCACCAGGCACACTGACAGCGCGGATTCAGGTTACTCGAGAGAACCTGCCACCGGTGTTGAATCTGCTGCGTGATGTGTTGAGGAATCCGGCATTTCCGGCGGAAGAAATGGAGCTGTTGCGGGAAGAGCAGCTGTCGGCGACAGGCCAGCAGGTTTCGGATCCGGTGGCGCTGGCGTTTTCCGCGGCGACTCGCCGGATTTCCCCCTATTCCCCCGCAGATCCTCGCCATGAAGCCCCGCTGCCTGAGCAGCTGGAGCGGCTGAAGGGTGTGCAGCTGGAGCAGCTGAAGCAGGTGTGGTCGACACTGCTGGCCGGTTCGACGGGTGAGCTGACGGTGCTGGGTGATTTCGATGCGGCTGCGGTAACGAATTCGGTGCAGGAAATGACAGCCGGCTGGACATCGCAGGCTGCGTTTGAGCGTCTGCCGCGTGTGCATGTGGACAACGCAGTCGGCGGTACAGAAATCATCAGGACTCCGGATAAAGCCAATGCGGCCTGGATTGGCATGATGACGTTGCCAGTTCGTGATGACGATCCGGACTTTGCGGCTTTGGAGATTGGCAATTTTATTCTGGGCAGTGGTGGACTGAGTTCGCGACTGGGAGACCGTGTTCGTCAGAACGAGGGTTTGTCGTACGGGATTCAGTCTGGACTGCAGCCTTCGGCTGTGGATCGACGGACGTCGTTCTTTATTTTTGCGATTTCGAACCCGCAGAATGTGAGAAAGGTGGATACGGCGATTCGGGAGGAGCTGGCTCGGCTGCTGCGGGATGGGATCACTGAGGCGGAGCTGCTGGCTGCAAAATCCGGTTATCTGCAGGAGCAGCAGGTGCAGCGTTCGAACGAGTCAGCGCTTGCGGGGATGCTGGAGGTGTATGCGTTTGTGGGCCGGGACATGCTGTTTGCGGAGCGTGCAGACCAGCAGATTCGGGACCTGACAGTTGAGCAGGTGAATGCGGCGCTGCGGAAGCACATAAAACCTGAGCGGCTGTATGTGGTGATGGCTGGGGATATCGGGGAGTAGTAGTTGGTGTGGCGAGCCGCGGACGGGAGTGCGCGGGTGGCTGCTTTTCGTAGCTCGGGCTTTCCAGCCCGAGATCTTTCCTCTGCGATTGGAATGCCTGGAGATCGCCGCTGCGGGGCTGAGAGTCAGTTGGCGTCACGCGAAGCCGCGAAGCCGCGAAGGGCGGTGGTGAGTGGCGTTTTTCGAGTACGAGTACGAGTACCGTCCGCCAGGGCGGACTGAGTACGAGTACGAGGGGAGGCCTTTGGGAGATAATGTGTTTGCGTTTTTCGTGCTCGTGCTCGTGCTCGAATTTGGCACGCTCCGTCCCCGGTTCGCCCGGAGGCGACTACGTAGCTCGGGCTTTCCAGCCCGAGCACAGCGGAGTGTGATTTTGACCGTCTGAACGGCAGCATTCCAGGGCGGCTGTCCCCCTCACCCCCGACCCCTCTCGCCCGTTTCACGGGGGCGAGGGGAGGATTTTGTGACCAGTGATTAGTGGGGCGGCTAACTGCGGAGTGTTGGTCTCACGCGGAGCCGCGGAGTCGCGAAGTGAAACGCACGAGGTCAGTGGGCGGTTGCCTGGAGCCGCGACCGTCAGGGAGCGGGCACGAGTACAGCAGCGGCGGTCTGGCGATAAGCGAGGCACTTAGGCTGCGGGAGTGAGTGCGGGGTCTGGTTCAGAGGTGGGTGCGGCGGAGGGTTTCGCTTTCGAGTCCGCAGGCCTGCAGGAACACGTGACGGAATTCGGGATCCGGCATCAGGCAGGGGTGTTTGTATTGTTCTGCGCTGCCGCCCGATTTTCGCAGTCGAGTCTGCTGCAGGGTTTGCCAGGCAGATTCAGGCAGGGGCTGCATGCGGATGGGGCTCAGTCGTCCGGTCTGTCGTTTTTCGCGGTATTCTTCGTTGCGACTGCAGAGCTGCTGTTCAACGAGTGAGGCGAAGCGTTCGAGCTGTGTGGATTCTGCCTGGCGTCGCAGGTCCACGTAAAGGGTGTATCCGGGCTGATCGAGCCATTCCGGGGTCATTGTGAATTGTGTGGTGCACAGTCCGCTGTCGGCCTGAGCGGCTCGTACAGATTCAACTACCTGGGATTCAGAGATCTTTTCGCCGGTGATGCTGGAGATGTGAGCTCCCTTGTGCAGAAACTCGAGCAATGGTGCATCGCCATGGAATCCCGTACAGCGCACGACGTCACGGATGTTATAGCGGTAGAATCCGGAGCTGGTGGTCAGCAGAATGTAGTATTCGCGACCAGGTGTCAGTTCCCAGGCACTGAGGACCTGCGGGTCAGCGGAGTCTGCTTTGTCGACGGGCAGGAATTCGAAAAAGTGGGTTCCGATTTCCAGCAGACCGGCTGAGGTTTCAGCGGCGAGTGGCATGGTCATGCGACCCTCGCTGGCATGCAGGCCGTGATCACAGATCGTGATCCCCGGACAGATTTCGCGGAGGCGGCTGATATATGCCGAGGCACTGCCCCCGGTCCAGCAGGCCATGACCTGCAGATTGGGCCACACATCCCCTGGCGTCAGGTGACCGTACAGCCGCAGCAGCTGTTGCAGCTGCCGACTGCGACTGGCGCTGGGGCCGACTGCTGATCTGAGGCGACGGCCAGCCGCGCCGGGGACCGTGATCTGCTCACCAAGTCCGTCATGCAGATCGCGCAGCAGCTGTTCGGGATTTTTCTCAACGCTTTCAAACAGCTGCAGGAGGCTGCTGGGGTTGGCGGTGACAAACATGCCGACATGCGGGTCACCGTATGCCAGAGCGAGGATCAGGCGGCGTTTGAGGTCAGCGTCGGCAACATCGGCGACGGCTGAGGGAATGGTGTAAAGCGACCGGACCAGCGGATTTTGCATCGATGCAACCAGGCCGCTGATGTTTCCACAGGGAGTGCCGCCTGGTGTCAGTGAGCGACAGTGACTGCTGGCAATTTGTACGACGTGCAGATCGGGCAGGCCAGGTACCGTGCGGTACAGTTCAATGCCCCACATCTGCCAGCCTGCGCGGTAGTCGGCGAGAAAGCGGCTGGTGACTGGAATATATTTTGAAGACGACGTTGTGCCACTGGTCATGGCAAACATCAGCAGGCGATTGCGACGTCCCAGCAATGCGCTGGTATCGCCCTGCCGCATGCGATCGACGTACGGCCGGTACAGTTCGTAATCGCTGATGGGGACCTGGCGACGGAGCTGCTGGATGGTGATTCCGGGTCTGAGTCCAAAATCGCGGGCAAATGCCGAATCGGCGTTCAGCTGCAGCAGATCCTGCAGCACCTGCTGCTGCATTGCCTGGCAGCTGGCAGCAGCACGTTTCAGAAACCGCCGTCGGGAGCGGGCCAGCCTGGCCCTGAGTGGTCGCCCCAGAATTGACCGCAGCTTGTGCGCCAGCGGGATCCCGGTTGGGACGCGGTATTCGGGAATAGACACAGCACCTGGTGCTTCCTGAGCTTCCGGGTTGTGCAGACGAGGCTGTGAGGCGAGGCCGTCGTGCAGCGACGACGCAGCGGACTTCGTCTCCGAAATGGAGCGAATGGCGGTTTTTGCCGGCCTGTGACGGCCGTCCAGTTGCTGCTGCGATATCCCGAACATTGTCTTTCCTTAAACCTGCGGCAGAGTTGTTCCGTCAACCCCCGCCACCGGCGACCAGGACTTTCGCCTGCCGTTATTTACGGCTATTCCTTGTGCGCACAAAACATCGAAAATACCAGTCGGGAAAATTTC
>JBJTPZ010000078.1:0-5554 GCA_046075365.1 Planctomycetaceae bacterium
GCATCGCTACAGGGCCCTTCCGTAGCCAACGCTGTGCCCCGGCCCCCACGGACTCCAAATGGCACCAACGGCAACGGTGCTCTGTCATCGGTAACCGTCCCCCTGTACCCTGTCAGTGCTGTGTCCCCGGTAACTTTCCGGTAACCTGACCTGGGCACCGAGATTTCGGGTGTTTGACATTAATGCACCTTCACGGGAGACTGTTGTCTGGTGGGTCGGCTGGTTTGCCGGATGCAGAAGTGATGTCAGTCAGGTGTCTGCTGGTGTCAGGGTTTTTGCTCGAAATCAGATTGGACAGAAGACATGAAATCCCGGGTTACGTTGCTGACGGCAGTTGTGGCAGTGCTTGTGCTGGGGGTGAGATGGCAGCGCGGCACCGTGTCGGGTGCTGACCAGTTGCCTCCGCTTCACAGCCGGGTGGAGATGTGGACAGGGCAGGGTCTGCGGGAATATGTGATCCACATACCGAATTCGTGTGACAGGTCCCGACCGGCTGCTGTGGTGCTGATGCTGCACGGGTTTGGGGGCACTGCATTAAACGCAGCGAAGGAAACGGGCTGGTCTGAGAAGGCGGATCGGGAGGGGTTTATCATCGTGTATCCGGAAGCGACTCGACCGGACCGCCGTCGTCCGGCGGACTTCCGCAGGAATCCTCAGGCGTGGAACGACGGGTCAGGTCGGTTTCATGCTGGGTCTGAGAAGGTTGATGATGTGGCGTTTATTGGGGCGATGATCGACAAGATTGGCGAAAGCTGTCGGATTGACGCAAGTCGCATTTTTGTGACGGGTTTTTCGAATGGAGCTTCGATGACGTTTCGGCTGGGGGCTGAACTTTCGCCGCGGTTCACCGCGATTGCTCCTGTGTCGGGCACCTGCTGGCTGGAGCGTGTTGAGCCGCCGAATGCTGTTCCGTTGTGTTACATCACGGGCGCTGCAGATTCTCTGAATCCACTGGAGGGTGGTTTTCCGAAACTGGCGTTTGGGGGCAAAGAGCAGGGTGGTGCAGCGAAACCGCCTGTGCAGCAGTTTGTTGATCTGTGGTGCGGTGCACTGGGCTGTGCTGGTGCTTTGATGCTGGATGAGACTGTGGATGGGGTGCGCAGGCGGAAGTATGGGCCTCGTCGCCAGCAGGCTGAGGTGATGTTTGTGACGGTGGAGGGGCTGGGTCATCACTGGCCTGGTGGTGAGCGTCAGGTGGCGGAGTTTTTGGTGGGCCGGTATAACCAGAAATTGAAGGCAACTGACGAGATTTGGAATTTCTTCCGGGCACAGCGGAAGCCGTGAAGCGGCTGGGCATTGTTCGGGGGCAAGGTGGTGGTGTGTGTGGGGGGGCGGTAATGGACAAATCAATTCCGGTGTTGCCCAGTCGTTCTCTGGAGCGAACGATCCGTTTTTATTCACGGCTGGGTTTTGAGGGGCGTTTACTGGCGGCGGGTACCTGGGCAATTTTGACTCGCGGCGATCTAGAACTGCATTTTTTCCCGCATCCACAGCTGCAACCTGCGGAGAATTATGGAGGTTGTTACCTGCGTGTTTCTGATGTGGAGGGACTGGCTGAGGCTTTTGGGGGGCCGGGTTTGCCGCGAACGGGCATACCGCGGCTGGAGCCTGTCGAGGACAAGCCGTGGCGAATGCGTGAGTTTGCGCTGATTGACGAGGACGGCAATCTGGTGCGGATTGGCAGACCGATTTAGTGCCAGGTTCGCCCGCGTCGGTTGCTCGCTTGACGAGTTTCGGCGGAGTAGACTACGGCAGCGTTCTTTCTGAGGAATTGGTGTTTCTGCATATTGTTTTGTAAGGGTGTTCGATGGATGCTGGTGAAGCGAAGTCTGAGGAAGTGATGCTGGCGCTGCCGAAGACTCGAGTGGAGGTCTTGCAGACGCGGTTGCAGCGTCTGAATGCGGACGGCAGTAAACTGTTTCAGCTGCCATTGGCTGAGGTGTCATCTGCTGAGTTTCGCAGGCCACAGGACCCGCGGGCATATCTGTTTTTGGGTGCGGCGCTGGGGACCGCGGTAATCGGCCATTTTGTCTCGCAGTACAACTGGCTGAGTTGTTGTCTGTACGTGGTGGGACTGTTTGGCGGGGCTCTGGCATTTTTAGGGTGGCGGAAGGACCAGTTGGTTTTGCAGACCCGCGGGGCAGAGATGGTGGTGGACTGTGATGAGATGGCGAACGAGGTGCAGTGTTTTGTGTTGGCGTTGAATGTGCTGCTGGGTGTTGAGCGGAACCGGGCGGGTGAGAGATAGTGGGCAGTGAGCGGTGGTGGGTGGTTGGAAGTGGGTGGAGGTTTGGTGATGGCAATTCGGCTGATGGCGGGTCGGCTGGAGTATGTACTGGCGGCAGCAGCGATGCTGGCCGTTCAGGATGGTTTTTTGGTTGTGCGGGCGCAGGAGTCGGTTGCTGCTGTCAGTTTTGATCGTGAGATTCGGCCGATTCTGTCGGATTCGTGTTTTACCTGTCACGGTCCGGACGAGGCGCAGCGGAGCAGTGGGCTGCGTCTTGATCAGCGTGACGGGCTATTTTCTGAGCGGAGTGGTGGCCGTGTGGTGTCGCCGGGGAACGTGGAAGCCAGTCTGCTGATGCAGCGGATTTTGTCGGCGGATCCTGCCCTGCAGATGCCTCCGCCGGAGTCTCAGCGTCATCTGACGGACGGGCAGAAGCAGCTGCTGAGCAGGTGGATTCAGCAGGGGGCGAAGTGGTCAGAGCACTGGGCTTTTGTTCGTCCGCAGGCTCAGACGCCGCCGCGGACGGGAAATCCGGGCTGGTGTCGCAACCCGATTGATCAGTTTGTGCTGGCGCGGCTGGAGTCTGCTGGATTGCGGCCAGCGACCGATGCGGATCGCAGAACGTTGATTCGTCGAGTGTGTTTGGATCTGACGGGGTTACCGCCGAAGCTGTCCGAGGTGGAGGCGTTTGTGGCTGATGAGTCACCGGATGCGTGGGAGCGAGTGGTCGACGGGCTGCTGGCATCACCGGCTTATGGTGAGCACATGGCGGTGGCCTGGCTGGATGCGGCTCGTTATGCGGACACCAGTGGTTATCAGAACGATGGGCCTCGCAGTATGTGGCGGTGGCGGGACTGGGTGATTGAAGCATACAACCGGAATCTTCCATTCGATCAGTTTACGGTGGAGCAGATTGCGGGTGATCTGCTGGTGGAGCCTGCTTTGGAGCAGCGGATAGCGACGGGTTTCAATCGGAACCATCGGGGCAATGCGGAGGGCGGGATAATTCCGGAGGAGTACCAGGTGGAATATGTGGCGGACCGGGTGGATACCACTTTTGCGGTCTGGCAGGGTTTGACGATGGGTTGTGCGCGGTGTCATGATCACAAGTATGATCCGCTGAGTCAGCGGGAGTATTATCAGGTTTTTGCGTGGTTCAACAATCTGCCGGAGTCGGGTCGAGCGATCAAGGAGGGCAATTCACCGCCGCTGCTGAAAGCACCGTTACCGGCTCAGCAGCAGCAACTGCGTGAGCTGGAGCAGCGAGTAGCGGAGGCGGAGCAGCGGATTCGGGAGCTGCGGCCGGAGCTTTCGTCAGCGGTTGAGCGGTGGAGTTTGACTGCTGAGGCGCGGGGTGAGCCCGACTGGGTGCTGACTGACGGGCTGCAGCAGGCGTATCGTCTGTCGGGCAGTCTGGAGAGTGATGGGGGGCAATTGCTGGCGCTGAGTCCGGCTGGTGTTGAACCGCAGTGGACAGCGTGGTCCGGCGGGCGGGCAATACTGCTGGATGGTGGCGGGATGCTGGAGTCTTCTGGTGTGGGTGCCTTCGGTTATTTCGATCGATTTACGCTGTCTGCATGGATTCGCCCGGACGCGGGCAGCGGCACGGTGCTGTCGCGGATGATTCCGGTTGAGCAGGGTGAGGGATACAGTGTGCATCTGCAGGACGGTCGGGTGCAGGTGAATCTGGTGAAGCGCTGGCTGGATGATGCGATTCGGGTGGAGAGTGAGTCGGTGCTGCCGGCTGGTCAGTGGGTGCATTTGGCGGTGGTGTATGACGGGAGCCGTCTGGCGGCGGGTATTCGTTTGTACGTGAATGGTGTTGAGTTTCCGTTAGTAGTACGGCTGGATCGTCTGAATCAGACGTTCGCGGTGAAGGCCGAGCCGTTTCGTATAGGCGGCGGGCACAGTCGTTTTCGTGGTGCGGTGTCGGATGTCCGGATTTACGGTCGTGATTTGTCTTTGGAGGAGGTGCAGTTACTGGCGGTGTCGGAGTCTGTTGCTGAGATAGCGGGGCGGGGTGTGGGTGAGCGGGATATTGGTCAGCGGCGCAAGCTGGAGGCGGTCTGGCTGGAGCGGCATGCGGATGTTGTGCTGCGTGGTGTATTTGAGCGTTTGCCGGCGCTGCGTCGTCAGCAGCGTGAGCTGGACGATCAGATACCGACGGTGATGGTGATGCAGGAGCTGCCGACGCCTCGTGAGACGCGTGTGCTGCAGCGCGGGCAGTATGACCGTCCTGGTGAGCTGGTGCAGCCGGGGGTACCGGCTGCGTTTGCGGGTAATTTCGCTGGTCGCCACGGGAATCGTCTGGACCTTGCTCGCTGGCTGGTGAGTGGAGAGAACCCGTTGACGGCGCGAGTGGCGGTGAATCGATTTTGGCAGCGGTATTTTGAATTTGGTCTGGTGCGGACGACCGAGGATTTTGGATCACAGGGTGAGGCTCCGGTGTATCCGGAGCTGCTGGACTGGCTGGCACTGGAGTTTCAGCGGAGTGGCTGGGACATGAAGGCGCTGCAGCGACTGATTGTTACGAGTGCGACTTATCGTCAGTCATCGCGGCAGTCGCCTGAGCTGCTGGCGATTGATCCTGACAATCGTCTGCTGGCACGGGGAGCGCGTCGTCGTTTATCGGCGGAGGTTGTGCGTGATCAGGCTTTGGCTTTGAGCGGGCTGTTGACTCGCAGTATTGGCGGTCCTTCGGTGAAGCCTTATCAGCCGGAGGGATTGTGGAAGGAGATAGCGACGGACATGGAGTATGAGCAGTCTCGTGGTGCGGACTTGTATCGTCGCAGTCTGTATACGTACTGGAAGCGTACGGTGGCACCGCCGCTGATGGTGACATTTGATGCGACGTCGAGGGAGTCGTGTACGGTCAGTCGTGGTCGCACGAATACTCCGTTGCAGGCGCTTGCATTGCTGAACGATGTTACGTTTCTGGAGGCTGCTCGTGTGCTGGCACAGCGTGAGCTGCAGGCTGAGGCGAAGAGTGCCGGGGAGCGGATTGAGCGGATATTTTGTGCGGTGACATTTCGATTGCCGACAGCGCGGGAGCTTGAGATTTTGTGTGCTCGTTATGAGCGGAACGTGGATGTGTATCGGCGGCAGCCGGAGGCTGCTTTGGCACTGATCAGGGCGGGGGAGTCGGCAGTGCCTGAGGCGCTGGATGCGGGCGAGCTGGCGGCATTGACGACGGTTGCGAGTGTGCTGCTGAATCTGGACGAGGTGATTACGAGGGAGTGATGCGATGTCGGGGACGATAGAGCAGCATGTGTTGAGCGGGCGGCGTGGATTTCTGGGTCGCGGAGCTGGTGGACTGGGTTTGGCTGC
>JBJTPZ010000079.1:0-2430 GCA_046075365.1 Planctomycetaceae bacterium
CGGCCCCCTTCGAAAACCCCACCTCCGTGTGCACCAAAGTCACCTTGTAGGCACCCGCAGGAGCTCCATCACCCGGCTCATAGGTCCACACCTCGAATGTTCCATCCTCCTTTGTCCGCGCCCGCGGACGCACTGTCTCGGGCCATGTCGAATCCTCAGGAAACAGCACGATGTCCGCATTGGCTACCGGCTTGCCCTTGAAACTCAAAGAGCCGCTGGCGCGATACGCCACTTCCCAAACCGGCTTCTCACTGCAGCCAGTCAGCAACAGCGCCACAAACAGTGCCGGCAACAGCCCGCCAGCACCTCGCTCAATACGAACCCGTGCCATCTCAAACTCCTGCACCCGCATCAGACTCTCAAAGAAACCCACACAACCGCAATGCCAACACCCGTACCCGCTCAGAATTCACCGATCACCTCTCCGCCAGCCGGTGTCGCAAGTGCAATAAACACCGAAAAACTGATGTTCTCCGTGATGAACCTCACAGAGCCGTCTCCCAAAGCAAACTGAGCGCCACCCGTGTGGAAAGAATACGGAGCACCCGTGCCGTGGATCCCAATCGGCAGGCCCAGAATCGTCTGCGCAACTCCGCCCGATGGACTGTAATTCAGCCCCCGCAGGTTGTGACCGTTCGTCGCATTAATCGCGACCGTTCCCCCCAGCACACCGTTCGAAGCAGTCGTGCCGCCAAACAGCACAATGTCACTCGCCGGACGTGACCAGCCACCGGAATTCAAACGGTCCGTATTCGCAGACGAAGGATCCGTGTCCGTCAATGCATTGCCGCCACCCAGCCTGCGGCCTCGCACATACACAAACGGACGACCCGCAGACTCAGCAATCGCCAAAGTATTCGACAAACCATCCAGCACGTCCCTGAACTGCGCCCCCTTCACCGACTGCAAACCAGTACTGGGACTGATCGTCGCGTTCTTCGGAAAGAAACCACGCACGTAGGTATAAGGAGGATTCTCGCCCGCAAATACGGAAGCCGGATCCCGGTAAAGGTCTGGAGGATTACGCCCCAGCAACTGGGTAAAGACACCCGGTGCAATCCCGTAAATCGGTGAATAAGCGGTCGTCGCGGCAATCCCCGGGACATACGCACCGTTGCTGCCCGGAGGTGCCGTATCCAGCGAGCCCGAAGTCGGGTCCGATGGACACTGAAACCCCGGTATCTTCGTCTGAGACAACGGAATATTGACACCCTGGTTCCAGTTAATCGCCCTGTTGTATGACTTGTAAATGTTGTCCTGCTCAATGTACGGCAACAGCTCAGTCAGCACCGAAACACGACTCTGCTCCACCGAACCCGAAACATTCGACGGCGGTCGCAGACTCGTTGGCAGAAAACCATACGATCCCTCAAAGTTGTGAAACGCCAGACCAATCTGCTTCAGATTGTTCTTGCACTGAGTCCGCCGAGCAGCCTCACGAGCCTGCTGCACTGCCGGCAACAGCAAAGCCACCAAAATCGCAATAATCGCAATCACCACCAGCAGCTCAATCAGCGTAAAACCCGCCCTCGACGCGCCGCGGCGAACCACCACACACCCAAACCCCGTACGCTTCATCACAACCTCACTTTCCGCAGAACAATTAACCACAACTTTATCGCGTATTATTTTTGGCCTGCACCGCACCACTCGGCTCCACCAAAACACGCCCCCCGAAATATAATACCATTTCGGTCGTGCTTATCTAAGCAAAGTGTCGTCGCGATTGTCAAGATCACTCCAATCAAATCCCTACTTTCTTTGTCGTGATTCTTTACGGGCAGGAAAAATCGCCTCGCACGGTTGCGTAATCTCGGGAATCTGGCACGCTCTGCCACTATCGGGAAGCTGCACACCAGCCCCCGCAGCTTCGTGCCAGCCAGCCAGCCAAGGCAGCGTGTTCTCCACAGAGCGACACCACACTCGCTCGCCAGCCCACTGCGTTCTCACGGACCGCCTGCAAAACCGCAGGGCCCGTCCCGCGCAGACACTGAATCGCCCCCATGTCAACTGCTGCACACGGTCGTCGCGGCATTCGCAACTCCGTCACGGAATGTATCGGAGACACTCCTCTCGTCCGACTCAGCAAACTGGCCGCCGGACTGCCCGCAGAAGTCATCGCCAAAATCGAAAACGTGAATCCGCTCTGGAGCGTCAAAGACCGCATCGCTCTCGCCATGATCGAAGCGGCAGAAAATTCCGGCGAACTCCAGCCCGGTATGATCGTACTCGAAGCCTCCAGCGGCAACACCGGAATCGGACTCGCCTGCGTCTGCGCCGCTCGCGGATATCAGCTGCAGGTCGCTATGCCCGAAACCGCCACGATCGAACGTCGCCGGCTGGTACTCGCCTTCGGGGCCGAAGTCATCCTCACACCAGCAGCTGAAGGCATGGCCGGAGCCATCCGCCGCGCCGAACAAATGCTCGCCT
>JBJTPZ010000080.1:0-6914 GCA_046075365.1 Planctomycetaceae bacterium
CAGCGGTCCCTGAATGATATCCAGCGGTCGCCCGTACTTCTGCCTGGCTTCTTCAGTGTCTTCGTCGATGAAGTCGGTGAGTCCGCGGAGCAGGGCATGTTTCAGTCGCTCTTCCACGGTCCCGCTGCGCCATTCGTCGGCACGACGACGCCCGCCGTCGGCACGGCCTTTCACTTTTTCTGCATATTCGATCAGTCGCTCGGTCGCATCCGGTCGTCGATTCAGCAGCACATCTTCGATATATGTCAGCAGCTCACGGTCAATCTCTTCGTAAACCTCAAGCTGCTGCGGATTGACGATTCCCATGTCGAGACCGGCCTGAATCGCGTGATACAGGAAGGCCGCATTCATGGCCTCGCGAACAACTTCGTTGCCGCGGAACGAAAATGACACGTTGCTGACCCCGCCGGATGTCTTCGCACCGGGACACTCGGCTTTGATTCGTCGTACCGCTTCGATGAATTCCACAGCATAGTTGGCATGCTCTTCCATCCCCGTGCCAACGGTCAGGATGTTGGCATCAAAGATGATGTCGGTGGCCGGGAAACCGGCCTTTTCCGTCAGCAGCTGAAACGCACGTTTACAAATTCGCACCTTGTCTTCGCAGGTCGTGGCCTGACCTGTTTCGTCAAAGGCCATCACAATCACCGCGGCACCGAAGCGACGAATTGTGCGAGCCTGCTGCAGGAATTTTTCTTCACCTTCCTTCAGGCTGATACTGTTGACAATGCCTTTGCCCTGACAGCATTTCAGACCGGCTTCAATCACGTTCCAGTCGGAGCTGTCGATCATGATCGGAACTTTGATGTTCTCGTCATGCAGCAGCCAGAGGAACTTTTCCATGCAGCGAGGCCCATCCAGCAGGCCCTCGTCCATGTTCACGTCGATGACATTTGCACCACCCTCGACCTGTTCGCGAGCCACACTGATGGCTTCGTCATACTTTTCTTCACGAATCAGGCGAGCAAACCGGCGCGAACCCGTGACGTTGGTCCGCTCACCAACGTTCATAAATCTTGAATCCGCAGTCAGAGCCACGTAGTCGAAGCCGGAATAGGTGGAAATGCCGCGTGGCTCAGGTATTCGTCGCGGGGGCATGTCGGCGACCGCCGCAGCGACGCGGCGGATGTATTCAGGAGTCGTACCGCAACAGCCGCCGACGATGTTCAGCAGACCGGCCTGAGCACACTGCTGCAGGATTCCGGCGAACTCTTCGGCTGAACTGTCGAAACCTCCCATCCCGTCCGGCATACCGGCGTTGGGGTAACAGCTGATGAATGTCGGGGCCATGGCCGACAAAGTTTCCAGATAGGGCTTCATCTGCTTTGGACCCAGAGCGCAGTTGAAACCAACACTGAGGGCCGGGAAGTGTTCGATGGAGGTGAAGAAGGCTTCGACAGACTGGCCCAGCAGTGTCACACCGCCCGTAAAGACGGTCCCGGAAATCATGACCGGCAGGCGCTGCCCCCGCTCGTCAAAAACCTGCTCGATGGCGTACAGGCAGGCTTTCATGTTCAGAGTATCGAAGCTGGTTTCCGGCAGCAGCAGGTCACAGCCACCGTCCATCAGGCCACGCACCTGCTCGGCGTAAGAATGGGCCAGCTGATCAAAGGTGACCGGGCGAGTTCCCGGGCGATCAGCATTCATCGACAGCTGCACCTTCGTGGGGCCGATGCTGCCGGCGACGTAACGAGGCTTGAGCGGGTTACGCAGAGTTTCGCGGTCAGCCGCAGCCCGGGCCAGTTCAGCCCCCACACGGTTGATTTCGCGGGTCAGATGCGAAAGCTGAAATTCTTCCAGTGAAACAATGTTGGCGTTGAATGTGTCCGTTTCAATGATGTCCGCGCCGGCGTCCAGATACTGCTGGTGAATGCTGGTGATCAGCTGGGGCTGAGTCAGGACGAGCAGGTCAGTGGCATTCTTCACGTCGATCGGATGATCCTTCAGTCGCTGCCCGCGATAGAAGGCTTCGTCCGGATTGGTGGACATGATCAGAGCACCCATGGATCCGTCAATCACCAGAATCCGTTCGGTCAGCAGCTCGCGAATGTCAGGGCGAGTAATCGTCATGAATATGAAATCTGTTCTGAAACCAGGGAAAGTTGGGGCAGCCGGGACGTCGGAGGTCCGGGCGCGCAGGGCGTAATTCTACAGAGCAGGAAAGGCATTTCCACACTGCGACATGGACATTGCAGGAACCCGGGAAAAGGTGCCGAGTGTGGAAACGGCGAACGAGCCTTCGAGGGGCACCCCGAAGGCTCGTTCTGTCTGCACAATCGTCATAACCGTCGGAATAACCTCAGTCCTCGTCCAGTTCCACATTCCAGTAGGCTTCGCTGACAAATCGGGTCCAGCTCTCGATTCGCACTCCATGAGGTGCGTACAGCGGATTCCAGATTGGTCGAATGGGCTTTTGCCGCAGAGGCATGCCGGCCTGTTCGGGAGTCCGATTGGCTTTGCGAGTATTACAGTCGATGCAGGCCAGCACGCAGTTGGTCCAGCTGGAAACACCTCCGTGTGACCGAGGAACAATGTGATCAATTGTCAGCTCTTCGCTGCCAGGGCGACAGCCACAATACTGACACATGTAGCCATCCCGCTTGAACACATTGCGGCGACTAAAGGCCACGATCTTGATGGGCAGCCGGTCGTAGCGAGTCAGTGTGATGACTTCCGGTACTCGCAGAGTCATCCACTGCGTTGCAATCACAGGATCGCCGGCTTCCGGCCTGAGCTGTGACCAGTCTTCCCACGAGTACTGCTGGTAGCTGGCCGGGTCAACGATTCTGGCTGTTTCGTTCCAGACCTTGACAAGGGCACGCCCAACGGTGGACACCGCCACCGGCTGCCAGTTTCGATTCAGAACCAGCGTTGGACGCTGGAGCACTGTCATCACCATTTGGGTCTCCTGCCTTTACGCAGGGGCCTGCTGCCCCCTCGACTGATGCATTGACTGCGCACAGAGTGCACTACGACAACAACCACCAACTTTGAGCACGGGACAGCCGGCAGCATAGTTGGCACAGGTCAGGAAAAGCCAATGCATCCGATGAATTTTCGACATCCCGCGTGAAATCCTCGGAATCCGCTAAAAAACGATGGATCCCCGCAGGTTTTTCAACAGAATATGGACCGCTGGCCACGGTGGCCACTCTGCTCAGCGGACACTCAGCCACCGCTCAGGTTCACTTCTCTTCACCGAATTTGCGCAGGAAAAGCAACCATTTTCAGCGCCGTTTCCGACGCATTTCGACAGCCGATCACCAGTCCGGCCCAGCTCTCCCCGGCTATTCCCAGGCCGGAATTCCCTGGCCCCGTGTCATATGGCAGCCTGCGCCTGCAGTCCCGATATTTGCTGTCTCCACTGGCCGGATTCACTACGCTGCCCTTTCGCCGAATCGTCCGCCGCATCGGCTCTGTCGGACTCGCCACCACCGATCTGGTCAATGCCCGCGCTCTGCTTAGTCGCAATGAACGCACCATGCAGATGGTCGAATCTCATCCGGAAGACCGTCCGTTTGCCGTCCAGATTTTCGGATCTGAACCGGCCGTCATGGCTGATGCCGCTCAACTGCTGGTGGAACTGGGAGTCGACTCGATCGACATCAACATGGGCTGTCCGGTCAACCGCATCGCGGGTGCCGGAGCCGGTGCCGGACTCATGTGCAGTACATCCAGTACGGTCAGCCTCGTCCGGCACGTTGTCGAAGCGGTTCCCGTGCCCGTCACCGTAAAAATGCGACTGGGCTGGGACGCACAAAACCTGACGGCTCCTTTTTTCGCCCGGGAATTTGAACAGGCAGGAGTCGCTGCGGTAGCGATCCATGGTCGCACTCGCGAGCAGGGATTCAGCGGCAGCGTGTCCCTGCCCGGCATCCGCGCCGTTGTGGAAGCCGTCCAGCGGATCCCGATCGTCGGAAACGGCGATGTACGCAGCGTGGCAGATGCTGCCCGGATGCTGCAGGAAACCGGTTGCCACGCCGTCTCAATCGGCCGAGCAGCACTTGCTAATCCCTGGATCTTCCGCCAGCTCGTGCAGTGGGAAGAAACCGGGCACTATACCCCCGCCGGCACATTCGATGACCGCCTCGAACTGATGCTGCAGCAGTACCACTACCTCGCTGAAAGACACAGTGCTGAGCGAGCCATCGTGCTGTTTCGCAAAATGGCACACTGGTACCTGAAGGGCATGCGAGTTCGCCGGAAACTGCGTGGCGACTTTCAGACGGCCTCCACGCTGCCAGAACTCCATTCAATACTCGACAGAATCCGCAGCGAAGGTCCTGCGGATGGAAATCGCAGCGGTATTCTGACAGATGCAGAAATCCCGGTGCCCAAAGGTCCCAACGCCCAGTGGTAAACACCACACTTCTTTTTGAGAACCTCATGAACAGCGCAGCAGAAGGACATCATTCGGCCGACTACATAGAGCTGGACCAGTTTCTGAAACTGGCTCAGGTTGTCAGCTCGGGAGGTGAAGCCAAACGCCTGATCCAGTCAGGCTCCGTACTGGTCAACAGCGTCGTCGAAACACGCCGCGGCCGAAAGCTGAGAGCCGGTGATACGGTCATGGTCAATGAGGAAGAATTCGTCATTGCCAGCGATGAAGATGAACCACCGCAATAGTTTCAGAATTTCCGCAGGGTGGTCCGCGCAGATTTCTGCTCCTGCCCAAGAATGTCCATTCGAGTGATCTTCCATTCGCCGTTGCGAGGTTCCACGGTCAGACGGCCGTTGAACAGGTTCTGCCGTTCGTGCACATGCCCCCAGTGTTCTACTGTTCCCGCAACCAGCCAGCGTACGTTGCAGGAAAATCCTGGCCATGGAGCTTCACCTGCGGCTGAACTGCGCGGCTGCAGTTCCGCCAGCTCATAGTCCACAGCGCGGATCCGGGCGGCGGCACCACCCTGCTCTCGGACGCGCAAACTATCCATCAGCTGCACATACAACTGTTCCAGCAACGGACCATCCACAGACGTTGCCAGCACATCAAAGACTCGATCCTCCGTTCCAAAATCCAGCGCCCGATACATACCACGATGCAGCGTGCGAGCCACATCGGCTGCAGTGCCGGCAGGCAACTCCGGCTTGCGCCAGGGATGAGCAATCTCAGTGGCTGCCGCCGGTATCACCATCAGCACAAGTCCCAGTGCAGCAAACAGCCCCGCTGAAATTCGGCCATAAGGGCGTGCCCGCAACAGCCAGAACGCGCAGCAGGCCGCCACCAGCAAAATCACTCCGGCAAACGGCACTTTCAGAACTGGCGGTGCCGGCAGCTGCACCAGCACCGGTTGTACTGGCTGCGGCAGCAGGGCTTCAGGGCAGGCCCATGTCAGAGTATTCTCTGCGGGCTTGTTAAACCGCGAAAACTCAAAACGCTCCACTCGCTCCGGCCCGGCAATCACCACCGCAGGAATCTTTGTCATCGACGAATAGAACTGGTTCCACGTCAGCGAGGCATCCCGAACAATTCCGTCCTCCGGCTGATACGACATGATCACACCCACCCGCCCACTGGCCATACTGACGCGACGCGGTTCAGCCTGAGCAGCGAAGTCTGACAAATCGAGGGAATAGAAGTCGATGCGTGAGAATCTGGGAGCCACAGCGCGGCCATTAATCAGCACGGGATTCTGACCGCTAAGCCATTTCTCAACGTCCTTTCGAATCACGTCCTGCTCAGACACATCCACAAATGACGGATCCTGATGCCGCAACTGAATCATCGTTCCCAGAGTAGCCAGCGGTATCAGCAACTCATGACGAATCTCTGCCGGTTCAAGATACACAAACGAGTACACGCTGCTGTAGCTGGTGATTCCCAAAGTCTTCTCACGCTGTTTTTCAAACCACAGCTCCCATTCACTGTCCGACGCATCCTCGGACAACGGTGCCTCCCAGTCGAACCTGACCGTTGTCGATGCTCCCGGCAGCAGTCGCTCAGCGAAATTCAGTGCAGTTCCACTCTGATGAACATGCAGACTCATCTCACTGGGAATAATGAAGTTCTCGTCCGCGATATCCTGCTGAATCGTCAGAAACTCTGGTGGCGAGGCAAATGAATGCTCAATTTCATACACAGCCGAATGCTTCATCATTTCTGTTGAAGGAATGCCGTCTGCCGGGATTTCAAACGGTTTAAGATCCGTAACACGACCCGTCAGACGCTCGCCAGCAGCATCCCGAACCACAAATTTTTCCAGCAGAAATGCCTTGTGATCCTCCAGACCTCGCCGCAGATCGTCGGCCGAAATCCGATCGGCCGAGTCCGGTTCCAGCCCCTGAAACAGGACCAGATCCTCGGCGAACATCTGCAGCCGAGTTCTGGCGGTCGTTTTGGTCACGAACATACTGGCTTCAGTGATCGAAATCGGATGCTGATTACTGCGTAATCGCGGCACACCGGCAGTTGCAGGCGACTCACAGGTGACACCTGCAGACCCGCCAACGATCAGCAGCGAAACCAGACAGATCAGCATTCGAACCACTGATCGGATCGAAAAAACAGCTGCGGACCGCACCTGCCACCACCATCTCGTTTTGAGGATTACCAGAGGAGTTCGCGAGTCAGCTTTTGCAGCAACTTCAGGCTGCTGTCCGGCTGACCGTCGGCACCAATCAGTGCCGAGCCATCAGTACCGTCGGTGCAGCTCTGCCAGTCCGACAGCCAGATGCCCGTCACCCGTTCCTTCGACAGACACATCAGCAGCACACTGCGCAACCAGTCTTCGCGCTGCGATTCCGAATTCACGCCGGAAATCGGAGGCACCGTGATCATGACATTCAGAGGTACCTGGAAGAGCGACCAGTGGTCGATCAGCTGGGAAAGACTGAGAGCATCTCGGCGGAGACAGTGCAGCCTTGACTGCGACAGCCGAAGATCCAGATTGATTTCACCAATTCGCACGCCGCAT
>JBJTPZ010000081.1:0-11115 GCA_046075365.1 Planctomycetaceae bacterium
GACTTTTGCAGGACTGGCCGTCATCTGTCAGTTTCTGAAAATTGCCGCTGAAATTTATGCGGGGCAGACACTGTTTGTCAGTGACCGTTCGTTTGTGCCCTTGCCGCTGGCGCATCTGACCGGCGCTGCCGTGGGCAGTGCCGTGGCAGCATGCTGTGCAGTTAAACAGCACTGGGGCCCACGCCGGACCGACAACAAGGACCAAACGCAGCTCGGGCTTTCCAGCCCGCGATCTGCCCTAAAAAACACGCCGTTTTGAACTCCGTATGTGGCTGCTCACGGCCCATTCCCAGCACATTCCCGCTGGCGTCCTCGGCTTCTGGAAGGCCCATGCTGCGGCAATTTTTTGCCCGCCCCTCTGCGACTCCAGGCCAGCACCGGATCGCCAGCAAAACAATCGGAAGCCCTTTGCATCAGAGAACGGACCATGGCATATCTGCCACAGAACGCAGACTCGAGCAACTGGAAAGGCGAGCCGGTTACGACAGTGGCCGGGTGTGCAGCATGGCTGCCGCCGAACGCGGGCAGCACTCACACCCGCGGACTCCCGTCCGCGGCTCGCCCACACCGAACACCGAACACCGACTCCTCCCCTCGCCCCCGTGAAACGGGGAAGAGGGGTCGGG
Source organism: Planctomycetaceae bacterium (assembly GCA_046075365.1). Taxonomy (GTDB): domain Bacteria; phylum Planctomycetota; class Planctomycetia; order Planctomycetales; family Planctomycetaceae; genus SXXK01. Next base: position 627 of record JBJTPZ010000081.1, read on the forward strand.
GGTGAGGGGGCCACCCGCCCTGAAACCGCTCCCACGCCAGGGCTCTTAGGCAAGCCGGCTGCGGCATTGCCCGGACGTACCGCATGGATGCCGTCGAACGCCAGCCGCCCACCGGCACTCACACCCGCGGACTCCCGTCCGCGTCTCGCCTGACCACTGACGTTCGCGTTTCCCTTCGCGGCTTTGCGTGAGACCAACTGTCTGCAAAGCACCCGTATCGTCATGACTTTCATTCCATCGAACAAGGGGGCAGCCCACACCGAGGCCCCTCACCTCCCACACCCGCGGACTCCCGTCCGCGGCTCGCCTGACCATTGACCACCGCCCGCCCACCGCCCACCATCGCACGCCCGGCTCGACACGATCGTTACTGAGTTACTCGCACAGCCAGCGCAGCAGGTTTTCAATCGTCGGAACGCGGTGTCGCTCCAGTCGCTGCAGCAGCCAGTCACAGCAGATCAGAAACAGGAGCGACAGCCCAAAGGCGGGCCACCACGACAACGCCTGGCCCCAGTACTGTGTCACCTCGCCGGTTTGCCACAGACCGTATATCCAAAGCGGCCACAGATGTGCCAGATGATGCAGGATGTAAACAGACAGCGAGTACCTGCTGAATCGCCGGGCCCGTGACAGCAGCCACGCAGGAACCGTCCACGACTGCTGCTGATCCACCAATGTATGCAGTGCGGCCAGCAGCAGCACGACAATCCCATGAGCCCCCAGCATGTACGGCACCGAGGCGGGAAACATGGTCCATGCGGGCAGCCAGACTTGTCCCCACGCTGTCGTCCAGCGGACTGCCAGCAACACAACCACCAGTGCCGCAAGGCCGGAGCAGGACAAGATCCAGAAACGTCGCTGCTGCTGTGTCGCAGACGGCAGTCCCAGAATGGCAGGAGCCGACAGGAACCCGGTGAACGGCAAAGCAATCCACGGGAATACAGGAAAGTAGCCCGTCACCAGAAAACCAATCGTCAGCTCAGACAGTGTCTGTTCGGTTTCAAAGTAGCCCGCGCTCCACCACGCGCTGTAATCGACGATCTGCTGCAGAACGGGACTGACCGCTACAGACAGCCCGATGGTCAGCAGCAGTACCGGCGGCGGCATGTGCCGTACCACATTAAGCAGCAGCAGACTGGCGCCAAGGAACGTAAGCACATCCCAGGTAAACAAGTCCTCAGGCAGCCAGACAAACGCATTAAAAACAAATCCCAGCCCGGCCAGAAACAGACCCCGGCGAACTGTTTCTTTCGAGATCTGCCGATTCGAGCAGCCTTGTGTTTGCCGACTGCTCAGCCACAGGCGATAGCTGACGCCGCTGAGAAACGCGAAGATCGGGGCCCCGAATCCATCAGGGCTCCAGTCACGCGTCCCTGCCAGATTCTCGAGAAAATGCACCATCACCATCACGGCGATTGCATAGGCTCGCAGCAGATCAATCGAACGATAACGCATGGGGCAGGTTCGTCTGAAAGAGCCAGATCAGGAATCGGACACCGTACAAATCGCTGGTCAGTTTGATTCTGTCAGACTGCTGAGCAGGTCGACAACCAGCAGCAGCGTTTCGCAGGCCAGCAGCACGACAATCACCCATTCCAGAGTGTGGCTTTTTCGACTGCTGAGGAAATCACTGATCCGCTGCCCGCAGGGTTCATACACCCGCTCAAAGACCTCCAGTTGTTCGCGGAGCAGCTGCAGCCGATCGGACAGACGAGATTTTTCTCGCAGTCGCTCGGCGGCCTGAGTGGTGAGAGTGGGAGGCCAGGCAGCCGGGCAGTCGATCAGTGGTGCCAGTCTTGCCAGCAGAGCTTTCGCGGCAATCATGCGGCCAAATCTTTCCTGCAGCTGCTGGCGGCGTTCGAGCATCGCTTCGTTCAGCTCAAAAGCAGCCGGAGTGTCCTGCTCAAGTTCCTGCCAGCGACCGGCGATCTGCTGTTCCAGCTGCTGAACCTGTGCCTGCAGCCAGCAGTGCTCAACCACGCTGCCGACGACCGCCTGGATGCGATCGGGAGTGCCCGAGATGGCGACTCGTGAGCGACCGACGAACATCAGAACACCCTGCAGCTGAATCAGCTGAGCGGGCCCGTCGTCCGGGGATTCAGCGGCCGCCACCCACGTCCGCAGTGCGTCCGTGTGCGGCTGGCTGAGCGAGAAATCGGCAACGGGGGTTGTGTCCGGCAGTGTCAGGAGCAGCAGCGAGTGGCTGCCAGCCGGCACGGCTGCTGGCAGTTCCGCCAGACGTTCGGGCGAAGCGAGCCCGACGCTGGTACAGCCGCGAAACAGACGAGATCCCCAGATGGCGGGTAGCCAGCCTGCCGGAAGCTGAACGGCCAGCAGGACGGCCTGCAGAGTTGCCCCGGGTATTGCGGTAATGATATCTGCCGAATTCGCTGAGCCTGCGTTTGACACGGTAACGTCCAAAATGTGTTCAGAGGGTTGTAGCTGCAGGAGCCGGGGTGACGGGTAATTTCCAGTGGCAGTGCGCGTGCTTTCCAGCCCGACATCTGCCTTCAAAAACACTGCATCCTGGCACTCCGCTTGTGCCGTCTCACGGCCCAGGCGGACTTTTGCCCTTCGCGTCGGGAAGGCCAGGTTTTATTTTGTCTACAGGCGTTCACGGTTGTTCCATTTCTGCCGCAATCCAGCTGGCCACACAATCCGCAGAATCCAGTACTCCATTGAGCGTGGAATCAAACAGGTAATCGCCGACCAGAAACAATCGCGGATGTTCGACCGGTTCAGGCTGGTGCCGCAGGTCCAGACGAGTGGCGTGTTCGCCTCCGGGCATGGCACTGACTGCTCCGAGCCACCGATGCACGTGCCCTTCCAGCAGAAGTTCGCCGGCCTGTGCCTGTCCGTGGGGCAATGTTTCGATGGCTGTACGGATCAGCTGATCATCGCTGAGCTGACTCAGTTCACCTGCTGTGTCCCCCGCGAACAGCCAGCCCAGAATGCCGCAAACGGATTCCGGCTGCCGAGACGTTTCATCGTACAGGCAGCAGCCGCCCCACGCGTCCAGCATGCACCACGAATCGGCCAGCCAGTCTTTCCAGAATGGCCTGCGGAACAGCAATGTCACTCTGAGATAATGCGCGGGATGATCAAACTGCTGCAGATGCCGCTGCATGGCATCCGCCAGACGCACGCCTCTGAATTGAATTGCCCTGAGCGGCAGCACGGGCAGACACAGCACAGCAAAGTCAAACTCTGCTTCGGTCACTGAATCTTCATGACGGATCTGCAGCTGGATCTGAGTGCCGGCGGCGCGACCCACGGCCAGCACCTGATGATTCAGCCGCACCTGCATCGGAGTCGACTGCAGCAGCCGCTGCACCAGTTGCTCGTTGCCTCCGGCGATGCTGTACAGCCGCATGTAATCCGGATGGTTCATCAGATAATTTTGCAGCCCGTACGTGACATCTGTCTGCGACCATTCAGCGGCCAGATCGCTGTGGATCATGGTTTCAAGAAACGTCTGCAATTGCGGGGACTGCAGCCGCTGGCCGATTGAGTTAAAACGCGGCACCGGCAGTGCGGCCGCAGGCCAGGCGACCGGTCCGGGATCCGAACCGTCCGACTCATAGAATTCGCGCGGGCTGATACTGGCCCTGGCCTGTTCATGAAATGTCGACCAGCCCTGACTGACAGCGGGACTGAAGACACTGCTGACGTCTTCCAGCGTAGCGAGGCGACGGCGATTGTGAAACACCGAGTTTCCGCCCATGGGGCTGATGGAAAGCCCCAGCTCACTGACAAGTTCCTTAAGCGGATCATGGTCGATGGGGGAGTAGTCGTAGAATTCAGCGGCGCCGGCTTCGTAGCTGACCGGCAAACTGCGGAAACGAGGTGTCAGAATTTTGCCGCCGGTCCGCTGAGAGGCTTCCAGAAGAGTGATGGAAATCGGCTGGTTGGCGAGTCTGCTGAGCAGCCACGCGGTCATCAGACCTCCCGGGCCACCACCGACAATTGCAATACGGATCACGGCAATACATTCCTGCAAAACTATTGGTGATGCAGAGTGTAGCAGGTGAACCTGAAGGCAAAGTGAAGGCGGCTGCCGTTCTCAAAGTCAGTGCAGCGTATGCACGGTCATCGAACAGCGGCAGCTGCCCGGTGATTTTGTGCAGCGACGTCAGATCGCTACAGTATGAATTCGGCGGAGCTCGACCTCGGTAACTCTGCACAAACTTGCCTGTCAGGAACCACCCATGCGTTTTGTTTCAGTGTGTGTTCTGCTGTTCGTGATCTGCTGGCAGACGGCTGTGGCACGGACTGCCACGGCAGCGAATTCGCCGCAGGAGCCGGTCTGGCAAGACCGTGTGGTTGAAGGCTGGACCCTGCACATCAATCAGCGACTGCTGGAGGAAGAGCCAGAGGCCACGACGCGGGCAGTTGAACTGCTGACCCTGCAGCTGCAGGAAATCAGGCAGGTGGTTCCGGCCGCCGCGGTGGTACAGCTGCAGAAAGTGCCTCTCTGGTTTTCGCCCGTGTATCCTGGTGTGCAGCCGCGGGCCGAATATCATCCGGGAGCCGGCTGGCTGAAGGACAACGGGCGTGATCCCGCGATGGCGAAGGGAGTGGAGTTTTCGGACATTCGGGATTTCGAACGTGAAACGCGGCGGATGCCGAATTTCACACTGCACGAGCTGGCTCACGCCTGGCACGATCGATTTCTGCCGGACGGTTTTGGCAATGTGGCACTGCAGGGTGCGTACGAGCGAGCGAAGGCTGGTGGCGGGTATGAAAAGGTCGAGCAGCGGTTTGGAGATGGCCGCTCAGCTCAGGTGCGGGCTTACGCCATGTCCAGCCCGATGGAGTACTTTGCGGAAAGCACAGAAGCGTTTTTTTCGACGAACGATTTTTTCCCGTTTAATGCAGCGCAGTTGCGACAGCACGACCCTGAAATGTACTCGCTGCTGCAGACGCTGTGGGGTCTGCCGCGGGCTCAGACTGTAACCGGCCCGCCGCCAGCCCAGTGGCAGGCGTGGCAACATTCCGGTTTGCTCTGGATTCTGACGACGCAGCAGGGAGTGGAATTGCCGGCGGACGCGCGAGTCGAGCAGTTTCCGCTGCTGGTGCGCCTGCATCGGGATCTGTTTGATTTTTCCCAGGCTGCCGCGGACGGGGCGGATGTCCGGTTTGCCTCGACGGACGGTACACCGCTCAGTTATCAGATCGAGCACTGGGATGCAAAGTCTGGCACAGCCAGCATCTGGGTCCGGATTCCGGAAATTCGCGGGGCAGCGCGACAGGAGCTGCGGATGTACTGGGGCAATCCGGATGCGTCCAGTGAGTCGGACGGAACGGCTGTCTTTAACGAATCCAGCGGGTATCGCGGTGTCTGGCACATGCACAAAGCGGTGCGCGACGAGGTGGGGGCCATCGACAGCAGCGACACTGGCACTCATGACGTGGCCGGAATGATTGGCGGGGCGCGGCATTTCGACGAAGGCCGAGGAATCTCCGGCGGGGAGCAGATTGCCACTCTGCCGATGGGCTCAGAGGACCACAGTACGGAAGTGTGGTTTCGCGCGGAACGCATCAATTCAACATTGATTGGCTGGGGGAATGAGGCGGCTCAGGGGAAAGTGGTCATGCAGTTTCGCAGTCCGCCGCATATTCGCATGGACTGCTATTTTTCGGGCGGAAATGTGAATGGCGAGCGGCGTCTGGCGACCGGCGAGTGGACTCAGGTGGTGCACACGTATCGCCGGGGTGAGGCAAAACTTTATATCAACGGTGTACTGGACAGTGAAAATCGTGATCGAGGCAGCCCGCTGAACATCAAGACCCCGGCACGGCTGTACATGGGAGGCTGGTACAACAACTACGATTTTCAGGGGGATCTGGACGAGGTACGAGTGTCGTCGGTTGTCAGGTCTGCCGAATGGGTTCGACTGCAGTATGAGAACCAGAAGTCTGGCCAGCTGCTGGTGGGCGGACCGGTTCAGTCGGGGGACCGGTTTTCAGTAAGCCCGCAGCAGCTGGTGGTGGACGAGAACTCAACTGCCATGGTCACAGCGCAGGCCGGCGGTGCGGACAAGATCGTGTGGCTGCTGCGGCGGGACGGCGTGGAGCGTGTTGTGGCAGCCGATCAGTTGTCGTACGAGTTTGCAGCCGGTCGGGTAGCTGATGCGCTGCCTGCGACGCTGACGGTGCGGGCCAGTTATGGTGCTGAAGTGCGTACGCAGGATGTCGCGATCTCGATCCGGAACAGTGTGCCGGAGCCGGTGTTTCAGCTGAATGCTCCAGCGCACTGGGATGGTCGCTCACAGCTTGAGATTGTGCCTGACGTGCAGAATCTGGCGGAGCTCGAGGCAGCGGGGGCTGGAGCCCTGAATATTCGCTGGCGACTGGACGATGTCGCGACGATTTCGGCGGAGGAATCAGGCAGACTGGTGCTGCAGCGGGCTCAGGGCAGTGGCAGCTTGCGAGTGACGGCTGAACTGGACAACGGCGGAGCTGCCGTGCGGCAGACGGTTGTGATTTCTGTGCAGGAACCGCCTAAGAACCAGGAAGCCTGGATTGCTCGGCCGGTCGGCCAGACTGAGCAGCCGGCGGACGGTCAGTTCATCGGGCGCGAGGCTGTGGGTGCAGCTGGCGAGTGGTGGGGACAGCTTGTGCATGCCGGCCAAATCACGGAACCGGCGGAACGGGTTTTTGTCAGGGTGTATGCAGATGATCAGATTTATGCCGAGGAGTCTGTACAGCCGGATGCGGAGGGGAAATATCGTGTGATCGTCAGACTGAAGCCGGGCCTGATCCGATATCGCAGCGAGTTTGGCAGTCGTCGGGGCGGTGTGGAAACGGTGCTGCATCGCGCTGGAAATCTGGTCTGCGGCGACGTGTTTCTGATCATCGGTCAGTCGAATGCGGTGGCCACGGACTTCGGCAAAGAGAACCCGCCGCAGCCGAGCGACTGGGTCCGAACGTTTGGGGCGACGTCGGGTGATCCGCATGGTGCTCGGCTGCAGCTGTGGGCTCCGGCTGAAGCACGCAGCCCCGGCGGTCGTTCCGAGATCGGTTACTGGGGACTGGAGCTGGGGCGACGACTGGCAGAAAGTCAAAATATGCCGATCTGCATCATCAACGGGGCCGTCGGTGGCACGCGCATCGATCAGCATCAGCGGAACGAGTCCTTCCCGACAGATGCAGGCACGATCTACGGGCGCATGCTGTGGCGGGTGCAGCAGGCCGGGCTGACACATGCCGTGCGAGCCGTGATCTGGCATCAGGGCGAAAACGACCAGGGGGCTGACGGACCGACGGGCGGCTTTGGGTATGAAACGTACCAGCAGTACTTTGTGAAGCTGGCGGCTGCATGGAAACGCGATTATCCGAATTTGCAGCATTACTATGCATTCCAGATCTGGCCGAAGTCATGCGCGATGGGGATTGATGGTTCAGACAATCGGCTGCGTGAAGTGCAGCGAACGTTGCCGCGGCTGTTTTCGAATCTGACTGTGATTTCGACACTGGGAGTCAAGCCACCCGGCGGCTGTCATTTTCCGGCGGCCGGCTATGCAAAGTTCGCCGAGTATCTGCAGCCGCTGATGCAGCATGATTTGTATGGGGCGGAGCGACAGCCGTTTGACTCACCGAATCTGCAGCGTGCCTGGTTCGCAGGTGCGTCGCGGGACGAGGTGATACTGGAGTTTGACCAGCCGATGCGCTGGGATGCGAGGCTGATCAGTGAGTTTACACTGGCCGGGCAGCGGGGCCAGGTGGAAGCGGGCAGGCTGGACGAGTCGACTGGTGGCCGGCGTCTGGTTTTGAAGCTGAAGGCTGCGACGCAGGCCGACCGGATTACATATCTCGACAGTGCCAGCTGGAATCCAGAGCACCTGCTGTATGGCCAGAACGGACTGGCGGCATTGACATTCTGTGAGGTGCAGATTGAGGAGCGTTAAGGGCAGGATAAGGGCAGCAACAGACACGCCTGATGGACGACCACGGACATTCGATCACCAGCACACAGGCGGACATACTCATAGTAATTCTACCACCCCGAATTTGCCGGTTATACCTTTGAACACGCTCAGACTACGCAGCACGCGCTAAAACCTGGAAATTCAGGAATTTTCTGGCGGACGAATTTCACCTTCGCGCACGCCAGCGATTAAGAGGGGACCAAATAGCAGCGTCACCGCTGCCCCTCTGCCGCACGCCCAGACGTCGCAACGTTAGTTCATCAGTAATTCTGCTGTCTGATAATCCGTACACCACTATCCTGACATGCGCGACGGCTTTACCACGCGTTAAGGTGCCTAAAGATGTCTGAAAAATCCTCACCAGCAACCTCTCTCCGCAACTGGCTTGCCTCCTTTCGGTCTCAACCCGCAGGCAGTCGCCGCGGATACCGTGCACGCAACTCAGCACGGGCAGTGCAGCAGCTGGAGGATCGTCGTCTGCTGGCGGCCCAGCTGGCAGATGGTGGCCTGCAGATGAAAGTAGTGACGGCCTACAACCTTGTCGTCGACTCAAACGTCGAAACGCCTGCGACTTACGGACCTAAGTCCGCCTACCTCGGGGTGACCATTACCAACACTGGCAGCAGCACACTGACCGATGTTGTGGTCAACATTGGAAATCTGACAAACACATCGACGGGTGCGGGCACACCGGGCGTTTATCCCGTAACGACAATTCCGGATTCAGATCCCCTGCGTGACTACAGTGGTTCGTTCTCATTCACGCACCAGGGCGGAACCACGGACGCAACTCGCCTGATTCCTTCAATCGCCCCTGGTCAGTCGCTGACCCAGTATTTTCTCGTCTCTTATCCCGTAACAGACGCATCCAACAACAGCGTCACCGGTTCTGCGCCGGTGGTCGCTGATGACCTCGAACTGAACTACGACGTGTGGGTTTCGGCTCAGGATCCTGCAGACTCGGTCGATGGTATCCGCCGCGTCTTCGACGAGCGCAAAATGACGGCTCGCAATGAAATCAGTGCGATGGCCAACAAGATCTGGCCAAACACCAACGGTAAAGTTCCCGACCAGTATCTCGATGCGATCCAGGCCAGCCTTGGCTGGCGCCCGTCCGGCACTGCATCACGTATTTCCGGGGCCCAGGTTTCCGAGGGTGTCTGGTACGACCTCGGCAATGTCGGGTTCGGTTTTGACAACGACGGCGACTTCGTTCCTGACCGCAACGCCTGGCTGCAGCCCGTCGGTGACCCCGATCTTTTTGACGCTTCGGCCGGTCGACTGGTGAAGTGTTACGGTCTGCTCATCGTGAAACTGAATGATGGCACTGAGCAACTGCTGCCATTCGAAGATCAGATGTATTTCGAACATGTCAACCCGAACAATACCGGGGTGGTCGGGCTTGTCTGGTATGAATACCTGCCTCTGCGATACGGCTCCACACTCAGTCTGTCGCCCTACCAGGAAGTGGCTTCCGGTTACGACAACGAGAAATTCAACGGTGACTACGGGACATCCGTTCCACCCGTCACCTTCGCGGCCCCGTCCTCAGACTTAAGTCTTGACAAGTCAGGCTCCCTTTACGTCTCCTCCGGCGAAGCAACCTTTAACCTGTTGTTAAACAACAGCAGCTCACTTACTCGTTTTGGCTGGCCTGACCAGGGACTCCCAGCGGTCATCGAGGACAGCGTTCCTGCGAACACCACCTACAAAGCCGGATCTGCCGCCGCGATTGACATTCCGACTGGTGCCACAGCTACAGTCTATTACTCGACCAACAACCGAACATCGTGGACCAAAACTGAACCCGCATGGACTGACACCAACGGCAATTCAAAGCAGGATCCGGGCGAGGGTTCCGTCACGGACATCCGCTGGGTTCTCAATAAGTCACTGCTAAATGACTCGTTCGAAGTGACATTCTCAGTTCTCGTGCCATCGAACTACTCTTCGACCACTGGCCCAACCATTGTAAATACCGGAACCACCGGCCTCCTCAATGGAACGCCCATTTTAACCGACACCCACACAGTACTGGTCTCAGGCAGTCTTTCGCTGGGTGACACCATCTTCCGTGATGAAGGAACGGGCACTGGCGGAATCACAGGTGACGGTATTCAGAATGGCACCGAGTCCGGGATGTCCGGCATCAAAGTTTCGTTGTATTACGATGCTGACGGTGACGGAGTACTTGATACCACAGATCCGCTCTGGGGCACGACAACCTCCAGTGCAACCGGAGCCTACAGTTTCACGGGCCTGCCGGCAGCCAAATTCATCGTTGTCGCCGATGCCAATGACACCGACGTTCCGACCGGCTGGAATATCTCAACGAAGCCGCAGCAGGCTGTCACACTCACTTCGACGAATGTCCTGACGGCTGACTTCGGTTTTTCACCAACGCTTGATGTCACCAAGACCCTGCAGGGCCAAAGTCCCGCCTACGAAGGTTCGCTGATTACCTACTCGCTTGACGTCACTAATCTGCTGAAGGGCGACGGATACGCAGCCTCACTGCCATCAGAATCGACACTCTGGCTGGGAACCACATCCGGAAC
>JBJTPZ010000082.1:0-3664 GCA_046075365.1 Planctomycetaceae bacterium
CGCCAACGTAGCCGGAGGCTCCCGTCAAAAGCACGACGGGTCCATTTGACGTTTCAGAAGCCTGCAGTTGTGGCGGGGGCATCGTATTGGGGGGAACTGGTGGCTGGTAAAAGAGTTCTCGGCGACTAGTATTCCAGTGCCATGTTATCGATTCTCGCACCAGAAAACAGCGTTCGGTGTGGTTGACCTCGAGGAATGGGATGTTGACGTGGCGACAGTGAACTGCTGAAACCATGCGCTGCTTCCCTGCGAAGCGGGCGGTGCTGAGCTGCACATGGTCGGCGGTCGGTGCAACCGCAACAATGCTCCCTCCGGGCCATGTGATCGACCAAACTCGGATTGAGCTGGTGGGAAGGTCAAACCGTGTTGATTTCGGCGACAGTTGCCTTGCTGCGATGGGAAGGTTCGTTGAAGAGTGTTGTGTTGACGAATCAGGAGCAGAGAATGGTCAGTTGGAACGGTGCCTCGGCAGCTTTTATTCTTCTGGTCTTCGGAACGTTCGCCATGGCCGATGAGACGTCACGGATCTTGTTTGGCGCGGGCGGAGCTGATTCTGCAAAGGACTGGCAGACGGTCAATGACGGCGTGATGGGTGGCGTCTCTGAGGGGCAGTTCAAGATTACCGATAAGCAGACGATGGAGTTCTTTGGCAATCTGTCTTTGGAGAACAACGGCGGATTCGCCTCGGTGCGTTCCAGGTCGAGGATTCTGAAGCTGTCGAAAGGCGATGTGCTGGTCGCCAAAGTGCGAGGCGATGGCCGGGAATATTTGCTGAACCTGTACCTCAACAAGCCGCGGATGGCCTTTTCGTATCGGGCGACGGTGCAAACGAAGAGGGGCGAATGGATCGAAGTTAAAGTCCCGCTGGATAAGTTCGAGGCCACTTCGTTCGGCAGGTCTGTGAAGGGGGCTGGTGCGGTGAATCCGGACGAGATCAGCGCCGTGGGCTTTACGTTGAGCGACAAAAAGGCCGGGCCGTTCAGGCTGGAGATTGAGTCGATCAGGGTGGACCGCGTACAGGCTCCATGAAACCGGCGGATGGTGGAGTATTCTGAGCAGATCCTTGACCTTTCGCAGGTTGTTCAACTCATGCCCTGGATTGACTGGTACAACTCGCTTGTAAAACCCGACTGGACGCCAGCTCCGCGAACCATTGGGCTGATCTGGCAGATTCTTTACCCGATCATCGTGGTGAGTTTTGGGTTCGTTTTTGTGCAGGCTTTTAGAAGCAGGCTGCCGGGGTTTGTGGCGTTGCCGTTCGCCATCAATCTGGTGGCGAATCTGATTTTTACTCCGATTCAGTTTGGGCTGCGAAACCTGCCGTGGGCTGCGGCGGATATTTTGGTGGTATGGGTGACCATTATCTGGATGATGGTGGCTGTTTGGCGGCATTATCGGTGGGTGAGTCTGGTTCAGGTGCCGTACTTCATCTGGGTGTCGCTGGCAACGGTGCTGCAGCTGAGCATTACGGCGATGAACTGGGGCAGCTGATGTCAATTTTCCCGTGCAGGAGTCGGACGGGGGCTGCGGTTGGGTGTGTGAGAAGCATTTAGCCGGCGGTTTTTTCAAGATTCCGGTAAGTGGTCATGTTCCGGAATCACCTGTCCCTGGTTGTCTGTTGGGTCCTTCAGCGGTAGAATCGTGGCGTCGGACAGGTTTTGGTAGTCATGTTTTTCGACAGTACTGGCGGGTCCAGGGTATGGCAGTTCAGGCAATAGCGGGTGTCAGTTCCACAACAGAGGCTCGGATCATGACCGAGTTTCCCTCAGTGGCAGCCAGTTCTGCGGGCCGTTTGATTGGCCGGCTGATGTGCAGCATTCCGGTGCGTATTTTTGGCATTCCGGTTTCGTATCTGCTGTTTGGTCCGCTGGTGGCACCGTTGGGTGCCCTGCTCTTTTTTGCTCGTCTGCTGGGGTCTCGTTACATCCTGACGAACCGTTCGATGCAGATTTGGTCTTCCCTGGGCAGCCAGCGAACATCATCGGTTGATCTGAGTGAAGTTGATTCGGTTGTGATCGACGAGTTACCGGGGCAGAATTTTTACCGGGCCGCCGATATCCGGCTGAAGTCCGCTGGTGGTCAGACGCTGCTGCGTCTGTCGGGCGTGGCTGATGCTGCGGCTTTTTGCAATGTGGTCCAGCGTGCTGTTCAGGCTCGACGGATGGTTCAGTCTTCACTGGCTGTCATCAATGCTCGTCGCTAAGCACATTGCCTTCTGACTGAGGGGGCAACTGCATGTACCTGTCGCTCGAACAGCTGTTGCGTTTTCTGGCGGCTGCGTTTCTGATTACGGTTTCGCCTGGTCCGGACGTGCTGGCTACTTTGAGTCTGGGTTTATCGCGTGGCTGGCGTGCGGCAGTGGGTTTTGGTGTGGGGTGTGGCACCGGTTGTCTGTTGCATACTGCACTGGCTGTCCTTGGGGTGTCGGCACTTCTGCAGGCTTCGCCGGTGGCATTTCGTGTGCTAAGGCTGGCGGGTGCTGGTTATCTGGTGTGGATTGGCTGGGGGGCATTGCGCAGCAGTGGCGTGCTGCGATTACCGGATGTGGCGGAGTCTGAAAACGCGGGGTCGGCTGATTCTGGTCAGCGGCAGGCTTCTGGCGGCTGGGCCTGGTTTTCGCGGGGGCTGCTGGCAAATGCCGTGAATCCCAAGGTGGCTCTGTTTTTCCTGTCCTTTCTGCCTCAGTTTGTTGATGACCGGACTGGTGGTCGAGAGCAGCAGTTGGCGTTGCTGGGTGTGTTGTTTACGTTGAATGCGGTGCTGGTGTTCAGTCTGATCGGTTTTTTTTCTGGCCGTCTGGGTGTTTTTTTGCAGGGGCATGCGGGGCTGAGCAGGTGGCTGGACAGGCTCACGGGATTGCTGTTCTGGGCTCTGGCAGTTCGGCTGGTGTTTGTGCAGGGCTAATTTGTGCGGTGCTGTCAGTGTTGCGGCGGGTATGATCGCTGCCGTTTTTTATCGGGAGGATTTCTGAGATGACGGGCACACTGGATTCAATGCATCACGTGGCGATTGAGGTGCGGGATATTGCCGAGTCTGTCGCGTGGTATTGTGGTGAGTTTTGCTGCGAGGTGGTTTATCAGGATGCGACCTGGGCCTTCCTGAAATTCTCAAACATTCATCTGGCTTTGGTGTTGCCGGGGCATCATCCGCCGCACATTGCGTTTACGTCGGCAAAGGCAACGGTTCATCCTGGCCTGAAGCCTCACCGCGACGGGACTCGATCGGTCTACATCAGCGACATTTCGGGCAATTCGGTTGAATTGATGGACCCAACGAGTCTGTAGCTGGATTTATTTTCTGGATTGCATCGCCATTTTCCCGGATTTTTCGAATCCCAGAGGGGCATTTCGCTGTTTTTCCGAGCATACCGTTCAGTTGTGAGACTCACACAGGAGTGTAGCGATGTTATTCAGGCAACTGGGTTTGTGTGCAGCGTTGATTCTTGCTGGTGAAAGCTGCATAGCTTCGTCGTTGACCGTTGTGGAGCAGCAGGACGGTGGCGCTCGAGACGGCGGTCCGCGTGACGGTGGTCCTCGTGAGAGTGGTCCCCGTGACAGTGGTCCCCGTGACAGTGGTCCTCGCGACGGCGGTCCTCGTGACGGCGGTCCCCGTGACAGCGGTCCCCGTGACAGTGGTCCTCGTGACGGCGGTCCTCGCGACGGTG
>JBJTPZ010000083.1:0-8037 GCA_046075365.1 Planctomycetaceae bacterium
CTGGGGGAATAGTGGTCAGTAGGGCGAGCCGTGGGCGGTAGCCCGCGGGTGCGAGTACTAACGAGCCTGTTGAGTGCTGACCGCAGGCGAGCCGGGTACCGCAGTGCCCGGGTGCCGCGGCAGGGATGCCGCCAGTCACCAACACTCCCCGCCCCCTTGCGTTTCCCGCCGCGGCTTCGCGTGAGCCCCACAGCCTGCAACACCCCCGCATGACCACGACAGCCGCGCAACGCAAACTGCGGTCAGCACTCAACAGGCTCGTTAGTACTCGCACCCGCGGGCTACCGCCCACGGCTCGCCCTACTGACCACTATTCCCCCAGCCCGTCGCGTTTGGTTTCAGGACCCAGCCAGACCAGTCCGACACCCACCAGATAAATTACTGTCAGCACCGATCCGGCCTTCGGAAAACTGCCGCCAAACAGCCCCATAATATTGGCTGTCTGCAGCCCGCCAATCGCCGCCAGAATGCGACCGAAATTGAACGCAAATCCCTGCCCCGTCGCGCGCACTGCCGTCGGAAACAGTTCCGGAAAATACAATGGAAAGAACCCGTAGAAGGAGGCTGTCACACCGCCCGCCAGGAACGCTGCCATCAAAAACGTACCGTCAAAACTGTTGTGCCCCAGGTAAAAATAAACGGCACTGCCAATCGATCCCAGACACAGCACTGCATACGTCGGGCGACGGCCAAATTTCCCGGCTGCCACCGCTGCCAGAATTGTCGCCACAATCGCTCCCATGGCGGTGGCCATCTGAGTCTTTGCGGCAGCGAAATATTTGACGCCATCTGCATCCGGACGCAGCTCGGCTGCCCATTTCGGAGCCCACTGGATGGAGCCCCACGTGCCCAGCAATGCCACTCCGGCCAGCCCCGCTCCCAGCAGCATCCGGTTCAGAATCAAACGCTCGTCGGCCGCCGTAATTCCGCCCGCCTGCTTCGTTCGCTGCAGATACTGTCGCACCGGATACAGAAAACCCAGCAGTGTCACGACGAGTCCGGCAACCGTCCCCAGCGCCGCCACAAACCACGGCAGCCCGTTGGCCAGCGGTGACCACAGCACAATGATGCCAATGGCCGCCAGACAGCCCAGCAGCACGCCTCGCAGATCCGCATTGCTCCAGTTGGAAGTCTTGCCACTGGCCTGCTCCTCTTCCCATTTGGATGATTCCGGCACACACAGACGGATGAAGAAGATCAACAGGGCCGGCAGGGATCCGGTGATCATCAAAAATCGCCACGCATCATTCGCCAGCAGCTTCGCTTTCAAATCAGCCGAACAGCCTACAGCCGTCAGCAGGCTGTCGATCGAACCTACGACGCTGGTCAGCCAGATACTGATGACTGCCACCAGCAGAAAACCCACATTGGAAGCAGCCCCGATCAGTCCGGCAATGAAGGCTCGACTTTTCCCCGGCCAGATTTCATTTACCAGCGCGACTCCCAGTGACCATTCCCCACCCATGCCCAGCGACGCAATAAATCGCAGCACCGCGATTTGCCACGCCTGAGTCGCGAAGCCGCACATGCCGGTCAATACCGCATATGTCACAATGCTCAGCGACATCGCCCGCACACGACCGATCTTGTCACCCAGCCAGCCAAACAGCACGCCACCACTGGCGGCGCCCACCAGAAACACAGCCATGATCACACCAAACCACTGATCAACTTCCTGCGGCGAGACACTGGTGCCCAGCAGATCCTTCAGTGCCGGCTTGCCAATCACCGGAAACAGCCCCATCTCGAAGCCATCAAACATCCAGCCCAGCAGTGCCGCCGTCAGGGTGGCGAACTGGGCAAAACCCGAAGCGGGCGGACGACTGGCAGGAGTGCTGGGGGTGGTTGACGAGGTCATCTGCGTGAGTTTCCCGATTCTGATGCGAAAGCCGGCACCGGCGATCCGCAACGGAAAGCCTCGCCCTGTGCAACTCGGGAAACTACACTGCGGCTCCGCGTTTGCAAAGTCAACACCCCGATTACTCGGGGAACACGGCAATTCAACCTTCATTCAGCAGCCTCTGATGTCCACACTGACGTCCTCACAACCGTTCGCCGTCATCATCGGCCTTGAAGTTCACGTTCAGCTCAAAACCAGCACCAAACTGTTCTGCAGCTGCACCACGGAATTTCGCCCCGACGATCCGAATTCTCAGACCTGCCCGGTGTGCCTCGGTCTGCCGGGTTCACTGCCGGTCATGAACCGGCAGGCCTTCCAGCTGGCCATGACCACGGCCCTTGCACTCAACTGCAGCATTGCCCGCGAAACGCGCTGGGACCGCAAGCAATATTACTATCCGGACCTGCCCAAGGCCTACCAGATCAGCCAGTATGATCAGCCTTTCAGCAGCAGCGGCTGGCTGGAAATCTCGGCCGATGATCCTCAGCAGCCCCCCCGTCGCATTCGCATCACGCGTGCTCACCTTGAAGAGGACGCCGGCAAAAATGTACACGACGAATCAGGTCGCGGCGGAGACAGCCGCGTGGATCTGAACCGAGCCGGCACTCCACTTTTGGAAATTGTCAGCGAACCGGACCTGCGTTCCGCCGCGGAAGCACGCCGCTATCTGGAATCTTTGCGTTCACTGCTGCTGTTCCTTGCCGTCTCCGACTGCAACATGCAGGAAGGCAGTCTCCGCTGCGATGCCAACGTGAATCTGCACATCCCCCTGCCCGATGGCACAACTGCAGCAACGCCGATTGTGGAACTGAAGAACATGAACAGTTTCCGCAATGTTGAGCTGGCCATCGAGTATGAAGTGCGGCGGCAGCAGCAGCAGTGGCAGAAAACCGGGCAGCGGATCGGCGACGTCCCCAAACAAACGCGCGGCTGGGATGCCGAAAAAGGCCTCACGTTCAGTCAGCGAGAAAAGGAAGAATCGTCGGATTATCGATATTTCCCCGATCCGGATCTGGAACCCGTCTTCGTGGCGGCTGCCGAAATTGAATCGCTCCGCGCGGCACTTCCGGAAACTCCGGTCGCCCGCCGGCAGCGCTGGTGCAGCAGTCTCGGACTGTCAGAATACGACGCCTCAGTGATTCTCGATCAGGGGCCGGAACTGGCCGCCTGGTTTGAAAACGTGCAGCAGCTTTGCGGCGACGGCAAAACCGCCGCCAACTGGGTCACACAGGACATCCTGCGGGATCTGAAGGCCACGGGAACGTCACTGCAGGACTTCCCGATCACCGCGGATGTGCTGGGATCGCTGCTAAAATGCGTGGTTGCGGAACGCATCACCACAAAAAGCGCGCGGGATATCTACGCCGAGCTGCGAGCATCCGCCGAACAGTCCGGGACAGCCGCCGCAGTCGTTCAAATCGAGCAGATCATTCAGGCGAGAAACCTCGAAATCGTTCGCGACACAGCCGCTCTGGATGCGGCCATCGCTGCAGCCATGGCCGCCAAACCTGACGCCGTCCGCGATTTTCGCAGCGGCAAACAGAACGCTCTGGGCCCGCTGATCGGCATGATCATGAAGCAGGTTGCCGGAGCTGATCCGAAACAGGTGCGGGAACGATTGATTTCCGCCGTAAATTCCGGAGAGTAGTACTTTATTCGCAGCCGCTGTTCCGCGGTTGTCCTTCCTTTACTCGTTTCCTGCCTGGTGACCACGTGATTCGAAGACTTCCCGTCCTTGCCGCCTGCCTGCTGCTGGGCTGCCTCTGCAGTCCGCTGTCAGCCCAGCCCTCCCGCGAACTTGCTCAAAAACTGATGGCACTGCCGGAACGGCCCAAACGGCCTGACCTGCCACCCAGTGCTCTGCCACTGCAGTTTCTCAAAGGTGAACGCGTTGCCTTCCTCGGCAACTCAACCGCCGAACGCATGAACCTGTTCGGCCATTTCGAAACTCTCCTGCACACCCGTTTCCCCGATCAGCAGCTCATCATTCGCAACTTCGCTCGCCCCGCCGAAGAAGTTGGTGTGCAGCAGCGTTCGGCAGACTACTCAGCACTGGATGATCCACAGCTGGCCTTCGGTGCTGACACGTACTTCTGCTTCTTCGGCTTTAACGAATCCTATGCCGGCCCCGCCGGACTGGACGCGTTTAAGGCAAAGTACAATCAGTACCTCGACGCCATGGCCCAGCGATATCCGCGCGATGACAGCAAAGCCGCACCGCGATTCATCCTGGTTTCACCCGTTGCCTTCGAAGACAGCGGCGATCCGCTGCAGCCGGCTGCAGCACCCATCAACGAAAACCTGCAATTGTACTCAGCAGCGGTCGCTGCCGTCGCCGCAGAACGCAAACTGGCCTTCGTTGACGTCTGGCAGGCATCAAATGCTCTGCTGCAGCAACAGCCCGGCCTGCAGTACTCCATCAACGGCTGTCACCTGAACGACGCCGGCGATCGCGAAGTGGCTCGACTGCTGGACCAGGCTGCCTTCGGTTCCGCCAGCCCCGCCAGTTTCGGCAGCCCGCCGTACGAAGCCCTGCGCGCAGCAGTGAACGACAAGTCGTGGGTGCACCTGCAGGACTATCGCATGCTGAACGGCTGGTACGTGTACGGCGGACGGCGCACATGGGATACCGAAACGTTCCCCCGCGAATACATCAAGATTCGCAAAATGGCCGAAGTTCGTGATCGCTGGATCTGGGATCTGGCACAGGGCAAAAAACCGGCGACACCACCCGATGACTCGGCCACCGGTGACCTGATCACACCGGAAACTCGCTTCGGCAATCCCCGCCAGAAATACTCAGAAGCCACTGAACTGCGGTATCTCGCTCCGGAACAGCTCATTCAGCAGACCAAAGTTCCGGCGGGCTTCGAAATGCGACTCTTCGCTGACGAAAACATGTTCCCTGAACTGGCCAAGCCGGTGCAGCTGAACTTTGACAACAAAGGCCGGCTGTGGGTGGCCTGCATGCCCACCTATCCACAGTGGAAACCGGGTGATGCAAAGCCCGACGACAGACTGGTGATCCTGGAAGATGCCGACCAGGACGGCAAAGCCGACAAGTGCACCGTGTTCTATGATCAGCTGCACTGCCCAACTGGCTTCGAGTTTTGGAACGGCGGCGTTCTGGTTGTGGATCAGCCACGCCTGCTGTTCCTGAAGGACACGGACGGGGACGACAAGGCCGATCAGGTGATTCACCTGATGGACGGCTGGGCTTCAGACGATACGCATCACACCTGCGGTGCGTTTGAATGGAGCCATGGCGGAAAGCTGCACATGCTGGAAGGCATTGCCACCAGCACAACTCTGGAAACCCCGTGGGGCCCGCACCGCAGTTACGGTGCTGGTGGTGCCTATGTGCTCGATCCGCGCACCATGAAAATCCGCCAGTTCTCGCTGCCGGGGCAGTACAATATGTGGTGCTACGTCTTTAACGGCTGGGGCCAGGGTATTGTCGGCGACGGCACGACAGCCAATCAGGCATGGGACACACCGCTCAGCGGTGCTCAGTTCGGTGGCCGGGCCGGCCTGAACTTTGTGTTCAACAACGAAGGCATGCGTCCGGCGCTGGGCAGTGAATTCCTGATCAGCCGAAATTTCCCTGACAGTGTGCAGGGTCAGTTCACCTACGCCTGCGTGATCAACATGAACGGTCTGCCGCGATTCAGTGTGGCAGACAGCGGCGGCGGCTATGCGGGCGCCCGACTGAAAAATGCCG
This sequence comes from Planctomycetaceae bacterium, assembly GCA_046075365.1. GTDB lineage: Bacteria > Planctomycetota > Planctomycetia > Planctomycetales > Planctomycetaceae > SXXK01. Next base: position 5,622 of record JBJTPZ010000083.1, read on the forward strand.
ATGGCTCGCCCGACGACCTGATCCGCTCGGAAGACAAGCACTTCCGACCGGCAGATCCGCAGATCGGTCCGGACGGAGCCCTCTGGTTTGGTGACTGGGCCAACGCTTTGATTGGTCACATGCAGTACAGTCAGCGCGACCCGAATCGCGACCATACCCGTGGCCGCATTTATCGTCTGCTGTGCCCTGATCGACCGCTGACTCCGGCCGTCACTCAGTTTGGCAAATCTGCGGCCGAGATCCTGGAACAGCTGCGGGAATATGAATGGCGGACCCGCTATCGTGCTCGCCGAGAACTGCATGGTCGCCCGACCGCTGAAGTGCTGCCGGCCGTTGCCGCATGGGTCGCCGCCCTGAAGCCACAGGATCCGGAATTTGACCGGCTGCGCACCGAAGCGCTCTGGATTCAGCAGTCCCATCATCAGCTGGATGCCGCTTTGCTGCAAAGCGTACTAACCTGCCAGACAGCGGATGCTCGTGCGGCTGCCGTACGAATTCTGGCAGACGAACGCGACTCCGTTGCTGATGCCCCGGCGATGCTGGCAGCAGCAGCGAAGGACCAGCATCCTCGAGTTCGCACGGAAGCGGCGCGAGGCCTGAGCTTCTATCCGACTCCGCAGGCGGCGGAAGCCCTGCTGCGGATGGCCGATTTCCCCGAAGACTACTGGGTGGACTACACTCTGCAGCATGCTCTGGGAGCCAATGAATCGGTGTGGCGCAGTTCGTTCCTTGGCGGACGCTTTGCAGATCTGAATCCGCGAGCCGGGGTCATTGTGCAGCGACTGATTGCCGCTTCGGAATCCGGAGCAGCAGCGTTGCCGCATATTCAGTCGCTGCTGTCGCAGACTCCCAAACCCGAAGAAGAACGCAACAAGGCCATGACGGCCCTCGCTGATCTTAAAGGGGACGTCAACCGAGGTCGTGAAGTCTTCGTACGCAGCTGCACCGCCTGCCACAAAGTTGGCAATGGTGACGGCCGCGAATTTGGACCGAATCTGGCGGGAGTTGCCAAACGGATGAACAAGGTCAAAATCGTCCAGTCGATTGTCGACCCCAACGCCGAAGTCGCAGAGAAATATAGACAGACGCTGATCGTCACGACCGACGGCATGCCGACTGCGGGCCTCGTTGTGTCAGAAAACGACAAGGAAGTAGAACTGTTTGACGGCAAGGCTGTGCGCAAGATTGCGAAGGCTGATATTGAAGAGCGAGCAGTGCAGAACCAAAGCAGCATGCCGGAAGGCCTTGCTGCTGCGATTGCACCGGCCGAACTGATCGATATGCTTGAGTACCTTGCGACGCAGACTCAGGACGTACCGCCACAGCCGTAATCGGCAAAGCAGCGGTGAATCTCACGGGCGTCGGCGGCTCACACCGCCGACGCCTTTTTTATTGGCACAAATGGGTATGGCATTACCCAAGTGTGCGGCATCTTGACTGCCACTCGTCCCCAACAAACGGCACGCAACTCAACACCCGTGATCTCCCGCCCACGGCCCGCCTGACCACGAATTCCCCCCCTCGCCCCTCGCCCCGTGAATCATGGGAGAGTGAAAACGCTGGGGACACATCACTTTCGTGCGGTGGAACTCAGCCGGGCCCCGGGCAACCGGGTGCCGGGGTCACAGCACCTCGCGCAACAGGGGGGACCACATCCCGGGGACACACCATCTCCAGTTCCCGCATTCCGGGGACACACCATCTCCAGATTCCGAAACCCGCAGCGACAAAGCATTCACAGGTGTTACATCCGTAACGTTCGGCACGTCCCGGACACGCTGTGGGCTAAACACGGGGGACGAAACGCTGGGGACACACCACTTCCGTGCGGAAGGCAGCGGGGACACACCATCTCCGGTTTCGTCTCCACCCCGGCGACACAGGTGTCACAGGTGTTAAATCAGCCACATCCGCTACATTCGGCACGCTGGGGACACACCACTTCCAGAGACGCCGGGGCAACGGGGAGACGCCGGGGCAACGGGGACACACCATCTCCGGCTTCGCCCCCACCCGGCGACATAGCAGTCACAGGTGTCACAGGTGTCACAGGTGTCACAGGTGTCACATCAGTCACATCAGTCACAGGGGGAGGCACGCTGGGGACACACGACTTTCGTGCGGTGGAACTCAGCCGTGCCCCGGGCATCCGGCTGCCGGGGTCACAGCACCGCGAGGAACAGCGGAGACACATCACTGCCAGAGAAGCCAGGGCAACGGGGACACACCACTTCCAGCAAGCCGAAGACACTGTCCAGTCATGACCGAGGCCATCCGGACAGGTTGACACACACGATTCACCCAGCGTTCACCATGCGGCGGTTCAGCCCCGTTCTCGCAGCCAGGTACCGATGCTGAACAGACAAATCCCCACCACCAGAGATGCCGGCATCACAATCAGCCGAAATCCAAAGAA
>JBJTPZ010000084.1:0-28304 GCA_046075365.1 Planctomycetaceae bacterium
GACGGCAGCGCGAGTTGCATGCAGGGCGTCTTCCATGCGGGCCTTGGTCTGCTTCATCTCGGCTTCGGTGCTGGCACCGACCGAGATCACAGCAACGCCACCGGTCAGCTTGGCAAGTCGCTCCTGAAACTTCTCGCGATCATAGTCGCTGTCCGTCTTTTCAATGTGGTCACGAATCTGCTGGACCCGCACCTTGATGTCCTCAGATCGACCTGCACCTTCAATAATCGTGCAGTCGTCCTTGCCGACTTCAACGCGACGGGCAGACCCAAGGTGACCAACTTCCACATTTTCAAGACGAATCCCGAGATCTTCGGAAATCAGAGTGCCACCGGTCAGAACCGCCATGTCGCCCAGCATCGCCTTGCGTCGATCACCAAAGCCCGGGGCCTTCACAGCGCAGATCTTCAGCACACCACGGAGCTTGTTGACGACCAGAGCCGTCAAGGCTTCGCTGTCTACGTCTTCCGCAACTACCAGCAGCGGCTTGCCTGTGCGAGCCACTTTTTCAAGCAACGGCACAAATTCACGCAGGCTGCTGATCTTCTTTTCGAACAGCAGAATCAGGCAGTCTTCCAGAACGCACTTCATGTCCTCAGCCTGAGTCACGAAGTAAGGACTGATGTAGCCCTTGTCAAACTGCATGCCCTCTGCAAATTCAAGAGTTGTGGTGCTGCCCTTGCCTTCTTCGACAGTGATCACACCGTCGCGTCCGACACGCTGCATAGCATCAGCAATCAGGTTGCCAATAGCCTTGTCGTTATTGGCGGAAATAGCACCAACCTGAGCGATCTGTGCTTTGGATTCCACCGGACGAGCAAGTGCTTCGACACTCTTCAGAGCAGCCTCGACTGCAACATCAATCCCACGACGCACTACAGTCGGGTTTGCACCGAGAGTAATGCTGCGGAGACCTTCGTTGTAGATCGCACGAGTCAGCACGGTGGCAGTCGTCGTACCGTCACCGGCTTTGTCACTGGTCTTGCTGGCCACTTCATTGACCAGTTTGGCGCCCATGTGCTCGTACGGGTCTTCCAGTTCCACTTCCTTCGACACGGTAACCCCGTCCTTGGTTACCACAGGGTTGCCGAAGCTTTTGTCAATAATCACGTTGCGCCCTGTCGGGCCCATCGTAACCGCCACTGCGCTGGCGAGCGTATCCACTCCGCGCTGCAGCTTGATTCGAGCGCGGTCATCGAACAACAGTTGCTTTGCCACCTCAAAGGCTCCTTACAGCAATCCACTGGCGAATATCTGTCGCCGGGAAAATGAGTCATAAACAGCTAACGCCCGATGACGCAGCAGAATTCAGGCCAGTTTGGCCAGGATATCGCTCTCACGCAGGATCTTCACATCCTGACCGTCAATCTCGATCTCAGTTCCGCCGTATTTACCGAACAGAACTTCATCGCCCACCTTGACGCTGACAGCGGCACGGGCACCGCTGTCGAGCAGGCGGCCGGGACCAACTGCAACCACAGTGCCACGCTGCTGCTTTTCGCGAGCGGCGTCTGGCAGCACGATCCCGCCAGCAGTGGTTTCTTCTGCTTCATGAGGCTTTACAACAACACGGTCATCAAGAGGATTGATCTTCATAGCTTCAGTCTCCAGTTTTTACCGGGCACAGCCCATATGTTCAAAGTTTGAAATTGTGTAACGAACAAGGATCAGATCGGCAGAACACACGGCTTACATCATGCCGCCCATGCCGCCCATTCCTCCCATGCCACCCATTCCTCCCATGCCACCCATATCTCCCATGCCACCCATATCTCCCATGCCGCCGCCGTCGTGGTGGTGATCGTGGTGACCGTCTTTCTCGGGCTTCTTGGGTTCATTGACCACAATGCAGTCCGTCGTCATCAGCAGTGAGGCCACGCTGGTTGCGTTTTGCAGTGCAGTGCGAACGACCTTGGTCGGGTCAATCACGCCGAATTCAAGCATGTCACCATACTTGTTATTCAGGGCGTCATAGCCGTAGCTGGCCTTCTTGTCCTTCTTCACCCGGTTGGCAACAACAGCGCCATCCAGACCTGCGTTTTCCGCGATTGTTCGGAGCGGCATTTCAAGGATGCCACGTACCAGTTCCACGCCGTACTCTTCGTCACCCTTCAGCTTGAGTGAATCCAGAGCTTCAGCACAACGCAGCAGAGCTACGCCGCCACCAGGAACGATACCTTCTTCAATTGCGGCACGAGTCGCTGACAGGGCGTCATCGATGAGGTCCTTGCGTTCCTTCATCTCAGTTTCTGTTGCGGCACCTACGCTGATCTGAGCAACGCCACCGGCCAGTTTTGCCAGACGTTCCTGCAGTTTCTCACGATCGTAATCACTGTCTGTGCCGTCAATCTCTCGGCGAATCTGCTCTGCACGGCCCGCGATGTCAGCCTTCTTGCCGCCACCTTCGACGATGACGCAGTTGTTGGCATCGATACGAACCCGCTTCGCCTTGCCGAGATCGCTCAGCTGGACATTTTCGAGCTTAATACCGAGGTCTTTGAAGAAGGCACGGCCAGCGGTGAGCACGGCGATGTCTTCCATCATTGCCTTGCGGCGATCGCCGTAACCTGGAGCCTTTACGGCAGCTACCTTGACGATGCCGCGCATCTTGTTGACAACAAGAGTCGCAAGAGCTTCGCCTTCAACATCCTCTGCGATAATCAGCAGGGGGACATTGTTCTTCGAGATGGCTTCCAGCACTGGCACCAGTGACTTGGCTGTGCTGATCTTTTCCTCGTGCAGCAGAATTCGACAGTTCTCCAGCACCACTTCCTGCTGCTCTTCATCGGTGATGAAGTGAGGGCTGAGGTAACCACGGTCGAACTGCATGCCTTCCACCAGATCAACTTCTGTGCTGACGTGGCGACCCTCTTCGACTGTGATCACGCCGTCCTTGCCGACCTTCAGCAGAGCGTCTGCCAGAATCTCACCAATGTCAGGATTGTTGTTCCCGGCAATGGTGGCGACGCGGGCGATGGAGTCCTTGTCGGTAGCCTTGACGGGCTTCGCCATCTGCTTCAGGGCTTCAACAACAGCGTTGACGGCCTTCTGAGCACCGCGGCTGAGAGCCATTGCGTCGGCACCAGCAGCGATGTACTTCAGGCCGGCACGGTACATGGCTTCTGCCAGTACTGTGGCAGTCGTAGTACCGTCGCCCGCAACGTCGTTGGTTTTGGAAGCGGCTTCCTTCACGAGCTGTACAGCGACGTTCTCGTAGGGATCTTCGAGGTCGATGTCTTCTGCTACCGTGACGCCGTCCTTGGTCACCTTCGGGGCGCCCCAGCCCTTGTCCAGAACAGCATTGCGACCGCGCGGGCCGAGCGTGCTGGCAACTGCCTTCGAGAGCTTTGAAACGCCGGACAGGAGGCTTTTCCGCGCCTCTTCATCAAACGTCAGTAATTTAGCCACGGCTTCTCCTCAGTTCTTGTGCTGACTATCTGCTGAGCCCGACTTTGCATGCACCCTGGCGAAGCAATCTGCCGCGACCAGAGAATGCAGAACCTGACTCGTGTTTCCAAACAGGATACGCATCACCGGACTGGCATGTCGGATGGACAGAGTGGCAGCCGGTGCTTTCTGGCTGTGGGGGGTCGCAAAACATGTGCCGTCAGTGTGTTTTAGTTTTTAAGTGGTTGTTGTGTAAGCGTTTAGGAGTTTCCTGGCGGGGGCTGGCAGACTGCTTGCCTGCTGTTTTGGCAGTCAGTCTGAATGGCAGGCCTCTCTGCCAGCGGCGATTGGTGGCTTTTTCTGCCATTCATGAAATTCCACCGAAAACCGCCAGATCCACCGGAATTCTCTCGAAACATGTCTTCCTGCACCGGTAGTTTCTGTGGTGCAGGGTTTGCCGGCAGATTGACGCAGACGGAGGCACGCACGGCCACGCCTTTTCCCCAAAGGTTGGTGTTTGATGCTGGTGCTCAGCAGAAAAGTTGGCGAATCGATACAGATTGATGGCGACATTCGCGTGACTGTGACTCAGGTGCGTGGCGGTCGTGTGCGGCTCTCCATCACTGCTCCGCCCAGCGTGCGGGTTGCGCGGGAAGAAATACTGCACAAGTTTGCCGATCTGGCCGTTCAGGAGGCCGATCTGGAATGCGACAGAGAAAACTCGCAGGTTCTCTAACCGTTTGGTTGACGATCTGCTCGCGACTGGGTAATTAATCGTGCATTGCAGGTTCTGCATGCTCGTGCCAGTCCTGCCACCAGTTGCTGCTTTTTGAAACTGAGCGAACCAATGTTCGGACTATTGCTGACCCCGTCTCTGCTGTTGCCTGCCTGACAGGTCTTGGGGTTGCGTGGTTTTGCGAATCTGACCCTGAGGCTTCCGGTCTCAGGGTTTTTTGTTTTGATCAACCAGGCGTGAATGCGGAGTGCAGCCAGATGAATGGTGACCGGATCGTGATTTTCGACACAACGCTTCGCGATGGCGAGCAGTCTCCCGGTTGCAGCATGAACACTCGGGAGAAACTGGAGGTTGCTCGCGCCCTTGTTGAGCTTGGCGTAGACGTGATTGAAGCTGGATTTCCCATTGCTTCGCCAGGGGATTTTGAAGCGGTTTCGGCGATTGCTGCCGCCTGCGGTGACCGTACGACCATCTGCGCCCTGGCTCGCAGTCGTGAAGACGACATCAATCGTGCGAAGCAGGCACTGGCGGCTGCTCAGCATCGTCGCATCCACGTTTTTCTTGCGACCAGCGCGATTCACAGAGAATTCAAGCTGAAGATGGACAAGCAGCAGATTATTGAGCGTGCTGTGTCATCGGTAGCCCTGGCCAAAGAATTCTGCGACGACATCGAGTTTTCACCGGAGGACGCTGTCCGGACGGAGCTTGATTTTCTTTGTGAAGTCGTCGAAAAGACGATCGCGGTGGGTGCCACGACCGTCAACATTCCCGACACCGTTGGCTATGCGACTCCCAGTCACTACCACCGGGTCATTTCTCATCTCAGGCAGCATGTGCCCAACATAGACAAGGCAATCATCAGTGCTCACTGCCATGATGATCTGGGTCTGGCGGTCGCCAACAGTCTGGCTGCCGTTGAGGCGGGTGCCAGGCAGGTGGAGTGCACGATCAACGGGCTGGGTGAGCGTGCGGGGAATGCCGCTTTGGAAGAGATCGTGATGGCGATCCGCACCAGGGCTGACTACTACAAAGTGCACACCCGCATCAATACTCGCAAGCTGTACCCAACCAGCCACCTGGTGTCCTCCATCACCGGGATGAAGGTTCAGCGGAACAAGGCGATTGTCGGTCAGAATGCGTTCGCCCACGAAGCTGGAATTCATCAGCACGGCGTGCTTCAGGAACGCAGCACCTACGAGATAATGCGTCCCGAGGACGTCGGTTATGTGGGTCAGAATCTGGTGCTGGGCAAGCACAGTGGCCGGCATGCATTTCGCGATCGGGTCGTGCAGCTGGGTTTCACGCTGGATGATGCGGCGCTGCAGCAGGCGTTTGATGACTTCATCGCACTGGCAGACAAGAAGAAAGAGGTCTACGATTCGGACATTACAGCCCTGATTGAGAATCGCCTGCAGGACGCTGTTGACAGCTGGAAGCTGATTCGATTTCACACGTCGGCGGGCACGGGAACGATACCGACAGCGACAGTCGAGCTGCAGTTTGAAGAACAGTCGCCTGTTTGTGATGCTTCCACCGGAGACGGTCCGATTGACGCTGTTTTTCGAGCGATGCTGCGAATTACGGGGTTGCAGGCGAAGCTTGAGGAGTTTGACGTCCGCAGTGTGTCTGAAGGCCAGGATGCTCTGGGGGAAGTGCATCTGGCAATTGGGTTTGGCGGCCGGCACTACCAGGGCAAGGGTGTCAGCACAGACATCATTGAGGCGGCGGCTCGGGCATTTTTGCAGGCTTTGAATCGGGAATATGTCGATATTCGCTGCGGCAGTGCTGCACCGGTGAGTCCGCAGGAATCTTAAGCATTGTGTAAAAACACGGAGGCTGCCTGCTGGCAGCCTCCGTCGTCCGCATGGCGGTTGGCTTCAGTTTTGCTTCACAGGAACGAGCAGATGTAGTCGGCGACTTTGCTGACCTGCAGTTCGAAGTACGAATTGCCTTCCACGTTGAAGGACTGGCCACCGTGGACTGACTGCCACTCGGTGGCACCGGCAGGTCGCCACTGCAGTTCGCCTGACTGAATCTCCATCAGTTCTGGTCGACCGGTGTTGAATTTGTAGTTACCCGGCAGCATGACGCCGAGAGTTTTGGTGGAACCGTCTGGAAATTCGATCGTGCGGCTGGTGACATTACCGTCGAAATAAATGTTGGCAGCCTTTACGACTGTTACTCCTGCAAACCTGCTCATTCTTCGTTTCCCGCAAATTCTTCCATGGCTGTTGGAATTCCGCCCTCTGCGCCGGTATTTCCCGGCGAAGTTCGTGGGCGGCAGATTAGCGGTTTGCCGATTTTTCTGAAACCAGCGTCGCTGCAAAAGTCGGATTTCGTCGACTGCGGCGGTGTTTTCCGAGCTTTGAGTCTGCAGTTTTGAGTGTTCGGAGTGTTTCATGTCTGACGTTGTCCAGCTTCCGCCGCTCGTGTTTGCGCCACTGCTGAAGCGAATCCGCTGGGGCGGGCGACGTTTGGGCACAGTGCTGGGCAAGTCGATTGGTGCTGAAGCGGACTACGCGGAAAGCTGGGAAATTACGGATCAGCGGGATTCCGAAAGCCGCATTGAAACGGGGCCGCTGCAAGGTGTTTCGTTGTCTGAACTGATTGCGACAGCCGGTCCGTCGTTGCTGGGGCGGCACAGTGGTCTGGCGCAGTTTCCGCTGCTGATTAAGTTTTTGGACGCCAGTGACTGGTTGTCTTTGCAGGTACATCCGGATGATGTGCTGGCGCGGATGTTTGGTGCAGGAGAACGCGGCAAGACAGAGTGCTGGGTGATTTTGCAGGCGAATCCTGGTGCGGAGATTTGCTGTGGTTTGCAGCGTGGAGTGACTTCGGAGGAGCTAAGGGCTGCTTTGCAGTCTGTCAGTGCCGGGGCTGATGGCGACCTCGTCAAAAAGTTGCTGCACATTTGTTCGGTACAGGCAGGAGATTGCGTGTTTGTCCCTGCGGGAACAGTGCATGCTCTGGGGCCCGGAATTCTTTTGGCGGAAATTCAGCAGCAGAGCAACCAGACGTTTCGGCTGTACGACTGGGGGCGTCTGGACGGCAGCGGCAAACCGCGCGAAGTGCATATCGAGGAATCGCTGCGGTGTACTGATTTCGGGAGTGGCCCGGTCAATCCTGTGGTACCGGTGCAGTTGTGTGATCAGGAGCACAGTTTTGAGGAGTTGGTACGCTGTGAGTATTTTGTGCTGCGGCGTCATGAGAGTCTGCACGATTTTTCGCTGGTTTCTGACAATCGATTTCGAATTTTGATGACGCTTTCCGGAAGCGGGCTGGTGTGTACGTCGACGGGCACTGAACAGCTCAGGCTGGGCGGGACGATTCTGTTGCCGGCCTGCTGTCAGGCAATTCGGATTCAGCCGGATCAGCGTTTGCAGTTACTTGAGATCACTTGTCCGTAATCCGCCGGGCTGCATGGCGGATTACGCTTGAGTCTGACGGGGCCGCAGATCAGGATACGTGCTGCAGAGCCCATGAAACTCACTGGAAAAGAATGGTTATGTCGCCGGAATCGATTCTGAAGCTCTATCGCACGATGCAGATCATCCGTCAAACGGAAGAAGAGCTGGCTCGCTGTCATCAGCGGGGGCTTGTGCATGGGGCCTGTCATACTTACGTGGGTCAGGAGGCGATAGCGGCAGCGGTCTGTGCTCATCTGGGGCCTGCGGACAGTGTCTTCAGTACTCATCGCGGCCATGGCCATGCTTTGGCGAAGGGGTTGCCGCCGCACGAGCTGATGGCCGAGTTGTTTGGGCGGGTATCGGGTTGTTCGCGGGGCCGCGGAGGCTCGATGCATCTGTTCGCCCCGGAAATTGGCATGATGGGGACCAGCGGCATTGTCGGGCCCTGCATATTGCAGGCCTGCGGCGGTGGCTACAGTTCGAAGATTCTGGGCAACGGCACAGTAGCGGTTGCGTTTTTCGGCGACGGCGCGGTGAATAACGGTGCTTTCCATGAGGGCCTGAATATGGCCAGCATCTGGAAGCTGCCGGTTCTGTTTGTCTGTGAGAACAATCAGTTCGCCACCGAGGTACCGTTTTCCTATTCCAGCGGCATTCCGCAGGTGGGTCGTCGAGCTGCCAGTTACGGTATGGAGGGCGCAGAACTGGACGGCAACGACGCTCTGGCAATTTCGCAGGCGGCCGATCAGGCGGTGCAGCGAGCTCGCGCCGGACAGGGACCGACGCTGCTGGAATGTCGCACCTATCGTACTCGGGCGCACTCTGAGGGTATGGGGGACTTCACCTACAGAACTCGTGAAGAAGTGGACCAGTGGAAGACTCGCTGTCCCCTGCTGAAGCTGCGGGCTGAGCATCCTCAGCTGGCCGCTCAATTCTCAGCGATTGATGCGGAGGTGGCTCAACTGGTGGCTGAATCGAGAACTCGTGCTGAAGCCGATTTACCGCCGCGTGCGGAAGACGCTGCGACTCACGTTTATGCGACGGGGTTGCCGGCGGCCGGGCGGTCTGCGGCTGAACCGGATCCGGGGACTCGAGTGGCCACATGGAGTCAGGCGGTGCTGGAGGCATTAAGTGCCGAGATGGCTCGCAATCCGGCCATCTTTGTCATGGGTGAAGGCATCGGTAAACGTGGCGGAAACTTTGTCACCACAAAAGGGCTCTACGATCTGCACGGTCCGGATCGGCTTTGTGATACGCCGATTTGTGAGCGAGGCTTTGTGGGTCTGGCCTGCGGGGCGGGCATGACCGGTACGCGACCGGTGATCGACTTCATGTTTGCTGACTTCATTCTGGATTCTGTGGGCGAGATCATCAATCAGATTGCCAAGATGCAGTACATGTCCTGTGGTCGTCTGAAAATGCCGGTGCTGTTGCGTGGCTGTATTGGTGTTGGGCATTCTGCGGCGACTCACCATTCCGGCAGTTATTATTCGATGTACGGTGCTGTGCCTGGTCTGCGAGTAGCGGTGCCTTCGAATGCCTATGACGCGAAGGGTCTGTTGCTGCGGGCGTTGCGGTGCGATGACCCGGTGATGTTTCTTGAGCATCGTGAGCTGCTCAGTCTGAAGTGTGCGGTACCGTCGGAGCATTATGAAATTGAGTTTGGCCGCGGGCGAATCGTGCGTGCGGGTACAGATCTGACCGTTGTGGCTTTGGCTCGTATGGTGCACCTTGTGCAGCAGCAGGCAGAAGTTCTTCAGCAGCAGGGGATTTCTGTGGAAATCATCGATCCGCGTACGGTTTCACCGCTGGATACCGAGTTGATTTTAGCCTCGGTGGAGAAAACCGGGCGGCTGCTGATTGTCGAGGAAACTCCTGCTGCATTCGGTCTTGGGGCCGAAGTGGCTGCTCGCGTGGCGGACGCAGGATTTGACAGTCTGGATGCCCCGATTCGTCGTGTCAGTGGTGTGTTTGCACCCACTCCCTACAGCCCATCTTTGGAGGCTGCTGTGGTACCGGATGCGGACCAGATAGTGGCAGCGATTCGGCAGCTGGTGCGGGAATAATCAGTGGCCCTGTTTTTGCGGATTTGGTCGACGGTTTGAAAGCGGAAGTTGCAGGTGTCAGTTATGGCAGTGCAGATCACGATTCCACGGCTTGGCTGGTCGATGGAGGAAGGCACCTTTGCCGGCTGGCGCAAAGCCGATGGCGACGTGGTGCGTCGCGGCGACGTGCTGTTTGAGCTGGAGGGTGAAAAGGCGCTGCAGGAGATTGAGGCGGTCGATGAGGGCACGCTGCGAATTCCCGCAGATGCTCCTGCCGTCGGCGCAGTGCTTAAAGTGGGGGCTGTCATTGGCTGGCTGACAGCTGATGGAGAGAGCTGGCCACCTGCCGTCTCTGGCGCCGCGTCCGGCGTTGACCAGCAGAAGTCCGAATCGCCCGCACTCGAAAAAAACGCGGCTGAAGCTGCTCACGGTGAAGGTTCTTCCGGCAGTCCGGCAGTCCGACGTCTGGCGCGGCAGCTCAAAGTGGATCTGCAGCTTGTGCAGGGTACGGGGCGTGGCGGGCGGGTGACGGACGAGGATGTGCGGCTGGCTGCCGCGGCTGAGACACCTTTGACTGTTGCGGGCGATACCGGTGCGATCCGTTCAACACCTCGCGCACGCCGGGCGGCCAGCAGGCATGGAGTTGACTTGTCGGGCATTCGCGGGACTGGCAGTGGCGGTCGAATTCGTGAAAAGGATGTGCTGGCAGTGGCAGCGGCTGCCACAGGCACGCGGTCAGTGGCTGTCGGCAGCAGTGGTCAGGTGCTGAAAGGGCGTCGCGCTGTAATCGCCCGTCGCATGCGCGAGAGTCGAGACAATACGGTTCCGGTAACAATTACCAGAACTCTGAACGCAGATAATCTGGTTGGGCTGCGCGACCAGTTCCGTTCTGCGGGCTCGGACATTGTTCCGGCATTTCACGATCTGATTGCCAGGCTGACAGCCGAGTGTCTGTTGAAGCATCCCCTGCTTGGCGCGCGGTGGGCGGGCGCTGACGTGGTGTTGCCGGATCTGCAGCAGATCTGTCTGGGTCTGGCGGTGGACACGGCTGACGGACTGGTGGTGCCGGCGCTTCCGAACGTGCGAGGAAAAACAGTGCTGCAGCTGGCGAGGGATTCTCGGGATGCCATTCAGCGGGCTCGCGAGGGACGTCTTTCGGCGGCCGATCAAACTGCCGCTGTGTTCACAATTTCCAGTCTGGGTGGTCTTGGCATCGATCACTTTACGCCTGTTATTAATTACCCTGAGACGGCAATTCTGGGCGTGGGTGTGATTCGTCGAGTTCCCGTCGTGGCGGCTGATGATCGAATCATTGCGGGCCAGCAGCTGACATTAAGCCTGACGTTTGATCATCAGGTCATAGACGGAGCTCCGGCAGCTCGGTTTTTGCAGGATCTGGTGCAGTTGCTGGAGAATCCGGCTGCTGCTTTGCTGTCTGCAAACAGCTAGAAAAAACGGGCCACGGGCAGCACAGGTCTGCCCGTGGCCTGCACTGACTATTTGTCCGATTTGAAGCGATACAGGCTGCCGAATGGAGTGGTGAAGTAGACTTCACCCTTTTCATCGGTCCCGAACGACATAACGGGCAGGTTTTCACCGGTAATTGAATAGTTGGCTTTGACCTTTTCGGCGGCCATGTCGTAATCCAGTGCCCACAGGCGGCCGGTAACATAGTCGGCGTACACGTAGCGTCCGATCAGTTCGGGCACCGCGGTGCCGCGATAAACGGTACCGCCTGTGATTGACTTCCCGATATCGTGTGCATATTCGAAGATGGGGTCTGTGAGGTCCGGTCGAGAACCGTCATTGCCGTCCGGTCGAAACCAGTGCTTGCCTTCCCGGACATTCCAGCCGTAGTTGCCGCCCTTTTTGATGATGTTGATTTCTTCCCACAGATTTTGGCCGACGTCCGCCGCCCACAGCAGGCCGGTGCCTGAATCGAAGGACATTCGCCAGATATTGCGAACTCCGTAAGCGTAGATTTCCGCCCGTGCCGGCAGCATCTTTCCTCGCGGCCCCGCTGGAACTTCACGACCGACGAATGGATTGTCCTTGGGAATGGCGTAATTCAGGCCGGGATCTTTGCTGTCGACATCAATCCGCAGGATGGAACCCAGCAGGGTGGTGAGATTTTGTCCGTTGCCCATAGGATCGTTGCCGCTGCCGCCGTCACCGAGTGCGATGTACAGGAATCCGTCGGGGCCGAAGGCAATGGTGCCACCGTTGTGATTCCAGAACGGTTGCGGAATTCGCAGGATTTCTTCTTCACTGGCCGGATCGGCGACCGCTGGGTTGTTTTTTGAGACACGGAATCGTGAGACCTTGCAGAGGTGATCCTGTTCGCTGGAGTTGTAATAGACGAAGAGTTGCCCGTTCTGCTGGAATTTGGGGTGGAAAGCAAATCCAAGCAGGCCTTCTTCGTTCTGGTTGTCGGCATAGACACAGCGTTCTTCGATGTCGAGGAATACTGTGGATTCTTCGCATTCCTGATCATTTGGGAAGGTGCGGATGACACCTTCCTGTTCGGCGACAAAAACGCGGTTGGATCCATCGCCGGCATGTGTCACTACAATCGGGCGACGGAAATCAAGATTCGGGAAGGCGCGCTCTGCTGCAACTGCAAGCGGCGTATCAGCGATGGCCGGTTTTGTGGATTGTGCACAGGCCAGCGAGCCTGTGAGCAGGGATACAAGAACCGGGCCGAGCAGCCCGGACACAAATTTCAGCATGATCTGGCTCCGTGAGGAAGTCGGATGAGTGAGATATCAGAAGGGAAGTTGATTGTCCGGGTCGCCGGCATGTTCGTCATTGTCGCGGTTTTTGCGTCGGCTTTGAGTAACCGACTGTGAATCCTTTGCCATGGTGGCGCGGCCGTCAAACGGGGCTGTCTCAGGAGTACCACTGGCACCGATCCGGGTGACGATTTCAATTCGCTGCGCAGCCTGGTCAAGTCGCCGATGGCACACTCTGAGCAGCGCCATACCGCGTTCAAATCGCAGCAGTGACTGGTCCAGTGGTTCCTGGCCGGATTCAAGTGAGGCGACAATCTGTGCCAGTTCGGCCATCGCGGTTTCCAGAGCAGGTTCGCTGCCGGATTCTGCGGGATCGCCAAATTCTTCATCGGTCGTTTTTTTGCGTGCCATGGATGTCTTCAGACGGTTACTGAATGAGCGTTTCACCAGCGGAATCATCGCTGTCTGTTTCAGGTCTGGCAAGGCTGCTGGCTGTGGATTCGGATGGTTGCGGTAAAACGTTCCTGCCGGAAACGTTCAGTTGCGCATCAACCCACTCGCCCGCAAAAAAACGACCCAGCAGCCAGCGAAATGCCGGCAGTGCCTGGGCAATCGCCAGTTCGGTCTCGGCGGGCGTCGCGAGTGTGGTGAAGCCGTCGAGTGTGAGTGAACACTGCCATTTTTCACTGCGTTCGAAATCACGTGCTCGTTCGATCAGACGCTGTGCCCAGATCATGCCGTAGAGATCCTGGAACAGCAGCCAGAGCTGCGTGGTTTTTCCGTGCAGCGAAGCGGCCTGCTGAAGTTGTGCCTGATGCTGTCGCAGGCAGTTGCCGGATTGGGTCGTGGCCAGCAACTGCAGCAGTGCCGCGGAAGGAAACAGCCAGGTCGAGTGCGGCAGCCAGGGAATAACAGGACTGACAGCAGCAGTTGCAGCAGCCAGCTGCAGCAGGCAGGCAACAGTCATTCCGCGTCCCAGTCCCGGAGCGGCACTCATAAGTGCCACCAGGCAAAAGCCGCTCAATGCCGGCAGGCTGAGCTGGAGTGGGACGCGGCCATTTGAATTGACAATCTGCACCGCTCCCGGCCAGGCCAGCACAAATATCAGCGGCAGCACAACAAACCACTGCCACGCGGCGACTCCCGGTCGACGCGCTCCCAGCATACACACGGCGGGTGTCAGCATCAGGATGGCTGACAGATATTGCAGCCCCGATGTCCACGCGGGATTCATCGCCAACACTGCTCCCGAAAATAATACGGCGGCCAGCAGGCCGAGTGCGGAAATCCGAGTCCAGTACCAGGCGTAGCCCGAGGTCATTCCCGCATGGAGCGGACGCTGTCCCTGCACCTGCCAGCAATTCACGGCAGCCAGTCCGGTCATTAGCCATGCGTATGCCGAGATCATCAGGAATCCGAGCGAATTTTGAAGAAGTACGGTGACACTGCGAGCTGCACCTGTGTCGGGAAGGGGAGTGGGTGCATGACTTCAGCCGCGCAGCATGGTGCGTCTGCAGCGGTTTTTCCATGCCTGCGGTGGGGGAATGCCGATTTCCGCGGAATTGGACAGTCGTTTCCGACCTGCTCGCTGCAGCTTCGTTGGATAATATCGGCAGTCAGTGACAGACATCCCGACTGCCCGGAGTGCAGGAATTCATGAATCGTTCAGCTTCAATCACTCGCAATACCGCAGAAACTCAGATTCAGCTGTCCCTGAATATCGACGGCAGCGGACAGCCGGATATTTCCACCGGGGTGGGATTCTTCGATCACATGCTGACATTGCTGGCTCGTCATTCGCTGATGGATCTGACTGTGCGGGCGGTGGGCGATCTGCATGTGGATCATCATCATACGGTCGAGGACGTGGGCATTTGTCTGGGGCGTTGTCTGCTGCAGGCACTGGGTGACAAGCGAGGTATTCAGCGGTACGGACATTTCACCTTGCCAATGGAAGAAACTCTGGCCACGACGGCCGTAGACCTGAGCGGTCGGACGGCATTTGTCTGGAAGGTGGAATTTCCGACTGAGAAGATCGGAGAATTCGATACTCAGCTTGTTCAGGAATTCTGGACTTCTGTGGCTTCCAACGGGCTGATGAATTTGCACTGCATGGTGCATCATGGCAGCAACAGTCACCACATTTCAGAGGCAATTTTCAAATGTCTGGCGCGGTCACTGCGGATGGCCTGTTCGATTGATCCGCGTCAGACTGGTATTCCCAGCTCCAAGGGGACCCTGACCGGCTGAACTGGTTCTGCTCCCGTCCTCGAGGAATACCTCGATCACTGACCACTCCGCAGCAGCCATAGTTTGTCATGTCCAGCCGCTGCGCGTTAGACTTAACGGACTTGTTGTGCGGGTGCGTCCCGAGTCCGATTTGTCTGCGAGGAACGGAATGATGAGTCTGCTGAAGAGATTTCAGTTGCTGGTCTGTGGCGTGCTGCTGGTCAGTCAGGCTGTGCTGGCCGATGAGGGCATGTGGCTGTTCAATGATCTGCCGGTGGGCTTGTTGAAACAGCGTTATGGGTTTGAGCCGACGAAGGAGTGGGCCGATCACCTGATGAAGTCCAGCGTCCGTTTTAATGTGGGCGGTTCGGGCTCCTTCGTCTCCGGTTCCGGTCTGGTGCTGACCAACCACCACGTGGGTTCAGACACACTGGCGAAGCTGTCGACGCCGGAGCGGAACATCATGGAGGCTGGTTACCTTGCAAAGACTCAGGCCGAGGAACTGAAGGCTCCGGATCTGGAACTGAATCAATTGCAGCAGATTCGTGATGTGACGGCGGAAGTCAAGGGGGCGGTCACAGCCGAGATGACTCCGGCGCAGGCCGTGGCGGCTCGTCGAGCAGTCATCGCCAGAATTGAAAAGTCGGCCCTGGATGAAACGGGACTCAAGAGCACTGTCACCACACTTTACGGCGGCGGGCGTTATCATCTTTACATGTACAAGAAGTATACGGACGTGCGACTGGTGTGGGCTCCGGAAACGGCCATCGCCTTCTTCGGTGGCGATGCGGACAATTTCGAATATCCCCGCTTCTGTCTGGATGCCACCATTTTTCGGGTGTATGAGAATGACAAGCCTGCGAAGATCGAGCATTTCCTGAAGTGGTCAGCTGCTGGTCCTGCTGAGAATGACGTGGCATTTGTTTCCGGGCATCCCGGTCGCACCAGTCGTATCCTGACAGTGGATGCTCTGAAATATCAGCGTGACATCGCCCAGCCGGCAGGTCTGACCAATCTGCGTCGTGCCGAGATTGTGCTGCAGCAGTACGGGCTGCGTGGCCGTGAAAATGCTCGGCGGGCCCGCGAAGATCTGTTCGGCGTGCAGAATTCCCGCAAGGCTCGTCTGGGAATGTTGGCTGGTCTGCAGGATCCTCAGGTGATGGCAGGCAAGGTGGCGGCTGAGCAGCAGCTTTTGGCAGCGGTGAATGCTGACGAGAAGCTGAAGCCGCTGGCTGCAGCATGGACTGTCATTTCAGACATTACAAAGAAGCGCACTGAGATGCTGAAGAAGGGCGTCTCTGTAAATTCTTCCCTGTACGGGATTGCTTTGCAGCTTGTGCAGATGGCTGAGGAAGACCGTCTGCCGTCTGAGCAGCGTCTGCCTGAGTTTTCGGAAGCCGGTCGTGAATCACTGCTGCAGCAGCTGTATTCCGAGGCTCCTGTTTATGCCGATCTGGATCAGGTCTTGCTGGCCGATTCGATTTCAAAGACGCTGGAACAGCGTGGCTTTGACGATCCGCTGTGTCAGCAGATTCTGGCCGGCAAAGGTCCTGCAGAACGAGCGGCTGAACTGGTGCGCGGTACAAAGCTGGCTGATCCGGCGTTTCGCAGGCAGCTGGCTGCCGGGGGTCTGGAGGCGATTGAGAAAAGTGATGATCCGATGATCCAGCTTGCTCGCGTCATTAATCCGGAAGCCCGACGCATCCGTAAAATCACAGAAGAACTGGATGAGCAGGACCGTCAGGCTTATGCCAGTGTTGCAGAAGCTCGCTTTGCCGTGCTGGGTACTTCGGTATATCCGGATGCGACATTCACTCTGAGACTGGCCTTTGGTCCGGTGACTGGATACGAGCAGGACGGTCAGCAGATCCCGGCATGGACGACGATGGGAGGTGCGTATCAGCATGAAGCGGCGCATGCGGGTCAGACAGACTATGTGCTGCCGAAGTCGTGGAAGGCGGCTGAAGCGAAACTGAACAAGTCTGTTCCGTTCAACTTTGTTTCGACGGCCGACATCATTGGCGGCAATTCCGGCAGTCCGGTTGTGAACCGTGCCGGCGAGCTGACGGGCCTGATTTTTGATGGCAACATTCAGTCGCTGTCCGGGAATTACGTCTACACGGACCGTCAGTCGCGGTCTGTTTCGGTGAATTCCGGAGCGATTCGTGAGGCGTTGCGGGTGGTTTACGGTGCGACTGCCTTGGACGCAGAGCTGGGGCGCTGAGGAATACCAGCCTGCAGAGGCTTATTTTGACGCGGCGGGGCAAACTCGCCTGTACCGCAAGGCGGTGCAGGCGAATTGCCGGGCTGTTGTGTTTTGGCAGGATGGGCGTGGGCTGGCAAGCCCGCAGGGCAATTTGTGGCTTGCGTCTGGCAGGCTCGAGTTCTGCCCGGCTCTGCAAATGCAGCTGTCAAAGTCGATGCTGCCAGCCGCCGGCTGGCAGGTCGACCAGCTGGCCGTGCGGCAGCTTCAGTTTTACGCCTGAGCCTGTGTGCACCGAGCCGACTGGATAAAAATGCAGTCCCTGAGGAGCCGACTGGAGCAGAGCAACCGCGGTGGCCGGGACTGCCAGCAGCAGTTCAAAGTCTTCGCCATCGTTCAAAGCAGCCTGCAGCCGCTGTTCGTCCGGCAACTGCGGCGGAACGTCGGGATGAATGGGGATCTGCACAGCTTCCAGGATTGCGGCAGTGTGGCTGGCCAGCATCATTCGTGGCAGGTCAGTGGCCAGTCCGTCAGAAATGTCCATGAGTGCTGACAGAGGGACATTGTCGGCCAGCCATTGAGCGGCATCCAGTCTGGGGCTGAATGTGAGGTGCCGCTGGTGCTGCAGGCTGCCCCCCAGCGGGCCTGTGACGAACAGCGCATCCCCAGGAGCAGCTCCGCTGCGCAGCGGAATCTGTTTGCCCAGCGGGCTTCCGGTCAGTGTGACATTGATCGCGAAGGGACCGTCCCAGCTGTTGGTGTCACCACCGGCAATAACGCATTGATACTGGTCCGCCAGTTCCTGCAGTCCCTGATAGAGCTGGTCTGAGAATGCTGGATCGCCGCCGCTGCCCCGTGGCAGCGCCAGGCTGATGAAGGCTGCAGTCGGTCTTGCCAGCATGGCGGCGAGGTCGCTGAGATTCACTGCGAGTGCCTTGCGTCCTGCCAGTGCCGGGGAGATTTCAGACAGGCGGAAATGAGTGCCGTCCAGCAGCATATCTGTGACCACCACAACCTTCCGTGAACTGTCAGCTTCAACGACAGCGCCATCGTCGCCGATACCAACCAGCACTGGCGGGCGTGCCGGGAATCGGCGTTCAAGAGCCAGCAGGAAGTCGTTTTCAGTCATGGGGATTTTTGAATTCCGTAAATCCGGGAGCGGTGTTGGGTGCGGGTGAGGCAGAAATCCATGAAATCGGGTATTTTGGATGGCGAGAGTTTCTTTTCAGTACTGTACCCTGTAGATGGGCAGCCTGGCAGGTCATGAGAACATTGATTTCGGAACAGCAGATTTCTGAGCGGGTGCGGCAGCTGGGTCAGCAGATTTCTGCTGACTACGCAGGTCGCCCGCTGACAGTGGTGGCTGTGCTGACCGGCAGCCTGGTGCTGCTGGCAGACCTGATTCGCTGCATTTCGACACCTTTGAAGGTCACCCTCGTTTCAGCTTCCAGCTACGGGGGAACTCGTACCACCGCCGGAAAACTGACAATTCATGATTCGTTGCTGGCGGATCCTGCCGGCCGTGATGTGCTGGTGCTGGATGACATCTTTGACACGGGAAAAACCATGGCGGGACTGCTGCAGCACCTGCAGGCTCGCAGCCCGGCCAGTCTGAAAACAGCCGTGCTGCTGTGGAAGCCGGCTCGCACCGAAGTCAGCTTTCAGCCCGACTATTACGGATTTCAGATTCCTGATGAATTCGTGGTGGGTTATGGGCTGGACTACAATGATCATTTCCGACATTTGCCGTACATCGGCATTCCGGATCTGGCCGATCTGCAGTCAGCCGTGTGAATGATCGAGGGACACTGGTTCCCGGCTGGAATGCCTCGGTTTTGGTTTTGTCGGTCGTGTCGGTGCCGGCTGCCGGCTAAGCAGTGAGTTACAGTCGCACTGGAACATTGCGGTCAGCCAGATAGCGTTTGGTTTCCGGGATCGAGTGTGTGCCGTAATGGAAGATGCTGGCAGCCAGAGCAGCGCTGGCTCCGCCGGCTGTCACGGCCTGGTACAGATGTTCGGGGCATCCGGCACCGCCGCTGGCAACCACGGGGATTGAGACGGCGTCGGCTACAGCGCGAGTAATCTGGAGGTCGTAGCCGTCTTTGGTGCCGTCTGCGTCCATGCAGGTCAGCACGATTTCACCGGCGCCCAGACGTTCTACTTCCTGAGCCCAGGCGACAGCCTGCAGTCCTGTGGGCAGTCGGCCGCCGTTAATGTGCACGTCCCAAATTTCCTTTCCGTCCACCAGGACTCGTTTGGGATCGATATTCACGACGATGCACTGGCTGCCGAATCGCAGTGCCGCTTCGCGGACAAATTCCGGCTGGCGGACGGCCATGGAATTGATCGAGACTTTGTCGCAGCCGGCATTCAGCAGTCTGCGAATATCGTCCAGCGTACGAATTCCGCCGCCCACGGTGAGTGGCATGAAGACGACTTCGGACGTGCGAGCGACCACATCCAGGATAATGTCACGCTGTTCATGACTGGCGGTGATGTCGAGGAACACCAGTTCGTCAGCGCCCTGCTCTTCATATCGACGAGCAATCTGAACTGGATCTCCGGCATCCTGCAGATTGAGAAAATTCACGCCCTTGACGACGCGTCCGGCGTGAACATCAAGGCAGGGAATGATACGCTTTGCCAGCATCGGGGATGCGACCTGTGTCGTGCTTTGGAACTCGAAAAGATGGAAGCCGAAACTTCCGTATCTCACAGCCTGTCGTCGGGTGTTTCAATGCAGCCGGCAGTTTCTTTTGACTGATTATTGTAATGACCAGCCAGATGCTCAGTTTTCGCAGCGTATCCGTGGATCTTGGGGCCCGCAGCTACCGGATCGCAATCGGCAGCGGGCTGCTGCAGCAGGCTTTGCAGTACGTCTCAGCGTGGCCGGCGCTGCAGGAAACCGGCCGACTGCGAATGCTGATCGCAGCGGACTCGGCCGTTTCGGAAACTCATGCGGCCGTCCTGGCCCAGTCCTTTCGCTCCGGCGGCATCGAAGTGCAGCAGCTGCAGATTCCCGCGGGTGAATCTTCCAAGTCCTGGCCGCAGCTGCAGCGGATTTACGACGCCCTTGTGGAAATGGCTGCCGATCGACGCACCGTCGTTGCCGCCGTGGGCGGTGGTGTTACAGGAGATCTGGCCGGATTTGCTGCCGCCACGTATGCTCGCGGACTTCGATTTCTGCAGGTCCCCACCACACTGCTGTCCATGGTGGACAGTTCCGTGGGCGGAAAAACCGGGATCAATCATCCGCGTGGCAAAAATCTGATTGGTGCCTTTCACCAGCCAGTCGGAGTGCTGATCGATCAGTCAGTGCTGCAGACACTTCCCGATCGTGAATATCGTGCCGGGCTGGCAGAAGTGGTGAAGTACGGAGTCATCCTTGATGGGGCCTTTTTCGACTACCTTGAATCCTGCACTGCGGGACTGAATGACCGCGATCCGCAGGTGCTCAGCACTGTGATTTCCCGCAGCTGTGAACTGAAGGCCGATGTTGTGCGACAGGACGAATACGAAACGACCGGCCTGCGTGCGGTACTGAATTACGGTCACACTTTCGGGCATGCGTTTGAAGCACTGGCGGGCTATGGTTCCCTGTTGCACGGCGAAGCAGTGTCGATCGGAATGATCTGTGCCAGTCGTCTGGCGGAAAAAATGGGGCGAATTCCCGCCGCTGTCACCGCCCGACAGCTCTGCCTGCTGGAAGCCCTGAAGCTGCCGACAGCCGTTCCTGCTGAGCTGCAGGCAAGGCCGGCAGACATCCTGCAGTGCATGCTGCTGGACAAGAAGACTGAGGGTCGCGAACTGCGATTCGTACTGCCCTCCCGTATGGGGCACGTGGAAACGGTCCGTGGGGTTTCCGCTGAGCTGGCACTCAGTGTGCTGTAGTGCGGCCGCGCAGTGAATCGGCGGCGACTGCAGCGACTGTGATGGTCCCCGTAATCAGGTAACGCAGACCTTCGCCGGCACCCGCATGCGCAAGGCCGGTCTGCAGGACCGCAATGATCAGGACTCCCAGAAAGGTACTCAGCACGGAACCTCGTCCTCCCGACAGACTGGTGCCTCCAATGACTGCTGCGGCAATTGCCAGCAGTTCGAACCCGCGAGCTCCCGACGGGTCACCTGTGCTGAGTCGGGATGTTTCGATGATTCCGGCAGCTGAAGCACACAGTCCGCTGAGCAGGAAGACCAGCAGCCGTACTGGTCGGCAGTCAACACCGCTAAGCCTGAGTGCCGTCTCGTTGTCCCCCAGTGCCCGGCACCAGCGTCCAAACACAGTTCGTGTCAGTATGAAATGCGACAGCAGGACCAGAGCGGCCGCGGCCAGAAATGCGGGGGACACGCCGATCGCATTCAGCGGGGCACTCAGCCATTCCACACGTGCTCCGATGTACTGAGGCCGCGATCCGGTGGCCAGCAAAGCGAGACCGCGAGTCACCTGCATGACTCCCAGCGTCACAATGAACGAGGGCAGGCGGGCCAGGGTGCTGATACTGCCGCTGATCAGTCCGCTCATCAGTCCCACCGTCAGGCAAGCTGCCGCAGCGGTCGGCAATCCCCACTGATGCCGGGCCATCAGCAGTCCCAGGCACGCAGACGTCAGAGCCAGCACGGAACCAACAGAAAGGTCAATTGCACCGGTGATCAGTACAAACGTCATCCCGATACTGACCACCGTGATGGCCGGAATCTGATTCAGTACGGCTCTGAGCGTGGCGGCAGTAAAAAAACGATCAAGGCTGAACGAGAACAGCGCGGTCAGCAGCAGCAGCACCAGCAGCAATGCCGCCTGTCCTGCCAGCATTGAGCGAAAGCGTTCACGCATCGATCTGTCCGTTCATGTGGCTGCAAGCTGGCTGTCAGCCCAGGTCTTCAATGCCTGTTGAGCTTCCCGCAGAGCGGAGTCTCCGGCAGCGCGTGCCGATGGCAGGTCAGAAACCAGATCCGACTGACAGAAGAAGTAGAATTTGATCTTTGGTTCCGTGCCCGACGGACGTCCGGCAATCTGGATGCGGACGCGGGCTGCCGGATCCGAGTGATAGATCAGGAGGTCACCGCGAGGGTTGGCAATGGTCGAAATCTGGCGACCATCGGGCACTTCAGTGCGAGTTCCCGCCTGATAATCGTCGGCCTGCACGATACGAATGGAACCGAAGGCTGCCGGCGGCTGCTGTCGCAGCGTTTGCATCAGTCCGTCAATCTTAGCCTTGCCAGTTGGTCCTTCGCAGTAAATGGATGTCTGGCCCTCGCAGAAGTAACCGCACTGGGTGTGCAGCGTCTCAAGCTGATCCAGCAGTGTGCGACCTTCTGAGTGCAGTTCGCCGGCGAGTTCAAGGATGTAAAGTGCACACACGGATGCGTCCTTGTCGCGACAGTAGTCTCCGGCAAGGAAACCGATCGATTCCTCGGTGCCAAACACAAAATGTCGAGTCCCGTGGTCTTCCATCGTCTGGGCGATATATTTGAAGCCCACGAGCAGCTCGTGAAAACAGCGGGCTCCGTGATGTGCGGCCACTGCACGAGTCAGCGGAGTGGTGACCAGCGTTTCGATCACGTAGTCCTCGGGCGAAAATCTTCCGGAAGCCTTGCGACTGCGAAACAGATAGTCGGTAATCAGAGCGCCCACCTGATTTCCGCTGAGCGAAACAAACCGGTTGTTGCGGTCACGGACCATCACGCCCAGTCGGTCAGCGTCCGGGTCTGATGCGAGGATCAGCTGAGCCGGATGACCGGTCTGACTGACCCACGCAGTGACCGGGTCGAATACTTCCAGGTTCTCTGGATTAGGCAGATGTCGCGGTACGTTTGGGAAGCTGCCGTCAGCAGCCCGGTGTGGCTCAAAAATGTCAACAGCGGTAAAGCCGGCCGCCTGAATCACGGCGTAAACAGAGGTTTCTCCGACACCGTGCAGGGGAGTAAAAATTGCGGGAATTGCACGGCTGGAAGATTCTGACAGCTGCACAACCGCCGCTGTATACGCCTGGTCCAGCTCGGCACCAACCAGCCTGATGGAACCGTTTTGCAGGCACTGCTGATAATCGGCCGCTGGAATAACGCCGGCCTGCTCGACCTGCCGGATGATCCCCTTGTCGTGTGGTGGAATGACCTGCCCGCCGTTGCTCCAGTAGGCTTTGAAGCCGTTGTCGGCCGGCGGGTTGTGAGAAGCTGAAATCATGACGCCGATGCTGCAGCCGAGTCTGCGTACGGCAAATGACAGTACCGGCGTGGCACGATGACCATCGAACAGCCAGACCTGCAGACCATGCGCTGCAAAAGTGCAGGCAGCAATTTGGGCGAAGCGGGCCGAGTTATGGCGGGTGTCGTGAGCAATGACGACTGAGCCGCCACTGGCCACACCGGTGGATCGCAGGTAGACGGCCATGCCGTGGGCCGATTCGGCAATTGTCCGCTCATTGATCGTGGCCGGCCCCATCTCACCCATTGGGCCGCGTCGTCCGCCGGTGCCGAAGGGAATTGATGTCCAGAACATTGCATCCAGCTCGGACCACTGTTTCGCGGCAATCAGCTGCAGGATCCGCGGGCGCCATGCAGCCAGTGATTCACGCGACAGCCAGGTCTTCAGGTTGGCCGGGGAATCAGCTGTCAGCAGGCCGGCGGCGGCGGCCTGATCGATGGAATTCAGAATGTCTTGAGCAGGATCAATCGTCATAGACTGGGCCGTGTAGTGTGAACTTCAGGGGACAGACAGCAGGGCGTTACGAAACCACTTCTGGTATTCTCGTGACGCAGGCTCGGCTTTTGCCCGAACATCGCGAATATTTTCACTTCTGCACAGCAGATTTCGGCTTTGTTGCTGGAATTTACCGGATTTTGCGTCCGGCTGTGCACGGGGAACAGAGTCTGTCGAATCGTGGTATACAGGAAAGCTCTGAATGGCTCAGAAATCATCCTTGTCGGAAGCCCGTCTGGTTCTTGAACGCTGGTTCGGTTTTTCCGATTTTCGGGGTTGTCAGGGTGCCGTGATTGAGCAGGTGCTGGCCGGGCGGAACGCGCTGGTGATCATGCCTACAGGGGCTGGGAAGTCGCTGTGTTTTCAGGTGCCGGCACTGGTGCTGGCACAGGCTGATTCTGAGCAGCATAAACGTCCGCTGACAATTGTGGTTTCTCCGCTGATTGCTCTGATGAAGGACCAGGTGGACTCACTGGTTCGTCGGGGCATTGCAGCCACGTTCATCAATTCTTCGCTGAGTCGGTCCGAGCGTCAGCAGCGGATGCAGGCTTTGCAGGCCGGTGACTACAGTCTGCTGTATGTGACTCCGGAACGATTTCGCAAGCCCGACTTTCTGCAGGTGCTGGAAAATCGGCGGATCGTTTTGCTGGCGGTGGATGAAGCGCATTGCATCAGCGAGTGGGGCCATGATTTTCGTCCGGATTATTCGCGGCTGGGTGAAATTCGCCAGCTCCTGCAGAATCCGGTCACCATTGCCCTGACCGCGACAGCGACTCCAGAAGTGCAGCACGACATTGTTCGGCAGCTCCGGCTGCCGCCCGACTCCGTCCGAACCTACCATGAGGGTATTGAGCGTCCGGGGCTGGAGCTTCAGGTGCAGGAAGTGTGGGGTGCCGATGAGAAGCAGGAAGCAATGCAGCAGGTGATTGAGAAGTGGCTGTCAAAGTCTGCCGGCTGCGGAATTGTCTACTTCACGCTGATCAGAACACTGGAGGAATTCAGCGAGCGGCTGCAGGCTGAAGGGATCGAGCATGTCTGCTATCACGGCGATCTCGACCGCAGTCTCAGACGCAGCATTCAGGACGACTTCATGCAGGGTCGAGTGCGACTGGCATTGGCTACAAATGCATTCGGCATGGGAGTGGATCGAGACAACATTCGTTTTGTGGTGCATGCGGACGTGCCGGGATCACTTGAATCATATTATCAGGAGATTGGACGAGCCGGGCGGGACGGGCTGCCAGCCGACTGTGTGCTGCTCTACGACCAGCGTGACCTGAATACTCAGATGGAATTCATTCGCTGGTCCAATCCGGACGCAGAATTCTGTGAACGTGCCTGGCTGCTGCTGCAGCACAGTACTGAGCAGGTGCGAGCTTTCGGCATCGACTGGCTGCGTGAACGCCTGTGTGACCGCAACCGGCATGATCGGCGAATTGAAACCGTATTGTCACTGCTGCAGCGTTATGGTGTGATTGAGGACGAGCATGATCTGACGGAGCTGCAGTTGCAGGGTGACCTGCCTGCTGAGCTGAGCGATGCGGAGGCTCGCGGCGGCAAACTGATCAGTGACCAGAAGCGGCTGTACGCACTGGTGCAGTACATTCGCAGCGAGGATCGGCGTCAGTTTTTGCGTGAGTATTTTGGAGTGGAAGAGCGTTGAAAGCAGCCTCTGGTTGTCTTTGTTGTTAAGTCGCTGGCAGCTTCTGTGCCCTGGGAAATGGTGACGGGCTGAGCGTGTGGGGCAGTGCAACGCTGCCCCCACGCTGCCCTGAAGTGCTCAGCCAAGTGACATTGTGACGGTTTTCAGTTCGGTATAGTTGGCCAGTCCGGCTTCACCCAGTTCGCGCCCCAGGCCACTCATCTTGAAACCGCCGAACGGTGCTGCTGCATCAAACACGTCGTAGCAGTTGATCCACACTGTTCCTGCGCGCAGTTTGTGTGCCAGAGCGTGGGCTTTGGCTCCGTCACGGCTCCAGACTGCAGCAGCCAGTCCGTAGCTGGTGTCATTTGCTCGCAGGGTAACTTCGTCGAGATTCCTGAACTTCAGGATGCTCATCACCGGCCCGAAGATTTCTTCGCGGGCGATATCCATCTGGTCGGTCACATCGGTGAATACGGTTGGTTCGATGAAGTAGCCTTTGTTGCCGACACGATTGCCGCCGGCCACGCAGGCTGCTCCCTGGCTGCGGCCGCGCCCGATGTAGCTCATGATTTTGTCGAACTGAGCCTGGTCAACCTGCGGTCCCTGTCTGGTGCTTTTATCGAAGGGATTGCCGACTCGCCGCTGCGCCGCTCGTGCCACGATTTTTGCCACGAATTCATCATGCACCGATTCTTCGACGAAAAGTCGGCTGCCGGCACAGCAACACTGGCCCTGGTTGAAGAACAGGCCGAATTCAGCACCTGCGACCGCCGCGTCCAGATCGGCATCTGCAAACACGATATTGGGGCTTTTGCCGCCCAGTTCGAACGTGATCCGTTTCAGCGTTTCGGCCGCTTCACGCATGATGATTCTGGCGGTATTGCCTTCACCGGTGAAGGCAATCTTGTCAACCATGGGGTGCCGCACCAGAGCTGCACCAGCGGTGGGGCCGTAGCCGGGGACCACGTTGATGACACCCGGAGGAAATCCGGCTTCCAGTGCCAGTTCGGCCATCCGCAGGCAGGTCAGCGGAGTCTGCTCGGCAGGCTTCATGACGATCGTGTTGCCGGCGGCAAGAGCCGGGCCCCATTTCCAGGCGACCATGAGCATTGGAAAGTTCCACGGAATGATCTGTCCGCAGACCCCGACAGGTTCACGTCGTGTGTAGCAGAAATAATTGCCGCGAACTGGAATGGTGCTGCCCTGAATTTTGTCGGCCCAGCCGCCGTAATACCGCAGGCAGTCGATCACCAGCGGCAGGTCGGCCGCGCGGGAATCTCCGATGGGCTTGCCGTTGTCCAGTGTTTCGAGGGCTGCCAGTTCGTCGAAGTTGGCTTCAATCAGATCCGCCAGTTTTGTCAGCAGGCGGCCACGATCGCGAGCATCCATGCGGGACCACGGGCCGGAGTCAAAGGCCTTGCGAGCAGCCTGTACGGCCAGATCGATATCGGCGGCGTCACCTTCGGCCACTTCGCAGATGATGTCTTCAGTGGCAGGATTGATGGTCGAGAATGTTTTGCCGCTGACGGCCGGCTGAAACGTGTCTCCGATGAGAATTCCGGTCTGGCGGATTGCGGGCGGGGCAAAATCGGCGGTGGCTGAAATCATGCGGAGACTCCGGAAAAAAGGAACTGAGGTCCAGGGTGCAGTCTGCCATTACAGACCGGTCAGGTGACGTGATTATGAGCAACCTTGCGTGGAAATGCGAATGCCAGAGCGGCCGCAGCGCAGCAAAAAGCCCCGCACTGCCGGGCAGCGCGGGGCCAGTTTTTGTACCGGGCTGGCCAGTCAGACGATCATTCGTCCTTTGATTCCAGCAGGTGAATCTCGAATACCAGCACTTCATTCGGGCCGATGGCTCCGCCGGCACCACGTTCGCCGTAGGCCAGTTCGCTGGGGATGAACAGGCGGTAGTGTGAGCCGGTCTTCATCAGCTGCAGTGCTTCGGTCCAGCCTTTGATGACCTGCGTGACGCCGAAGGAAACTGGTTCATCGGCCTCGGTCGGAGCTTCGCCTTTGTAGGATTCGTCGAACACGTTTCCGTTCAGCAGTTTGCCGCGGTAGTGAGTCTTCACGGTACTTTTGGCGGTCGGGACGGCTCCGTCACCTTCCTTGATGACCATGTACTGCAGGCCTGATTTGGTCGTCTTGACACCTTTTTTGGCCTTGTTTTCGTCAAGGAACTTCTGATTTGCGGTCAGTTTGGTGGCTGACTTGGCCTTCGCCATTTCTTCGATGGCAGCCTGGACCTCTTCAGGGGCAATTGCTGATTTTTCGCCTTTCAGAGCAGCAGCGATACCCGCGGCAATGGTCTGAGCATCGAGGTCGAGACCTTCGCGGCGGATGCTGGAGCCGATGTTGAAGCCGATTCCGTAGCTGGCTTTGTCCTTGGTGGTTTCCAGCTTGATTGCCGGCTTTTCGGCAGGTTCATCGGCTGCCATGGTGATTGCTGAGAGCAAAACAAGCGGGGCAGCGGCGAAGCGGGCATACCGCATCGAGACACGAAACATGAGCAGTCCTTTGGCTTTGGCCGAAGCGGCGGGATTGAAGTGCCGCGAAGACGGCGAAAAAATTTGACGGCCGGCGGACATTCGCCGACCACAGCACAGGATGAGACGTACTTCAGGGCCGGCAATCTGGCAGGCAGAAATCAGCGCATTCTGAGCGGAAGGAATCGTGAGTATGACGAGAGTCAGGTTCTAAGTCCAATCTCCCTGCTGCAGAATGCCCCGGACAAACGCAAGAAATAAAAATCAGGAACCGCCCTTGATTCGCTTCACCCGACGCCCGAGGGTCTTTAGACTGCCGGCTTCCTGAGAGGTGTTCCCGGTCTGCTCCACGCTGGTCGGCTCCGGCTGCACGTGTCTTGCCGGCCCGTGTGTGTCGCCGCTCTGTGTGTCTTCTGGTTCTGTTGTCATTTGCTGATACAGCTGCGGTGTTGTGGCTGTCGTCGCACTGCGGCAGGCTCCGCGGAATACGCCTCCAGATCTTCCCAACAATCCTGACGCTGCTTGAAGGCGATGCCATGGCCGCATTTTTCCCCGAAGTCGACCGCGTAGTATTCGAAGGCACCCAGTCAAAGAATCCGCTGGCGTTCAGGCATTACAACGCTGAAGAGATTGTGGAAGGCCGGTCCATGAAGGACTGGCTGCGGTTTGCTGTCTGCTACTGGCATACGTTTCGGGGTGACGGTACTGATCCGTTTGGGGCACCGACGCTGAAGCGT
>JBJTPZ010000085.1:0-18965 GCA_046075365.1 Planctomycetaceae bacterium
GACAGCAGCGACCGAGCTGCAGGGCCCCTTTATTCTGCAGCAGTCCGGACGCAAGT
This sequence comes from Planctomycetaceae bacterium, assembly GCA_046075365.1. Taxonomy (GTDB): domain Bacteria; phylum Planctomycetota; class Planctomycetia; order Planctomycetales; family Planctomycetaceae; genus SXXK01. The sequence goes on from JBJTPZ010000085.1 coordinate 57, forward strand.
CCCGCTCCTTCCGCACGCTCAAGGCAGCTGTGGCGGATGCCAGCTCCGGTGACGTCATCCTGCTGCAGTATAACGGCTACCCGGACGACCTGCCGGCTCAGCCGCCAGTCCGCATTGTTGACATGAACCTGATTGTCCGCGCCGCAGACGGCTATCGCCCGACGCTGGAATTCGACGGAGTCTCCGAAAGTTCGCTCGAGCCCGGCCAGATGTTCAGCCTGCTCAGCGGAGGTGCTTTGACGATCCGCGACATCGACCTGCGAATGATCGTTCGTGATGACCAGAACGTGGATCACTGGTCGATGTTTCATCTGTCCGGCACCAATCGAGTGTCGCTCGAAAATGTGTGCCTCGAATGCGCTAATCCCTCCAGACGTCCAGCCTCACTGTTTGAACTCTCCGGCGACTCCGGCACGCCCGGGGAACTGCCCGCGGAAGAAACAGAGATTTCGCTCAATCGAGTTTCCTGCAGGGCACAGGCTGACGCCTTTTACGTCCCCAGTCAGCCTCGCGGTCGCATTCGCATGGTCGGCTGCGGCATGGTGCTGCAGGGCCGACTGATGGATGTCCGCGGTGACGGTTCCATGCAGAACGCTCGCGGACTGCTCGAAGTCTTTGCCGAACACCTGACCTGCATGCACACGGGCCCCCTGATTCATGCCAGTGACATGGATCCCCAGCAGCCGCTCTCATCACAGCGACTGCTGCCAAGGATCTCCGTGCGAAGCGAGGCCTCCGTCTACAAAGCACTTGCAGCAGATGCACCACTCCTGCGATCCGACGGCAATTCGTGGATCGAAGATCTTGAGTCTCTGCTGATCTGGAACGGCTTCACCAACCTGTACGACAGCTACAGCATGTTCTGGGTGATCGAAACGGCAAATCTGGACTTTGCCGGACGACGCCTCGATTTTCGCGGCTGGCAGGAGCACTGGCAAAAACGCACCGATGGTGAAGATACGGCGGCCGAAGTTTCGGGGGGCGAAATCTGGCGGTTCCCGCTGACGGCTCTCAACAACAATCCGGACCTTGCCACAGTTGTCCCGGCCAATTTCGAACTGGACGCGGCTCTGTTTCTCAACGGCACCCGAAACACGTTTCCTCGCGCCCGGGACGGACTGATTCCCGGAGTCAACCCGCAGGAATTGCCTGCATTTCCCAAATCGCGACCGCAATCCACCGACCTGCCTGCGGCCACTGTGCCCCAGGACATGCCTATGCCGCTGCTGATGCCGGCCGGCAAGTAGTGCTGCCACCGCGCCGAAAAATTCCCGCTTCGCAGCCTGCCCCCGCCGGTTTCTCTCGCATTCCGCCCTTCCGCGAGCTATGCTTTGCGGCACATTCTGCCGGACCTCGCCCGCAACTCAGGCTGCCGAACCCGGCAACGATTCCCTCCCGCTGGACATCCTGCCATGCCTTTGCCTCTGCTGCGAAAACTGCTCCTGCCGGCTGTACTCCTGACATCATTCTGCTTTTCCGCTGCCACGGCTGCGGCTCAGCAGTCCCCCGCGACGGCAAATTCCGCAGAACGCAGCTTCGCCAGCCTCGAAGTCTACCCGCCGACCGTGGTCATCGCGTCAGTACGCGATGCTCGCAAAGTCCTCGTGACTGGTGTCACTGCTGACGGTCAGCGAATCGACGTCACCCCCAAAGCTACCCTCTCAACACAGTCGCCCGTCTTCACGATCGATGCCGACAACTACCTGACACCCGTCGCCGCAGGTACCGGCATGCTGAAGGTGGAAGCGGCCGGTCTGTCTGCTGAAGTCCCGGTCCAGATCAACTCAATTGACCCGGTAGCCGTAGAATTCGCCCGCGAAATCAATCCCCTGCTCAGCAAATCCGGCTGCAACCAGGGCCTCTGCCATGGTTCCGCCAACGGCAAAAACGGTTTTAAGCTGTCGCTTCGCGGCTATGACTCGTTCTATGACTACCGTGCCCTGGTGGATGACATTTCCGGCCGACGGTTCAACCGTTCGCAGCCCGCACAAAGTCTGATGCTGCTCAAACCAACTCAGGGAGTCCCCCATGAAGGTGGCTTTCTGTTTGACGAGCAGTCCCGAACCTACCGCGTACTTGAGCAGTGGATCGCAGAAGGCTGCAACTACAAAGCAGATTCCGCCCGTGTCACCGGCATCGAAGTTTATCCGCCAACTCCGCTGCTGCAGCTGCGGCACGATCAGCAGCAGCTCATCGTGATTGCAAAATACTCTGATGGCAGCACCCGCGATGTCACTCGCGACGCTGTCTTCGATACCAGCAATTTCGAAGTTGCTGTCGTTTCCAAAACAGGCCTGATCTCCGCGGTCCAGCGCGGCGAAGCTGCCGCCCTGGTGCGCTACGAAGGCAACTACGCCGCTGCACCCATTTCCATTCTGGGCAATCGTGACGGCTATCAGTGGACGCCGCAGCCAGAACAGAACTACATCGACGGACTGGTCAACGCCAAACTGCAGCGAATGAAAATCCTGCCGTCAGAGCTGGCCGGCGACGCCGAGTTCCTGCGCCGCGTTTCGCTCGACATCGCCGGTGTTCCGCCAGCGGTCGAAGAAATCCGGGCCTTTGTGCAGGACACCACCGAAACACAGGCCAAACGAGCTGCCAAAATTGACCAGCTGCTCGCCAGCTCCGGCTACGTTGAACACTGGACTCTTAAATGGAGCGACCTGCTGCTCAATCGCCGCAAGACGCTCACAGAACGCGGAGTCTGGTCCTTCCGCAACTGGATCCGACAGTCAGTCGCAGCCAATCGGCCGTACCAGCAGTTTGCCGCCGAACTGATCACAGCCAATGGCAGCACCTTCGAAAATCCGGCTGCCAGCTACTATCGTATTGCCCGCGAACCGAAAATGGTCATGGAAAATATGACCCAGGTGTTTCTCGGCACCCGCTTCAACTGCAATCAGTGCCATGACCACCCCTTCGAACGCTGGACTCAGCGGCAGTACTATGAGCTGGCCGCATGGCTGGCCGATGTGGGCAGACGCCCACTGCCGGATGGTGACGAATTTATCTTCACCATGGGCTCCGCCGTTCCGGTCGTCAATCCTGACACAAATCAGCCGGCCGCTCCCAAATTCCCTTTTGATCACGCCGGTGCCGTAGACGCGTCAGCTTCACGCCGCGAACAGCTGGCGCAGTGGCTGACTGCCAAAGAAAACCCCTACTTTGCCAAAAGCATCGTCAATCGCTACTGGAGCTACTTCTTCGGACGCGGCATCATTGACCCCGTGGACGACATCCGGGCCGGCAACCCCGCTTCCAACCCCGAGCTGCTGGATGCGCTCACCAAAGACTTCATCGACAACAACTATGATCTGAAGCGGCTGATCCGACTCATCTGCACCTCAGTCACCTATCAGCGCAGCCTCGAAACGAATCAGTGGAACGAAGACGATTCCAGCAACTTTTCGCACGCCCTGCCGCGGCGACTGGCTGCCGAACAGCTCTATGACTCCATCATCCAGGCCGCCGGAGCTCCCCGGGCATTACCCGGAGTTCCAGCGGGATTCCGAGCCGCCGAACTGCCTGACCCGCAGGTCGAAGTGGCCTTCCTCGACATGTTTGGCAGACCACCACGTGAATCACCCTGCGAATGCGAACGAACCAGCGATGTCAGCCTCGGCCAGACTCTGAACATGGTCAATGGAGCGACCATTGGTGACGCCATTGCTCATCCGCAGGGCATCATCGCTCGCACGCTGGCGGCCAGTGCCACCCCGGAACAGCTCATCGAGACCATCTATCTGTCTGTGCTTTGCCGGCAGCCGTCGGCAGAAGAACTGCAGCAGGCCCAGACCTACTTTGCAGCGGCCGGAACGCCAAAGGAAGCAGCAGAAGACCTCATGTGGGCACTCATCAACAGTCCAGGCTTCCTGTTCAATCGCTGAACTTTCAACCTGACTGTCAACGAAAAAGGGGCCCTGAAGATGATTCTTCAGGGCCCCTGTCGTTTGGTTCGCTTCAGACTGCTGTTCGGCAGTCTTCGCAGACTCACCAGTTCTTCGGGTTCATGACCCAGAACCAGCTGTCTTTCTCTTTGTTGAAGTTCAGCTGCCAGTATCCATCGTCCCACTCGAGGGACACTTCACGCCATCCCATCGGGACCTGCGGGTACGGATAGAACGGTCCGATGTAAGGCCAGGCACTGGCACTGTACTGAGTCGGATAGCTCACAGCAGCCGAGTTCGGGTAGGCGGCGTAAGCCGGCCACGCGTGATTCGGCAGGTTCGGATTATTGAAGCTGGTCGGAGCATAGCCGCTGGCAGTCGGAGGTGCTCCGGGGCCCATCATCATCGGGCCAGGCCCCATGGCGACCGGTGTTGGCGGAGCCATCATGTGCTGGGGAGCCATCATGTGCTGCTGAGGAGCAGACGGAGCAGACACTCGAGCCACAGGCTGAGCAACCGCCAGACGGTTATTCATCTGCTGCACACCCGGCACGGATGCTGCGGCCCGATGCAGTGCCTGACGGTCAGCAGCGGTCGCTACTGAGCCTTCCATCGTGCACACACCGTCCTTGAACCGCACCGTCATTTCGTCGCAGGCGACGCCGCAGCTCTGAATTGCCTGAGCAATCTCAGCTGCCATTTCCTGATTGGACTTCTTAGCGGGCGCCGGAGCTTCAGCAGCAACCTGCTGAATCATCGAAGGCTGCTTTGCAGCGGCCTGCTGCAGGCCGGCCTGAGCCATCTGACCGGCAGACGGCGGAACGTACTTCAGGTTGTTTTCCACTCGCTCAATGCCAGGCACGCTGCCGGCAGCTCGCTGTGCCAGCGATCGCTGGCTGGGATCGCTCACCGAACCACTCAGAATCGCAGCACCTTCCCGGACTTCGATCTCGATTCCGGTGCCACGAACCTGTGCCGTCTTCAGAGCAGCAGCCACTTCATTGGCCAGCTCCTGGTTGCGAGCCTTCTCAGCAGAGCCCGAGAACGGCACAACTGGCTTGAATTTTCCGCCCAGAAACCCATCTGCACTGGCGACAGCCGGACTGGCTGCCAGAACACCCAGCACGAGTAACCACTTACCGTACTTTCGCATGAAAGCTCTCCTCCGTGAGGTACCTTCCGTTTCGGACCGCGCTCGTTCTGCTGGGAAACCGTCCCGGTGGTTCACTGAATCTAAACGCTCGAGTCTGAACCTCTCCCGGTGAACGCCAGCACCGGAAGTCCTGATATGCTCAGTCCGCCTGCCACCCGCCAAGACTCTGCTTCCAGAGACTCCGCATGGCAGCGCAACAGAAAGTCACACACTGTTCATCGGATGGGTCGTACCGTCTGGATAAGCAATTCTGCCTTTTTGGTTCCTGTCGGTTGTTCCTGACTTGTTAGAAACACGGGGCAGCAGGCGTTGTTGTCAGCAGTTTTTGCCGCAGCACACCGCCGCCTCCACAGCATCCCCGCCAACCTTTGCGCTGGATTCCCGGAACTTCTGCTGCCATACTGAGAACTCCGGAACAAACGCACAATCAGGAAGACCGTTTCTGCTGGAGCCTGCAAATGACCGAGACGGAGACTGGTTTTACGTCTGTACAACGAATCGGTGTGCTGGCTGCCGGTTTTGCAGCGTGGATGTTCGCAGGTCTCGAAAACGCTCTTTTTGTGCTGATCCACCGCCAGATGATGCTGTCGCTGCTGCCCTCCGGGACACCAGAAACAGTCATTACAGAATGGTTTGCCTGGAATCAGGCTGCATTCATGCTGGGAGCCGCGTGCGGTGGCTGGATTTTTGGCCTGATGGGTGACCGCGTCGGGCGGACGAAGGCACTTGGTGCCAGCGTCCTTTGCTATTCCCTGCTGACTCTTGCAGCATGGTGGATCACCGATCCCGTCGTCATGTGCGCGGTTCGCTTCACGGCGATGCTGGGTTTCGGAGGCACATGGCCCAATGCCGTAGCACTGGTCACCGAGGCCTGGCCGGGAGCCTCTCGTCCACTGCTGGCCGGAGTCATGGGGACGGCCGCCAACTTTGGTTTCGTGCTGCTGGGCAGTCTGGGAATGATCTTCGAAGTCACCCCTGAATCCTGGCGCTGGACACTGTTCATTGGTGGCTGCCCTGCTGTGCTGGGCTTCCTGATCCTGCTGACCGTACCTGAATCACGTCGCTGGCTGGCTCAGCAACGCAGTAACACGGCAGACACCGGCCGCAGACAGCAGTCGAATGAGCTTCGGCAGTCGGTCACCAGACAGCTGTTCCAGCCACCTTTGCTGTCCAGAACCCTTGTCGGCATTCTGCTGGGCTCCATTCCGGTCATCGGTACCGCTGCCAATGCAAACTGGGTCGTGCCCTGGCGCGATCAGGTGGCAGCCCGGCAGGCGGAACAAACAGCTCTCACCACGACTGACACAGGCAATTCAAACTCAGTACCAAAGAAAAAAGCCGGACAAAGCCCTCGTGATAAAGCTCGCACCATGATCAGTCGCTCCAGCGGTGCAGTCCTCGGCAGTCTGCTGGGCGGCATTATCGCCACGATCGCCGGTCGGCGACTTTCCTATTTCCTGATCAGCCTCGCTGCCTTCGCCGTCAGTTCTACGCTCTTCGGCACGATGCAGCCCAGTGATCCGTGGTTCGACTGGACAGTGTTCCTGCTGGGCTTCTTCGGTGTCGCCTATTTTGGCTGGCTGCCGCTGTTTCTGCCTGAACTGTTCCCGATTCACGTTCGAGCCACCGGCAGCGGAATTTCGTTCAATGCCGGACGCATCGCGGCCGCAGCTGTCACTGTCTTTGTCGGACTGCGAATGAGTTCCTTTGGGGGTGACTACGCGACCATCGGATTGTGGACCGGTCTGATCTACGCCGTCGGTATGCTGGTGATCTGGCTGCTGCCGCCGCCCAGTCCAGCCAGACCACCCGTCAGACTGCCGTGAAACAACGCCTGTCGATAATCGCCATCCCGGGATCAGACCCTGCGGAGCACACCAGTGAAGTACCGTCGACTTGGACGAACCGGCCTGCTCGTCTCGGAAATCAGCTTCGGAGCTGGTCCGGTATCCGGGCTGATGACCGGGACAGACAGCGTCCGGCAGCTGCATGTTCTAAAAACCGCTCTTCAGTACGGCATCAACTGGATCGATACGGCTGCCGGTTACGGCAACGGAACCTCTGAACAGTCACTCGGTGCGGCACTTCAGGAGCTGGACCCGCAGCAGCACATTTACATCGCCACAAAAGTCCGTATTCTCAGAGCCTCCGGTGTTTCAGTCCGTCAGCAGATCGAAAATGGGATCGCCGAATCCCTGCACCGCTTGCGACGCTCGCACATCACTCTGCTGCAACTGCACAATGCTGTCACTGAGCACCCCGATCAGGAGCCATTTTCACTGACACCGGATGAAGTACTTGCGCCCGACGGTGTCGCTGCAGTCTTTGAAGAACTGCAGCACTCCGGCATCATCGCCTGCTGCGGACTAACCGGTACGGGACAGCCGGCCGCCTTGCGACAGGTCCTCCACAGCCGCCGCTTCGATACCCTCCAGATTCCGTATAATCGACTGAACCACAGCGCCGGAATGCGGCCACCCCCCAACAGCAGCCAGACCGACTACGGCAACCTGCTTGATGATTGTCAAAGGCTGGATCTGGGAGCCTTTGCGATTCGAGTGCTGGCCGGTGGAGCCGTCGCCGGAAACCCGCCCAGCGACCACACTCTGACAACCCCCTTCTTTCCGCTGTCCCTGTACCAGCAGGACCTGCAGCGGGCGCAGACCATGACTGCCGCCGAGGGCATCGGTGAGGCGGTACCAAACGCCATCCGCTTCGCACTTCAGCATCCTGCCGTCTGCTCAGCAATCATCGGATTCGCTGCTCCGCATGAAGTGCAGGAAGCACGCGAGGCCATCTGCTGATCAGGGCGCTGCAGCTTTCGACTTTACCTCCATCTGCAGTCCGGCAGCCTGCTGCAGATCAATCAGCACAGACGGTCGCTGATATGCCTCCTCAGTACCCCGGGCATATGTCACCCACATTTTCAGTGCCGTCGCGTCGTACACCACATTCACAACATTACCACCCTTGATCGGTATCTGGTTAGCCAGCTTCACCAGCGACTCACCGTTCAGTTTGCCATGACCACTTTTCAGAGTCGGAAACGCACCTCGCCCCTCATCGTTGTAAACCACACAGCTGAGCACATTCGGAGCAAACTCGTCAGTCGCGTCATTGTCCTTCCAGATCATCAGCCGACGATCAGCCGGCTCAGGGGCATGCGCTCTTACTTTCACCGCTCGGCGATCTGTCTGACCGTCTCCAAACACGAAATGATATCGCTTCGTCATTGGTTGCCGAGCAAAAATATCCAGCGTCTCAGTCAGTGAATCGGCATCATAAAGCATCGTGCGAAAGAAAGCGGTGAAATGCGGCGCGTGAACGAAGTATGGAGCCTCCTTCCGCGAAGCATCACCCATTTCCGATAACGCAATCCCGCGAAAATTCATGCCGGTATGAGCACCGCAAAAACCCGCAAACGTCGGTACCACGTGCGGTATTCCGGTATCCGGCACATAAATCACAATCGCTGCAAAATTATGAGCACCAATCTCCAGACTCCAGTCAAGATTTCGAGTCTGGTACAGGTGTCCGTCTTCAGTCGCATCACCCCACGCGGCAATACTGCTGCATGAATACGGCATCAGCAAAGGCACTGCATGCATCGCCTGCAGCGTTCGCAAGGGCAGCCCGACGGCATCCGCCACACCCGCCAGTTCCTGCTCCAGACGGTCGTCCGCATACGCCGCTGTACGACTCCAGACTTCCTGCAATTGCTCCTCCGTCACACCCAGCTGACTGCAGATGCCCTGCAGGGCCGGCGGTATAAACGTGGTGATCTGCTGCTGCAGAGCTTTCCCCAGCTGGCGCCCCATCTCATAAGGGGTGCCACGAACCACCACCAGCGGAATTTCAGCATCTCCCTGCCGCACAGCCGAAACCTGAGCCTCACCGGCAGGGGCAGGCCGAGTGAAATAGACAGCAGTCTCAGGCGGCTGCCCCGAGTCCCCGGCAGCTGTGAGCGCCGCCGCTTTTCTGCCAGTAGGCTCGTCAGCCGACACTGCATTCGCACACAACACCAAAATCAACGCCCAGCACAGCCTGTCAGTCATGGCAGTGATTCCGCAGGAGGGTTCGGAAAATTTCCTGCCCGGCAGTATTCCATTCCTGTGACGTTCCGTCAAACTTGACCACCGCACATTCGCTTCTGCCAGACCACGCAGTCCCAAAGGTCCATACCATGCCACACCCCCGCAAAATCTCCCGCCGCTCGCTGGCTGTTACCACTGCTGCCGCAGCAGCCACCGCTGCTTTGCCAGAAAACTGTGCGGCAGCCCAGGACGCCGGACAGCAGCCACCCCTGCCGACTGTCGCTCCTGATTTCAAAATCTCCCGCGGCCGAATTCACCAGTCCGTCATGGGCTGGTGCTTCAATCCCATGCCCACCAGTGAACTGATCGGTCATTGCCTCAGCATCGGACTCACCGGCATCGAAGGAATCGACCGGAAATTCTATCCGGAAGCCCGCTCCCGCGGTCTGCAGATATCACTCGTCAGCAGTCACGGTTTCGCAACCGGGCCGGTCGATCGCAGCAATCACCCCGAATGCGAAGCGAAGCTGCGATCCGCTATCGATGCCGCCGTCCAGTTCGAATGCTCCAAAGTCATCACGTTCACAGGCATGTCCGTTCGCGGCATGTCGGATGCCACCGCAGAATCAAACTGCCTTGAACTGTGGCGACGCGTCATCACGTATGCCGAAGAAAAAGGCGTCACACTCTGCCTCGAACACCTGAATTCAGTCGATGACTCCCACCCCATGAAAGGTCACCCCGGATACTTCGGCGACGATGTGGAACGCTGCTTTGATCTGGTACGACGCATGGATTCGCCCCGCTTTCGGCTGCTGTTCGATATCTACCACGTCCAGATCATGAACGGCGATGTCATCCGCCGAATCGAAAAGAACCACCCGCTCATTGCACACTACCACACGGCCGGCAACCCCGGCCGCAAAGAACTCGATCAGCTCCAGGAAATCAACTACCCGGCTGTCATGGCCGCCATCCTGCGAACAGGCTATTCGGGCTTCGTAGCACAGGAATTTCTGCCCACATGGCCCGATCCCGTACTGGCACTGCGGCACGCAGCCAGTGTTTGTGACATTTGAACCACCACACTTCCCGATCAGCCACCGCTGCAAATTCATGGCTTGTGCGAATTCGCCCAAACCTCCAGAATTGCCGCTGACAACCGCCGGCAACGCACCAGGCTGCTGGCCCGCATTCAACTTACTGTTCCCAGCAGGACCATTCCGGTGTCAGATATCTCCCCCGTGCTGTTTCTGCATTCCTCAGATAATATCGCGGTTGCTCGCAAGGCACTGCAGCAGGGCGAGCTCCTGAAGACCACGACAGGCAGCGTTCAGGTCGCGGAAAACGTGCCCCTGTTCCACAAAGTTGCCACACAGCCCATTCCCAAAGGCTGCACAATCCGCAAATTCGGACAGCCAATCGGATCTGCCGCCTGCGATATTGCACCCGGACAGTGGGTTCACACTCACAACGTCAGCCTCGATCGCGAACGCGCCGGCTATGAATTTGGCACCGATCTGCTGCAGTTCGCCGTACCGCCGGCACGCACCTTTCAGGGCTATCGTCGCCGCAACGGCTCCGCCGGTACCCGCAACTACATCGCCGTCATCAGCACTGTCAACTGCTCCGCCACCACCTCGCGATACGTCGCTCAGGAACTGGCCCGCACAGATCTCAGCCGCTACCCCAACATCGACGGCGTTATCCCGATCGTTCACAAAAGCGGCTGCGCCTTCGCCTATAACAGCGACGATCACCAGCTGCTCAATCGCACCCTCGCAGGATTCGCCCGACATCCCAATATCGCCGCCTGCATCGTCCTCGGACTGGGCTGCGAAACAGCTCAGGCATCACACCTGCAACAAACCCAGGGACTCGTACAGCTCGGCGGTGCACTCGCCAGCGGTCATGACGACCTGCCCATGGTCCTCAATATTCAGGAAGTCGGCGGTGTTCGAAAAACAGTCGATCGCGCAGTTGCAGTCCTGCGTGAACTGCTGCCTGCTGCCAATAACGTCAGACGCGAACCCATTCCACTGTCCGAACTGATTCTCGGACTGCAGTGCGGCGGCAGCGACGGAGCCAGCGGGATTACCGCAAACCCGGCTCTCGGCTACGCCAGCGATCTGCTCGTCGCACACGGAGGCGGCTCAGTGCTGGCAGAAACCCCCGAAGTCTACGGCGCCGAACAACTGCTCACCCGTCGTTCCGTCAGTCGCGAAGTCGGCGAAAAACTGCTGGAACGCATTCGCTGGTGGGAAGATTATGCCCGCCGCAACAACGCCTCCATCGACAACAACCCCTCGTGGGGAAATAAACAGGGAGGCCTCACAACAATCATCGAAAAATCCCTCGGAGCTGTCGCCAAAGGCGGTACCGCCCCGCTCCAGGATGTCTACCAGTTCGCTGAACCCATCACCTCCCGCGGCTTCACCTTCATGGATACACCCGGGTATGACCCCATTTCCGTGACCGGACTCGTCGCCGGTGGCTGCCAGATCGTCGTCTTCACCACCGGACGAGGCAGCTGCTTCGGCTGCAAACCCGCTCCCACCGTCAAAGTGGCCACAAACACGCAAATGTTCGAACGCATGCGTGAAGATATGGATCTCAACACCGGCTCAATCATCGACGGAGAATCCGTCGAATCTGCCGGTACTCGGCTGTTCGAAAAGATCGTCGCAGTCGCCAGCGGCGAACAAACCCTCAGCGAACAGCAGGGCATCGGCGATGAAGAGTTCTGCCCCTGGATGCCAGGGCCCATCTTCTAAACACGACGCCGTCAGCGTTTCACAGCCGCAGGCTGCACCGCATGAACCCACCACAGGCGAGGCCCAACCTGCAGCTTGTCCACCTCTGTCAAATAACCCCGCACCCCGCCAACCTCAAAAACCTGCAAATTGCCCGACGCCTCGCCCGCCAACAACAGATGGCGACCGCCCGGCACAATGTCAAAACAACGCGGCACTGGCTCACAAGCCACCTGCTCCAGCGGAGTCAGCTGTTCTCCGCTGGCACTGACCTGAAACACCGCCAGTGAATTTGCACCCCGATTCGACACAATCACATGCCGACCGTCAGGATGCACCCGAATCTCAGCAGTGCTGTTCTGACCACGAAAGCTGTCCGGTAATGTCGACACCGTCTCGCCAGCCACCAAATTGCTGCCTCGCAGCGAATAAATCGTAACCGAATTCCCCTGCTCATTGTCCACATAGGCAATCGGCAGCTTCGGATGCCAGGCCAGATGACGAGGCCCAGTCTGGTCCGGACGCTGCACAAACTGCGGCAGGCCCGGCAGCAATTTGCCCACCAGCTCCTCAAATCGAAACTGATAGATCCGATTCGGACCCGTATGCGGAACAAACACCAGTCGATTCGATGCGTCCGGGACGATCGAATGAGCCTTCTCGGCCGTTGGGATCTCTTGCACCGGGCGCTCAGAAAGACGACCGTCAGGACCCACCCGATGAACAGAAACCTTCGCCGCTACATAATAAGCCGCGAACAAATACCGCCCGGTACGGTCCAGTGTAATCTGAGCTGGATCAGCGCCCGCCTCAACATCACTCAGCAAAGTCAGACGACCAGTCGCCGGCTCAATCGAAAAACTGCACAGCCGACCCGTATCCCGCATCGATGCAAACAAATAACGACCGTCCGTCGATGATGTCAGCGCCGCTGGCTCACCCGGCGTCTTCAGACTGGACTTCGCTGATATCTGCCCCGTCGCAGAATCAAAGGACAACAAATCAATCGACTGCCGGTCGGCAACACTGCAGTACACAAACATCGGCCCACCGACCGATGCCTCATCCGCGGCACTGCACACGCAACAAATCAACAGCCCCAGGACAAGGCAACCTGTCCGCAACACACACCCGACTGATCCCAGGCACATCGGACCCATGCTGCCATTCTCCAAACAAGACCCGCTCAGGTTTTTGCCAGATACAGCCGCTGAATGTCATCCACCGTCACATGAATCACTCGCGCGAAACCCGTATGAGTCCGCTCGTAGGAAACCTTCGATGCCAGCTGAGGCTGCTGATGAATCGACTGCGAAACCCAGCGACGGTCCTCGTCAGACAGATTTCCAACAGACTTGTCCCACACCGTCTTCGTTTCCATCACCAGCGAATCAACACGAGGATCAAACTTGTCCATCACAAATACTCCCCGACAAAACAAAAAAGAGCCCGACATGCGAACATGCCCGGCTCCTGAATTCTAACAGTGATCAGCAGAAAATCCCAGCTTGCAGACGCTATTCCCGGCCAGCAGCGGCAACACGGCGACGAGCCGTCTCGATGCGACGCGCCTTGCTGCCATAATCCACATCAGAGACCGCACGCTCTGCCGAAACATCCGTCAACTGCTGCTGCGCCGCACGACGACTGATCTGACCACACTCCACCGCAGAATTCGTAAGTACAGAGACCACCGGTCCCTTCACCTGCACAAACCCGCCATCAATGAAGTAAGACTCGGCCTCGCCACCGGCACCCTTCAGACGCAAAACGCCGGCACCAAGCCGCCCCACCAGCGGAGCACGGCCAGGATAAAAACCAGCCCCACCGTCAAACAGCGGCACCTGCAAAGATGCCACAGGACGGTCGAACAAAGTCTTCTCCGGAGTCACCAGCACTAACCGAAGATCTGCCATCGCACACTCCAACACTCAGCGATCAGGACCCACAAAGACCGGAACCTGTCAGCCCTAGCCCTGCATACGCTTGTACTGCTCTTCAGCTTCCTCAATCGCACCAACATACATGAAAGCACTCTCAGGCAAATGGTCCCACTTGCCGTCACAGAGCTCTTCAAAGCTGCGAATAGTGTCGGCCAGCGGAGTAATCTTGCCGGCCTTGCCCGTGAACACTTCCGCCACAAGGAACGGCTGCGACAGGAATCGCTCAATACGGCGAGCACGATGCACGACCAGCTTGTCGTCCTCGCTCAGCTCGTCCACACCAAGAATCGCAATAATGTCCTGCAGTTCACGATAACGCTGCAACGTCTGCTGAACACGACGAGCCGCATTGTAGTGACGCTGACCCACATACTGCGGATCCAAAATTCGACTGGATGACGCCAGCGGGTCAATCGCCGGGTAAATACCCTTCTCCGAAATTCGACGCTCAAGGTAAATGAACGCGTCAAGGTGAGCAAACGCTGTCGCAGGAGCCGGGTCAGTCGGGTCGTCCGCAGGCACGTAAACCGCCTGAACCGAAGTAATCGCACCGTTCCTCGTCGAAGTAATTCGCTCCTGCAACTCACCAAGCTCAGTGCCCAGAGTCGGCTGATAACCCACCGCAGATGGCATACGGCCCAGCAGAGCAGATACCTCGGAACCAGCCTGCGAGAAGCGGAAAATGTTGTCCACGAACAACAGCGTGTCAGAACCAGTCGCGTCACGGAACCACTCGGCCATCGTAAGAGCAGACAGCGCCACTCGCAGACGGGCTCCCGGCGGTTCATTCATCTGACCGAACACCATGCAGGTCTGCTCAATCACCGATCGACCCGTCTGGCCAATCTTCGTTTCCTGCATTTCCAGCCACAGGTCGTTGCCCTCGCGAGTCCGCTCGCCAACGCCTGCGAAGACCGAAAAGCCCCCGTGAGCACTGGCGATACGAGCAATCAGTTCGGTCAAAATCACGGTCTTGCCCAGACCGGCACCACCGAACAGCCCCGCCTTGCCACCGCGAACGAACGGCGTCAGCAGGTCCACCACCTTAATACCGGTTTCAAACACCTCAGTCTTCGAACTCAGACTTTCAAGCGCAGGAGGATGACGGTGAATCGGCCAGCGCTCGCTGTGATCCACAGCACCGCGTCCGTCAATCGCGTCTCCCAGCACGTTGAACACGCGACCCAGAGTCCCTTTGCCCACAGGCACCGACAGAGGACGGCCAGTGTCCACCACAGTCATACCACGACGCATGCCGTCCGTGCTGCCCAATGCCACACAGCGAACACGACCGCCGCCCAGATGCTGCTGAACTTCACCCGTCACCTTCACACGCTTGCCCTTGACGTCCTCGTCAATAAGCAGAGCATTGTAAATCCCCGGCAGACTGTCCTCAGGAAACTGAGCGTCAAACGTAGATCCAATCACCTGCGATACCAGACCGCTTTTGGTTGCTTCAATCATGGGTCAATTGCCCCGTTGGGTCGAATACTATGATCAAAAGTCAGCATCAAGAACAAATTTGTCCACGGAACATCAGCCTAACGCTGCCGCCCCGCCAATAATTTCCGCCAGCTCTGAAGTAATGCCCGCCTGACGAGCCCTGTTGTACTGCTGCTTCAAACTGCCAGCCATCTCGTCCGCGTTCTCAGTCGCACCCTTCATGGCTACCATTCGAGCAATCTGCTCGCTCACAATGGCATCCAAAAAGCACTTGAACAACTTCGCACGAAACGCCGCCGGAACAATCTCCGACAGAATCTCTTCAGCAGACGGCAAAAATTCGTAGTCGACTCGGCCAGTACCTCCGCCGCCACTCGCTCCGGCAAGGCTGGAAATCGGCAGAATCGTCTCAACAACCGCAGACTGCCTCGATGAGGACTCAAAACGAGTATACACGACGTCCAGACGGTCAATCCGGCCAGCAATGTAGTCGTCCACATAACGACTCGCCAGGGCATCAACCTCGGCAAATGTCGTCTTGTCCTCGAAATGCATGTAGGACTGAGCCATCGGGATCTTCTGGAAGTTCAGGAACTTGATGCCACGCTTGCCGGAAACCTCCAGCGAAACGTCCACACCCCGCTCCACCAGACCACGCCGATGCGCAATCGCCTGCCGCAGCACGCTGGCGTTGTAACCGCCACACAGGCCACGATTGGCAGTCAGCACCAGCAGCACACTGCGCTTCTCTTCCGCATGCTTCTCCAGCAGAGGATGCGAAAAACGCAGTTCGGCCTGCCCCAGATCACCCACAATCTCGGAAATCTTCCGAGTATACTCAGCGGCCTCAGTGGCTCGGTCCATCGCCTTCTTGAAGCGACTGGTCGCAATCAGCTCCATCGTGCGCGTAATCTTGCGGATGTTACGCACAGCCTTAAGCCGTTTTACCAGCAAACGTCTGTTCGCCATGAATCAGCCACACCGCAGAAAAGGGAACGAATCAAGCCACCACAGTAACGAACGCTCAGGATTTTGCTGCCTGCCGAGCCACAAAGGCTTCCAGCGCTTTCTTCAGCATCCCCTCGATCTCGTCAGTCAAAGCAGCCTCAGCCACCAGTTTGTCACGCATGTCCGCATGCTCAGTCCGAATGAACTCGTGCAGCTCTTTCTCAACAGCCTGCACGCGATTCACCGGCACCTTGTCAAAATAACCTTTTGTGCCCGCATAGATCGCGACCACCTGATCCGCAACATGCAACGGAACATACTGCGGCTGCTTCAGCAGCTCGACCATTCGGTAACCGCGGTCAAGCTGCGCCTGAGTCGCCTTGTCCAGTTCTGTTCCCAGCTGAGCAAATGCTTCCAGCTCGCGGAATGCAGCGAGGTCCAGTCGCAGACTTCCGGCAATCTTCTTCATCGCCTTCGTCTGAGCATTACCGCCCACGCGACTGACCGAAATACCCACGTTGATGGCAGGACGAATGCCCTTCCAGAACAGGTCCGGCTCAAGATAAATCTGGCCGTCAGTAATCGAAATCACATTCGTTGGAATGTAGGCGGAAACTTCGCCTTCCAGAGTCTCAATGATCGGCAGCGCCGTCATTGAACCGCCTCCCAGTTCCTTGTTCAGCTTCACAGCTCGCTCCAGCAGGCGGCTGTGACAGTAGAACACGTCACCCGGGAACGCCTCACGCCCCGGCGGACGTCGCATCAGCAGTGACAACTGGCGATAGGCGACCGCCTGCTTCGACAGGTCATCATACACCACCAGTGTATGCTTGCCCTGATACATGAAATGCTCGGCCATCGCCGCACCGGCGTAAGGAGCAATATACTGCAGCGGAGCAGGATCGGCGCTGCTGGCCGCCACCACAATCGTGTAATCCAGCGCACCGTTCTGACGCAGAACTTCCACAACACCGGCAATCGATGATGCACGCTGGCCACAGGCCACGTACACGCAAATTACGCCGGTGCCCTTCTGGTTCAGAATCGTGTCGATCGCAATCGCGGTCTTGCCAGTCTTGCGGTCACCGATGATCAGCTCGCGCTGGCCACGGCCAATCGGGGTCATGGCGTCAATCGCCTTGATCCCGGTCTGCAGCGGCTCTTTCACAGGCTGACGCTCAGCCACGCCAGCAGCCTGCCACTCGACCGGACGCGAGTCCCCGGTGATGACCGGACCCAGACCGTCAAGCGGAACCCCCAGAGGATCCACCATGCGGCCCAGCAAAGCCTCACCAACCGGCACAGACAACAGTTTGCCAGTGGAACGAACCTCGTCGCCCTCGGTGATCTTCAGGTAGTCCCCAAGAATCACGACGCCGACGCTGTTCTCTTCCAGATTGAATGCGAAACCACGAGTACCGTTCGAGAACTCAACCATCTCGCCCGACATCGCAGTCGACAGACCGGTGCAGCGGGCGATACCGTCGCCCACCTCAATCACGCGGCCAACTTCCGCCGTCTGAATCAGACCACGGAAATCTTCAATCTCCTTCTGGATGACTGAAGCGATCTCGTCCGCTTTGAATTTCATTGAAAGCTTTCTCCACCAGTCGTGCCCGCAGCATCTTCAGACGGGAACGCAGCGATGAATCAAAAACAGTATCCCCAACCTGCAGCACCATGCCGCCCAGCAGCTCGGCATCCACAGATTCTTCAAGAATCGGATCAAAACCAAAACGCCCACGCAATGAGACGCGAATCTCGTCACGAGACGTCTGGGAGAGCGGTCGCGCCGAGCGAACTCGAACACGCTGCTTCCCCGACTCAACTTCTGTCAGCCTGACCACCACCTCACGAATTACCGGCAGCAGAGACAAACGTCCATGCCTTACCAGCACTCGCAGGAAATTCAGGAAAAACTGACTGGCCCGAGGCGCAACCACACGGTCCAGTATGCCCAGCTTTTCGTCGCGACCAACAGAATCAGACATCAGAACGTCAGCGAACCCCGGCCATCCACCCAGCACGTCGTCCACAAAAGAATGCAGCTCGGCATGACAATCCGAACCACCCTGCGTTTTGGCAGAAGTAATCCAGGATTGAGCATACAGGGTCGCCACCGCACGAGTACCGGGATCTTCCAGCACACTCTCAGGACGACTTTTGATTCTTGTGTCAGACATGGACAGCCTTCACTTTTCGCCTGCACACCACACAGCCAACAGCCAATTTACAGAGAGTCATCAACGAGCAATCGAAGCCAGAGCCTCTGACACCAAACGCTCCTGATCACCGTCCTGCAGTGCCCGGCCCAGCACATGCTCTGTGGCCAGCACAACCTGAGCATTCAGCTGGCTGAACACATCGGCGAGTGCCGCGTCCTTCGCCTGCCGAATCTCGTCCTTCGTCCGCTGCCGCAGCAGATCGACTTCCCGCTGAGCACCAGCGATCAAGTCCTGACTGGTACGCTCGGCGTCACGGCGCGCTTCCGCAATCATCGACTGCACGTGCTGCTCTGCCTCACGCAGTTTCTTCTGGTAATCCGCCAGCATCGCTTCCGCCTTCCGCCGATTGTCCTCGGCCTCGGCAATCGCACTGCGGATTCCCGCCTCGCGTTTGTCCAGCCCCTCAATCAACGGCTTCCACGCAAACTTGCCCAGAACCGTCAGAAACAGCAGGAACGTAATGAACGACCACAGGGCAAGGTCGCCCGTGAGATTCATTGGAACCCCGGTCGGGTGACCG
>JBJTPZ010000086.1:0-1878 GCA_046075365.1 Planctomycetaceae bacterium
CAGCCACGATCATAACGCGATCACCGCAGAAACGCACGTTCCAGACAGCTTGACGGAATCATTCCGGCGGCACCCGAACACCCGCCGGCAGACCGGCTGATGACACCGAATCCACATGAACCGTCACCAGATCTCGGCAACCTCCCTCAAGCCGGTGGCAGTGTTCCAGCGAGAAATTCCGGTCCCCGCCAGACTGGACAGGATGGGCAGGCGTGTGACGCGTGGGGGATTCGCGTGGGAACGTGGCGCTGTTGGCAAATTCGTAACGGCCAGGCTCAGCAGCCGCGGGGCGCCGGTGAGCTGTGGTCACGGAAAACGAATCATGCCCCGCGGTCTGCTGCAGCGTTAGGTTCGGCCGGGCCCGCTGTTCGAGTGTCGCCTGGCCCAACCAAAACCTCGAAGAGCCGATCCAGCCTGGTGATCCGGAAGAGCTCCGCCAGGCTTGGAGACGCCTCAACGGTGAGCCGGCCCCCACCATCCGCCAGCCCCCGCGCCAACTGGACGAGCAGGCCAGCAAACGCCCCGTCGATGTGCTCGACGGCCCGGAGATCGAGCCGAACCGCCGCGCTCCCGAGTTGGGTCAGCTGGCGGTAATCGTGTTTCAGCCCCTCGCGGTACTCCTGTCCCAGGAAATGGCGATAGGGCAGGACCGCGGTGACCGCGTTCCCATCGTGGCGGACAGTCAAGAGCCGGAACCCCTCCACGACCTCCCCTCCCTCGCCGAACCACCAGGATCAGCCGGTTGCCGCAACTGAGTTTCCAATGTGTGCGCAGCCCATCGGAAACTCGGCTTCATCTTCTCGTAATGCCGTTGTTTCGGGTTGGTACATCGCTTTGCTTCTCCGAAAGTGAATCACCCGGCGGACTATCCACGCAAGTAGTGCGACTGTAACAGGCAGCACGATAGCGGGAAGGACTACCAATGCAAAGACGAATCCCCAGGCTGATGGAACGCTGGGCGTTGTCCAGCCGTATGAATCTAAATCAAGCTGTGTCAAAGACTCCACCTCAGCAAGTGTCATTGGCCCAATCACACCATAGTCTTTGTGCTGTATTGCAAAGTACTTCTTGTCATGGATCGCTGAATGTGGATCGGCATTGACATATCTTAGCAGCAGACAGTCATTGAGCATGATGCATGCCCGGGGGACCGACTACCTGGTTCGTGCCGCGTGTCAGTTCAATGATCGGGTCTGCCTTCGGAACTCCCGTCGGTCCAATAAACCAAACTCCGCTGTACGAATAGTCGTCGCCTGCGATCGAATAGTGACCGACTGATACAGCGTATGCGCCCCATCCGCTCGTTGCAAAAGCAGGGGAAGCAGAAGCAATTACCAAAGCAAACGTCAGTATACGCATCTGCGTCATCTCGGCAGTCGTTCTGGCATAACAACTATTCGACGGCGAAACTGCGGTAGGATTTTACCGCAGTACGCGGTCGAATCCGGAGATGTCAATACTGATGTGTCATACCTGACAGCCAACTGCGACGGATCGCTGCTCAATTTGCCTTGCTGCACCGCAAACGGAGTCTGTGCTATGCCGCAAGGCGCCAACAACCTCGAGGGACAGACATTCCGCTATCTCGGCATCAATGCTGATCAATTCTACCGGGCACTCGCTGAGGCCTGGGACAAGGTCCGCGACGAATTCGGTGATCTCGTCACATCGATCCAACCGTCATTGAGCGATTTTATCATGACTGTGCACGCGCCACGTGGTGATCAGGATGCATTGGCACAGTTCACACTTTGTGCCGACTCACGAGCGAAGTTGCCAATTGACGCACAGATGAGTCGCGGAGTCCGGGAAATTCAAATGTCTGCTGAATCCAGGCGAAGGAGCAGGAAATGACCACGACCCTCGAAACATCCCTGA
>JBJTPZ010000087.1:0-19565 GCA_046075365.1 Planctomycetaceae bacterium
GTGTAAGAGAGTACTGACACTCCTCTTTACAGGCATGACGCTCTCAGGTGCAGATGTGGAAAACAGGTGACTTATGTCAGACTCCACAGTGTCAGGGCAGGTTCTCTTGATTGAACCTGTCCGCAGTTTCGGTCAGAGCGGTTTTCGGAAACGGCTTGTTGTCATTCAGCAGGCTCGCGGCAAAACGACGAACTACATCCCGCTGGATTTTGTGGGCGATGCCTGCAGCTCAGTGGATGAACTCCGGGAAGGTGACGTGATCCGCGTCACCTACCGGTTGTCTGGACGTCGCTGGCAGCGTGACGAAACCGCAGAAGTGCGTTACTTTCTCAGTGTTGAAGCGTTGTCGTACGATTTCGTCGAGGATACTCGACCGCCAGCCCGTGCTCCGGGTAACGCCGATCGTCGCCCCGCTCGCAACGCTCAGACAGCCGACTCACCATTCTGATCGGCAGCAGACTGCAGCCCGTTGTGCACGGTGGCAACCAATCCCGCAGGAGCTCCCTTCTTTTCGAAGGGAGCTCCTGTTCTTTCACACCCACCGCCCACTCATTCGCCCTCGCCACATGAAACGGGGCAAAATAGCCGGGGGCGAGGGAGACATCTGCCCCACAACTCACTACCCGCAACCCGCACGACCTCCGAGCCTGCCGCATCCTGTGTCCCCGTGCCACCCGTTCCACCAAACACGCCCTCGCAGCCGTACACAAAAACAATCCCGGTGCTCTGCAGCTCCCCCTTGCCCCAAAGCCCCTCGAAACTCGCCCCCGCGGACTACCGTCCGCGTCTCGCCCAACCGAAAACCCAAAACCGAAAACCGAAAACCCAAAACCGACCTTTGCGTTTCCCTTCGCGGCTTCGCGTGAAACCAGCCGCCTGCCCCCCCCTGCACAACCATCGCATCCGCAAAACAGAAGCCAGGGACAGCACACAACGGCGCAATCCAGCGTTCGCACCCGCGGACTACCGTCCGCGGCTCGCCTGACAGCCACCCACCACCCACCACTAACCATCCGTTCCAGGCTCGGACACCGGAATTCCTCGTAGTTGCCTGAGTGCCACGGAATCGGTATCCTGTCCCGCCTCACAATTCTGCACCTTTTCGTCGGTTTAAGGCTCAAATGGCAGTTTCAGACCCCGTCGTGGCCCGGGAAGCAGCGCGCCGCAGAACTTTTGCAATCATTTCGCACCCGGACGCCGGCAAGACAACCCTGACCGAGAAACTGCTGTTGTACGGTGGCTGTATCGAGGCGGCGGGAGCCGTGCGCGGCCGCAAAAACCAGCGCGGCGCCACGTCAGACTGGATGGAACTGGAACGACAGCGCGGTATCTCCGTCAGCTCAACATGCCTGGCATTCGAATTCGAAGGCGTCTCCGTCAATCTGCTTGACACCCCCGGGCACAAGGACTTCAGCGAGGACACGTATCGGACACTGGTAGCAGCCGACTGCGCCGTCATGGTGCTGGACCTGGCCAATGGCGTTGAAACTCAGACCGAAAAACTGTTCAACGTCTGCCGGCTGCGTCGCATTCCCGTAATTACCTTCATCAACAAGATGGACCGTCCAGGCAAGCAGACGCTGGAAGTTCTGGAAGACATCGAAACGAAACTTGGAATCCAGCCGGTTCCCGTCAACTGGCCACTTGGTACGGGCTTTGATTTTCGCGGTGTGATTCCACTGGATACTCGCGAGGCCTGCATTTTCGAAACGCGTGACAATTCTCACCGGATTGCCGCTCGAGTGCAGCCACTTGCCGAACTGAACGAAGATTCCCTGCCTGCCGGCATCGTTGCCCAGGCTCGTGAGGAAGTCGAACTGATCACTGAGGCTGGTACGGAGTGGGATCAGGCGCGATTTTTGCGCGGCGAAATCACTCCTGTGTTCTTCGGCTCAGCCCTCACCAATTACGGGGTGGAACAGTTCTTGCGCGGCTTTCTGCACTACTGTCCGCAGCCGCGCGATCGTCAAAGCGAATCCGGACCAATCCTCGCAACTCGCTCTGAGTTCTCGGGATTCGTCTTCAAGATTCAGGCGAACCTCGATCCGCGGCATCGCGACCGCATTGCCTTTGTGCGAGTGTGTTCCGGGTTGTTTCGTCGGGATATGGAAGTCTTCCATCCGCGTTCTGGCCGCAAGATTCGGCTGAAGCGTGCTCATCGGCTGTTCGGGCAGGAACGCGAAACGATGGAAGAAGCCTTTCCCGGTGACATCATCGGGCTGGTCAATCCCGGCGAATTTCTGCTGGGTGATACAATCTGCGAAGGGGCTCCGGTGGTTTACGAGCCCTTACCCCAGTTTTCTCCTGAATTCTTCGCGATGCTGGTATGCCCGGATACGAATCGGCGAAAGCAGTTCGAACGGGGATTGTCACAGCTGCTGGAAGAGGGCGCGATTCAGGTCTTCACGACAGCCAATTCTTCCGTGCGCCAGACGGTGCTGGCAGCCGTGGGTGAGCTGCAGTTTGATGTCGTTCGCTTCCGACTGCAGTCGGAGTATGACACCGAGACGGAAGTCCGCTGGCTGAACTATAAGGTGGCCCGCTGGGTGGTCCAAAAACCCGGCTGCACTTCCGAACTGCAGCTGTTGTCGTCCAGCCGCCAGGTGATTGATCAGTATGAGCAGCCTGCAGTGCTGTTTACATCCGAGTGGGAAGCAATGCACTGCCAAAAGCAGAACCCTGACTGGGACTTTCTGACGATGCGATTCCGCACGACTGCCGCCAATTGATATTTGATCCAACTGTGTTTTTCTGCCGACCAGAAGGAGCCGCTGCCGTGGCCCATGATGTTTACGAAAATCCGCTGATTACCCGCTATGCATCCCGCGAAATGGCTCGCATCTGGTCTGCTCAGAGCAAGCATTCGACGTGGCGTCGTCTCTGGATTGCACTTGCGGAATGCCAGCAGGAACTGGGGCTGGCCATCACAAACTCGCAGCTTCAGCAAATGCGTGAAACCGTCGATGCCATCGACTTTGATGCGGCCGCCGGCTACGAAAAGCAGCTGCGTCACGATGTCATGGCTCACGTTTACACATGGGGTGATCAGGTTCCCCTCGCGCGCCCTATCATCCACCTCGGCGCTACCAGCTGCTTCGTCACTGACAATTCCGAACTGATTCAGATGCGCGAAAGCCTGCTGCTGCTGCGTAAACGACTGGTTCAGGTCATTGATCAGCTGGCAACCTTTGCTGCGCAGTACCGCAGCCTGCCTTGCCTCGGATTCACACATCTGCAATCAGCACAGCCGGTGACAGTCGGTA
This sequence comes from Planctomycetaceae bacterium, assembly GCA_046075365.1. GTDB lineage: Bacteria > Planctomycetota > Planctomycetia > Planctomycetales > Planctomycetaceae > SXXK01. The sequence continues at coordinate 3,264 of JBJTPZ010000087.1, forward strand.
AACGTGCCGTGCTGTGGTGCTGGGATCTGCTGCTGGACCTGGAAGAGCTTGAACATCGCCTTGCCACGCTCAGATTCCGCGGCGTCAAGGGAACTACCGGAACACAGGCATCCTTTCTGTCACTCTTCGGCGGCGATCACGCAAAGGTCGAGGAACTGGATCGGCGGGTCACTTCACGCATGGGTTTTTCTGAAGCTCATCCCGTCACCGGCCAGACTTATTCACGCAAGTCCGATTCGCAGATCATGGCCTTTCTCAACGGACTGGCGCAAACCTGTCACAAGGCCGGAACAGACATCCGCATTCTGCAGCACCGGCGGGAAATTGAGGAACCCTTTGAAAAATCCCAAATCGGCTCCTCAGCCATGGCCTACAAGCGAAACCCAATGCGCAGCGAACGCATGTGCTCGCTCGCACGATTTGCCATGAGTCTGCAGGCGGGAGTGGACGCTACCATGGCGACCCAGTGGATGGAACGCACACTGGATGACAGCGCCATTCGGCGTCTTGCCATACCCCAGGCATTTCTCGCCGCAGATGCCTGCCTGATCCTGTATCGCAATATCTCTGACGGCCTCGTGGTGTACCCCAAAACTATCGCTCGCAACCTCGAGGCTGAACTGCCATTCATGGCCACAGAGGAAATTCTGATGGCGGGAGTGCAGGCTGGGGGAGATCGACAGGAACTGCACGAAGTCATTCGAACTCACAGCCAGGCCGCAGCAGATCGTGTGAAACGTGAAGCGTTGCCGAATGACCTGCTGCATCGGTTACAGGCTGATCCGGCCTTCACCGGCGTGGATGTCACTGGAACGCTCGATGCCGCTCGTTTCACCGGTCGTTCAGCCGAACAGGTTGACAGCTTCCTGAGTCAGCATATTGAACCATTGCGACGCAAGTATGCCATGGACCTCACTGGCCCTTCGGAATCGCTGCGAGTCTGAGTCCGGCGGCAGACAACCGGCAACCCACATAGATTTATCCGAGCCGACAAATAAAAGCCTTGTCGGCGACTTGTCAGACCAGCGGTTGCGGGTAGAGTAGGGCGGGTGTCAGCAGTTATGCCTCCTCGGCCCGTTACTGTCCGCCGAAAAACTGTATGTCTGCAGAAGTACGCCAGAATAAATCCGCCGTGACCGGCGCTGCTTCTGACGATGCAGAACGGCCCCTGGCAGGCAGAACCGTTTCGGGGGCCGGCCAGTCCGATACTGCTCCAGGCGTAGGCGCCGGCTTAATCGTTCAGCTGCTTTCGGCTACAGCCTGTTTTCTGGCGGCCGGGGTACTGCCCCATCGATTCCCTGACCTTGAACCTGTCTATCGGCAGCTGCTCGTTGTGGGCGGATTACTGCTGGTGGCACTCGCCGGACTTACTCTCACTTTTCGTCGGCATCTGACGCGGATCGCCACACGACTGGGTTTTGAATCACGCTTGCTGCTGCCACGCGAAGGTCTGGTCTATCTGGCGATGATGCTGGTGATTGCCGTAGCGGCACTGACAGGCGGCAATCCCGATACTGGCAACATGCTGCTGCTGGTGTTTGGCCTGATGGCCGGTCCCTTCGTAGTCAACGGCTGGATTGTTGTCCTGATGCTGATGAAGCTAAAGGTGGAACGGACGGCTCCTGCAATGATCGAAGCTGGTGCGGTCTTCCGAGTGGCCGTTTCCCTCAGCAACCTGCGCCCGTTACTGTCATCATATCTGTTGCAGGTGCAGGATCAGGTATCGGGACCCGGCGGCGAACAGCAACCCAAAGTGCTGTTTATGAAAATTGGACCGGGTGAACGTCGAACAGCCGAGTACCAGTTGCGGATCATCCGTCGCGGTACCTGGACGCTGGGACCACTGAAAATCAGTTCGCAGTTTCCGCTGGGAATTGGTGAAAAGCATCAGACAGTACTGCAACAGCAGACACTCACCATCTGCCCGGCGCCAGCTCATCTGCTGTCCAGCTGGCGTCTGCGAGAAGACGAGCTCGCCGCAGCCGCTCACTCACGCATGCGGACTCACGGTGCAGCCGAGGACGAATTCTATGGCATCCGTGAATACCGTTCCGGCGACAACCACCGAGCAGTACACTGGCGCAGCTCAGCTCGCCACGGCCAGTTGATGGTTCGTGAACAGCGACCGGTCCGCCGTGCCGAACTGGTCGTACTGCTGGACCTCTTCGCCGACAGCCCCGTCGCCCGGCAAAACCTGGAACTGGCAATTGCTTTCACTACCGCTCTCTGCCTGCAAAGCTCGACGCACTCAGCATGGCAACTACAGAGAATCTGCATCGCGGGTGAACAGTATGTGCAGGCAGAACCTGCCGGCACTGCGGCCTTTCGTGAAGCCGCCCTGAAGGCCCTGGCCAACTGCCGTGCTGCTTCTCAAATCAATCTGCCTCAGCTGCTCAGCGAGGGACTGAAAAGCGGACGTGGTCGCCGAGTGGTCCTGCTGCTTACCCCCCGTCCGGCAGTTGTCCGAGCTGAACTGCAGCGACTGGCTGTCACCGGTCAGCCGGGAAGTTCAGGCGCTGGAATCACTGTCATGTCTGCAGAAACCAGCGAACTGCTGCGGTACTGCCTGCCCCCGCAGCTGTCGGAAGATATGCTTGCGGCAGGAGCCACCTCATGAATCGGGCACTGCTTGCGATCGCCGACCGTCGCCTGAAACTGACTTTTTCAGTCAGCATTTTCTGCATGGTGTCTGCAGCATCTCTCGTACTGGCCTCGGGGCAGGGACGTCTCATGCCACCTGCTTTCACTCCACTTGTGGCACTGCTGGGACTGGGTCCCGAGCGTCTGCAAAAGCGACTGCGACTGTCTGTCCTGATGGCCAACCTGCTGGGACTGGCTGCTCTGTTTGTCAGTGGCCAGCGGTTTTCCGGCAGCAATTTTCAACGACTGACCGCCGGAACAGACTTGCTGATTTTCCTCACCTGGATTGTACTGCTGATGCCCAAAACCAGCCGCCAGTACTGGTGGCTGATTGCCCTCAGCATGCTGCAGTGCACGGCCACCGCCGTGATTTCCACAGGACTTTCCTACGGCCTGACAACATTCCTGTTTGCCCTGCTGATGATCTGGACTCTGGCAATCTTCTCCCTCGCTCGCGCAAGGCAACTTATGGTGCCGGAAACACCAGCCGAAACAACCCCGAACGGGCGAAACGCAGCGGTTACTCCCGGCTGGCGACGCTGGCGTCCTTCCAGACGCTGGATCCTGTCGTTTCTGGGATTGGCGGATAACAGCAAAAAATCGGTCGCGGAGGCTGCTCCCCAGGGAATTACTGTCATCAACGGCGTTGACCATGGTTCGCAGCTGTCATGGACCGGACCACGTTTTGCAGGACTGGTCACCGGTTGCTGGCTGTTGTCCACAGTCGTCGCCATGTTTGTATTCGCCGCATTTCCACGCATTAACGTTTCAGCAAGTGGTGTACTCAGCGAATCATTTCCTGACGATCTGGGCGGGCTGGCAACTACCGGCTATGCAGGCTCCGTTCGACTGGGCGAATTCGGGCGATTGCTGCCCGACAATCGTCGTGTGATGACCTTCAAAATCACCGACGCGCGCACCGCAGCACCGATTTCCTTAGAAACATTTGAGCAGGAAATGGAGATGGAGGAGATCCGCCTGCGTGGTTCAGCAGCCTCCTTCTACAGCAGCGGTCGCTGGCTGCCGGGGCCTGGAAATCGCAGCAACGGCTTGCCTCAGCAACCTTTTGCACGGTCAGCACCTGCCGACTTCCTGCTTGAATTCAATCATGATCCGCCCGCTCCGCCTTCAGCGTTTGCCCCGTTTCCCATGATCTCCATCGAACCAGCAGCCGGCTGGCAGGTCAGCGAACGCAACTGGAACAATTCACTGAACTGGAAACAGCAAAACGGTGAACGCTCCGGGATCGGCTGTGCGTGGAAAGTCCGCTGTGCATCCCGGATTAGACACCCGGAAATTGGATTTCCCTGGTGGACACCAGACTACAGTCAGGCCGAGGTTCGCAACGGAATTCAGCAGCGTTCACTGCAGATGCGAGCGATGGCCAGTTACATCACCGATGACCTCCGCAATCGCCTGCCACGACTTCACGAAACGACGCGGCAAATCTGCAATGTGCAGGGCAAACGACTGACCGATCGACAGTGCGTTGATCGAATTCTTGAGTATCTCGGCCCACAAAACGGTTTTCGCTACAGCATGGAGCGACCTGCGGTCAGTCTTGATCTGGATCCGATCGAGCAGTTCCTGTTTGAGTCGCGGGAAGGACACTGTGAGTACTTTGCTTCGGCCTGCACACTCATGCTGCAGTCCACCGGGATTCCGGCCCGCCTCGTGATGGGATACAGCGGCTGTGAATTAAATCCTGCGACCGGGCTGTACGAAGTCCGCAGCCGGCACGCTCACGCCTGGGTCGAAGCATGGCTCTCCGGAACCTGGATCACACTGGATCCGACACCTGGACCGCAGCGGCAGGCCGAACGATCCGCCGTTGCCAGTCGCTCAGTGCTGTCATCTTTTCAGGCGGCTCTCTCGGACCTCTGGACGGGAAATGTCAGCAGCATGTCAGCCGACCGTCAAAAGCAGTTTTTCAGCCCGCTGCTCAGCTCATGGACCTCAATCGTCTCCAGTTTGCAAAGCGAAGGAATGGTGCCGGTGCTGCAGACTGCCGTCAGATCGGCGATTGCCGCACCGCAATCGTGGCGCGAATGGAAAGTCCTGCTGCCTTTGCTTCTGCTGCTTGTCGGCGGCGTTTGGGGGGTACAGCGCCGCTGGCGCATACTCCAAAAACTGCTGGCAGGGATCCCAATACTGCGTCAATTCCGTGGTGCCGGTCCCCGCCTTTCCGCCGTTGCGTTCTATGAAACATTTTGCGGACTGTGCCGGCAAGGCGGGCTGCCGCGAGGGGAATCGCAGACCGCAATCGAATTCTGCCAGCAGGCTGAACTGACATTTGCCGCAGAACTGGCGCAGGCAGGTGCCAGTAAACTGCCTGCAAGTATCGCCGAAACATACAACCGCCTGCGTTTCGGAGGCATCCAGCCGGATCGCAGTGAAGCGTCACGGATCAGCGATCATTTACAGGCATTCGAGCTGTCGCTGCGCACCCCGGCCAGCCACCCGGGCTCACCGGCTACAGTCACATCACGCTGATTTTTCAGCGCAGCCTGCCATGCTGCCAATCGCTTAAAGCATACTTGTCAGCAGCAGCCGCAACTTACGAAGTTCTCGCAGCCGATCATCTCCCTGCAGCGTGCCTGGCAGCAGATCCACCGAAACCGACCGGTTGTAGTTCTGCTGACGCAACATGGCGATAATTCGACCGTAGTCCACTTCACCCAGGCCCGCAGGTACCTGCAGTTCAGAGACTGAAGTGTCACGCAGGTGCACATGCAGGACGTGGGGCAGAGTGACGTCAAAATCGACAACACCACCCGGTCGGCAGATGAAGTAGCTGGGGTCAAGCGTAATACCGACTCCCTTGGCAGCTCGACAAAGCTCCACGGCCGTATGCGGATCTTCTGCCAAAGTTCCCGTGCGGGTCAGAATCGACATCCGAATACCGGCCTGATGGCAGATGGCATTCCGCTCACGCAGACGGTCGACTTCGGAATTGAAGGGAGTCCCCCGGGGCGAAGATTCAATCGTCAGCTGAGCAACTCGAAGCAACTGGGCGTAGCGCACAAGCCCGGTGAAGGTAGCGATATCAGGTTCGCTTTCCACGAAAATTGCAACCGTGGACAGCCTGCTGGCGTCCTTCAATTGCATTGCGTGCCCCTCCGGATCAGCCGCCACCGCCGACATCTTCAGTTGGTCGCTGGAGTCTTTAAAACAGATTTCGATCTTGTCGAAGCCCAGTTCCTGAACCTGCAGGCAGGCAGCCGGGAACGCTTGATCCCAGAGACTTCGCGTTGAGACTGCGAGATGCACCGATTCCTCCCTGAACAACCTAAACTGAACCCAGAACTACACTTGCACAAAAAATCGCCCGCTAAACAAACAACCCGGGCAGGCTCGCTGGCACTGTATGCGGGACTCCCCGTTTTCGCAAGACCTTCTAAACTTCCTGGAATTCTGCAGTCGGATTTGGAGGGATTTTGCATGATTCGCGGGTTGTTCTGCCGATAACGAATGTCAGAAGTGTATCAGCAGGGGCGATCCCCACAGGGATTTCCGCGTAACAAAGCCTGCTGAGCCGGCGGACATTGAGGTACCGGCGGTGATTCCGGGGGGACACGAGGGAGTGGGATTCATGCATCGATCAATGTTGACGCTGCTGCTTTCAGGAGCGATTGGGTTGCTGGCGACGGGCTGCGCCTCCACAACTCCGGAATTTCGCGGCCAGGGCCCAGGCGAATGGTCGTCTGGTCCTGTCATGGTGCAGGGCTGCCCAAGCTGCCAGGGAACTGCCGGACACGGTGGCCACGTAATTCACGGCCAGAACTGCCCGCAGTCAGGAATGTGCCCGACCGGAAGCTGTAACCTGCCTTTCGTACCGGTACACAGAAACTTCTACACCTATACAACACCGGACGGTCTGTCGTATCCTCCGCAAAATGCTCCGCCGGCCGTCTATCAGTACCCGTATTACACCCTGCGTGGACCGACCGACTTCTTCATGAAATGATGTCGTCGGGATCAGGCAGTCGGGATCAACGCACAGGCCACTCGAGCTTCGAGTTGGCCTGTGTTCATTTGGGGAGTGCAGCAGTGAACTTCCGCCGTCTTCACATCCTGATGCTGTCTGCCAGCTGGCTGCTGTGTGTCTCCTCTTCAGCAGCCGATGAAAAAAAAGGCGACGTTCGCATCATCCCCGTAAACGAAGACCGACCGGTAGCAGGGTCGGTGCGAGTCAGCAGCGGGCAGATCTACAGTGGCATGACATCCTTTGCGACAACGCTGGCTCCACTGCCGGCCAGTCGACGAGTTGTCGATAAAGTTGACCAAAAACTGCCGCTGCGACTGATTGAACAGGGTTATCGGGAAATTTATGTCGCGCGACGCCGAGCGGAAGAGGCTGTGCCCGATGTCACAGCGTGGCCGGTCGTGTCCCTGCCAATACCCCGGCAGCTCATGATACGAAACCCTCGACCGCTGATCCTGCCGGCACTGCCGGCCTTCGACAGATTTGGCATGTCGCAGACCAGCGTCCAGCGACCGTCCGGGGAATTCCAGGACCTTAAGGCCGCTGTCACCGAAATCAACTTTCTGTACGCGCAGGTAACCAGCCTGACTCACGACTGGAAATTTGCCGTTTCCCTCGATTCACTCCCGACACAGAACCTGTTGGAAACACTGTCCCTGGCAGAAGGCTTTCAGAGCAACCCGGTCCGACGGCTGGAAGTTGTTCGCATGCTGATCCAGGCACAACGGTTTCCCGAGGCTGCTGCCATCCTGCAGTCTCTCGGCCGAGACTTTCCTGACCAGCTGGCTGTGCAGCAACAGCAGCAGCAGGTCGTCCGTGAAGCACTCGCAAGACAGATTACCGAATCTCTGGAACAGCGCCGCACCGCCGGACAGCACACACTGGCAGCAAACGGAGCCAGACTGTATCCCACAGAAAATCTGACCCCTGAAACAGTGGTACAGGTCGAACGACTGGCCGCAGATTACACCCGCACCAGCCAGCGGATCGAGCGTATTCGACATGTACTGTCAGAACTGACTGCTCAGCTTACCGACCCCGCCACACGCAATGCTGCAAAACATGCTGTCGCCGCCTGCATCGAACAACTGGATTACGACTCGCTCGGACGCTTCGCAAGCTTCGAACTGATGCTCGACGCAGCAGAAGCAGAACGACCCGCAGCCGCTGAACAACTGGCAACGGCTCTGTCGGGCTGGATGCTGGGTACAGAAAACACCACCGACAACCTGACTGATATACTGTCCCTTTTCGATGCGCGACAGCAGATCCTGAATTTCCTCGCCAGTGCCCCGGAAGAAATCGAGGTGAGGGCAGAACTGGCCCAACAGATCACTCGTATGGAAGGCGTCAGCACTGAACGCACAGCCGCATTGATCAGACATCTGCCCGCGGCTGTGCCGATTCGACTGAATGCATCACAGCCAGGTACAGCCAACTGGTTCCGCCTCGAACCTGCAGAGGGCACCGCCGGAGCTTTGGGATTCGTTCCTCCTGAATACCACCAGTCGCGGGAGTGGCCACTCATCATCGCCTTCCCACAAATCGGCGGAGACCCGGCTGACTGGCTCAGATGGTGGCAGCCACAGGCCGAAAAACACGGTTTCATCGTTGTCATGCCACTTGTTGGCAACCAATCCGAGTCAACCGGCTGGACGGCTTCTGCCGCTGAACACCAGCAGGTCATGAATCTGCTCCGCTCAGTTCGTCTCGGACTCAGAATCGATGATGAACGCATCTACCTGGCAGGGCACGGGGCGGGCGGGGAAGCAGCAATGGACATGATGGCTTCACACGCTCAGGAATTCGCCGCTGTCGCCGCAATCAGCTCTACTGGACGTCGTCACCTGCAGTGGACCGCTACAAACGCGATCGAAAAACCATGGTACATTGTCATCGGCGATGCACACCCGCTGTGGTTTGAAAAGATGGGACAACTGGCAGCCAAACTGTTCCGTCGCGGTGAAGAAATCCAGGTCTGGTTCGACACCACCTTCATCAAATATCCGGAACACGGAGCTGAAGCCTATGCCGAAGAAGCAGATGACGTCTTCCGCTGGTTTCAGCTGTATCGCAGGCAGTCCTGGCCCAAACGACTGCACGCAAGACTGCTGCGCTCAACAGACCTTGACTGGGGCTGGGCTGAACTGCAGGGACTGCCACCGCAGTTTGCTCAGCTCGACGCCCCTTCCGAGCCCGATAAAAGTGACTTCAGACCCGCAACACTCGACGCTCGAGTCTCTTCGGCGAATGTGATTCGTATCGAGTCGGCCCCCGCAGGTGTCACCCTGTATCTCAGCCCGGAAATCCCCGACATCGACACCGCAAAACCCATTCGAATCCTCGAAGGTCGCAAAGACCGAAGAATTGACTTTCAACCTTCCGTCACACACATGCTGGAACGACTCTATCAGACCGGCGACCGACGTCGCCTGTGCTACATGCGAATCGACTCTGCCGATCGCTGAGAATCTGAACCACGGCGAAGCTGTCGCCTGTGAAATCAGCAATCAGCCGGCACAATTATTGCACCACAAAGATAAGGGTTCTGCGACCGCTGCGATTGCTGAAAACTGCACACCAACAGGGTGCACGCAATTCGGGCACCTTGTCCGATTTCTCAGCAAACAGACCGGTCAAAGCCAGATTTCAACGCAGGCAGCGAGGCCGTCAGAGTGACACAAACAGCACCAAACTACGATGAACTGCTGACGCAGGCGGGCGTACCCCGCCACTCGGCCCTCTCTGAATGCCTCGCGGCTCTGTCCGCCGACGTCCTCGCGGAACGGCAAAAACTGGCGGAAGAAGAACTGCTTGAAAAAGGCATCACATTTGCCGTTTACGGACACGACGCCGGCACCGAAAAGATCTGGCCCTTCGATGTCGTACCACGCCCAATTCCAGCCCACGAATGGCAGCAAATTGAAGCCGGACTGAAGCAGCGCATACAGGCACTGAATCTGTTTCTGGATGATGTCTACAACGAAGGACGGATCCTGCGCGACAAAGTTGTACCAGAAGTGCTGATCCGCACAGCCAAAACCTATCGCCCCGAATGCCAGGGTTTCCGACCGCCTGGCGGAGTCTGGACTCACGTCACCGGAACAGATCTCGTCAGACATCATGATGGCACACTGTACGTACTGGAGGACAATCTGCGCTGTCCCTCGGGCGTCAGCTACGTGCTCGAAAATCGCGAAATCATGAAACGTGTTCTGCCGGAAGTTTTCGAAGGTTCAGTCATCGCCCCAATCGACGACTATCCCGAACGACTGCTGGAAAAACTTCTCGGAACTGCTCCCGCAAACGTCGAACACCCCACGGCCGTTGTGCTCACTCCCGGAATCTACAACTCAGCCTATTTCGAACACTCGTTCCTCGCCCAGCAAATGGGGATTGAACTGGTGACCGGACCGGACCTGTTTGTGGATCGTGATGACACGGTCTGGATGAAGACCACTCGCGGACCGCAGCGTGTCGATGTGATTTATCGACGCATCGACGACGACTTTCTGGATCCGGAAGTCTTCCGCCCGGACAGCATGCTGGGTGTGCCAGGACTGATGCGAGCATTTCGGGCAGGGCGAGTCACTCTGGCAAATGCTCCCGGAACGGGTGTAGCAGACGATAAAGCCGTCTATCAGTATGTCCCGGATATCATCCGTTATTACCTGTCCGAAGACCCAATCCTGAACAACGTTCCGACTTTTCTGTGCTCCGAACCACAGCAGTGTGCGTACGTTCTCGAAAATCTCGACAGCCTCGTCGTGAAGCCCACCAACGAATCGGGTGGCTACGGAATCCTGATGGGCCCCGTGGCCTCTCAGGCCGAACGCGAACGCTGTGCGGAAGCAATTCGCCGCGACCCCCGCAACTACATCGCACAACCCATGCTGACCCTGTCCACTGTCCCCACCGTGATCAATGGTCGACTGGCGCCGCGACACGTCGACCTGCGACCATTCATTCTGTTTGGTGAACAGACATTTGTGTTGCCCGGTGGACTGACTCGGGTTGCCCTTAAGGAAGGTTCGATGATCGTCAATTCCTCTCAAGGTGGTGGCAGCAAAGATACATGGGTGCTGCAGCAGAACTGACATGCTCACTGAAATTCATTTCCCCCGATTCTGATTGCCAATTCCCATGCTGTGCCGAGTTGCAGACTCTTTGTTTTGGATGAGTCGTTATCTGGAGCGAGCCGAAAATCAGGCACGCTTCATTGATGTCACTTCCAGCATCGCCCTCGGTTATCGTGGCAGCGAGCAGGCACTGTGGTCATCCCTGCTGCACGCCGGAGGGGACGTCGAAGCCTTTCTGCAAAGATACGCCGCACCCACTCGCGAAAATATCATCAACTACCTGCTGTTTGACCGCCGTAATCTCAATTCGGTGGTCAGCTGCCTGACCGCAGCCAGAGAAAACGCACGATCTGTGCGGGAAACACTCACAGCCCCGCTGTGGGAAGCGGTCAATCGTTTCTATCTGCGAGTCCGCACTGACGCCGAACAACAACCGCAGATTCTGACACAGCCACATCAGTTCCTCGAACGCATCAAACGCTCCGCGCACCAGGTTCTTGGCGTCCGAGACGCTACATGGTCACGCGGAGACGCATGGCACTTCTCTTCGCTCGGATACCAGCTTGAGCGAGCTGATAAAACGTCACGAATTCTTGACGTCCGCTACTTCCTGCTGCTGCCTATGAATCATTCGGGAAGCGAACAACTGGATGTTGTGCAGTGGGCCGCTTTGCTGGAATCTACCGGTGCACTGCAGATGTACCGCCGCACATGGGGCCCAATCCAGCCTTCACACGTCGTCGACTTTTTGGTGCTCAACCCAACCTTTCCGCGATCACTTCGATTCTGTATTCAGGCTGCCGAAACCACCCTGCGGGCAATCAGCGGCAATACATCGCCTGAACCTCAAAACGATGCGGAAAAGCTGGTTGCCGTTACCAGTCTGCAACTGGGATCGCTCACCGCAGAACAGATTATGGAGACCGGCCTGCACCCGTTTATCGATCAGTTTCAGACCACTCTCAATCAGATCGGGGCCGCCATTTCCAGTACCTATTTCCAGATCCCAAATCCTGCCTGAACAGCCATATCACTGACGTACCAAAACCTCATCAAGATTCAGCAGGGCCAGACAAACAGCCGTCCAGGCCGCATGTTCGGTTTCACTGATGCCTGTGCTTCGTTCTTTAGCACCAGCCTGCAGCAACTGCTTCGCCCCCTCAGAGTCAGCTGCATAAATCTCCTGCTGCCGCTCCAGCAGACGCCTCAGCACCACCATGTCTGACGCAGCAGGAATCCGCCCGGCCACCCGCCGAAACGCCGATGTAAGTCGAATGTCGGTGTTCTTCGATTCCAACAGCGTACGTTCAGCCAGCACTCGCGCCGCTTCCACCCACGTCGGATCATTCAGAGTTGTCAGTGCGTGCAGCGGCGTGCTGGTGGCAGCCTGGCGAACTCGACACGCCTGCCGATTCGACGCATCAAACATATTGGCAGGCCCGACAGTCCGACGCCAAAATGTATACAGACTGCGGCGATACAGGTCCGATCCGGAAGATGCCGGATACGTAAAATCCCGCTCTTTCGTAATTGCCAAAGATTCCCAGATGCCATCCGGCTGATAGGGATATACCGGTGGTCCACCGATGCGAACGTCCAGCAAACCAGATGAAGCCAGCGCCCAGTCACGAAGAATCATGGCAGGCATACGAAAACGACTGCCGCGAGCCAGCAGACGGTTCTCCGGATCACGCAAATACAATTCCGATGTGACTCGAGACGACTGACGGTAAGTCGCACTGGTCACTATCAGACGATGCATCTGCTTCACACTCCAGCCTCGCGCCGGAAATTCTACAGCCAGCCAGTCCAGCAGAGGCAGATGCTCCGGATACTCACTCTGAACTCCCAGATCCTCAGATGTTCGCACCAGTCCGGTTCCAAAAAAGTACTGCCACATCCGATTCACCTGCACACGCGCCGTCAATGGATGCTCACCGGATACCAGCCAGCGAGCAAAGCCAAGCCGATTGCGAGGCGCATCAACGGGCAGGGCAGGCAGAAAAGCCGGAGTACCAAACTCCACCTTGTCCCCCGGAGTCAGGTAGTCGCCTCGATTCAGAATTCGCGTTTCCCGAGGCTGCGCATCGCTCATGATCATCACTCGAGGCAACTGATCAGCTCGAAAGTCCGCCAGACGTCGAGCAGCAGTTTCACGATCACCAATCGCCGGAACTCGGTCCTTCAGTGCTGGCAGGGCCTTCTGATCAAACAACCGTCGCAATTCCGCCTCGAGCGCCGACTGCTCCTCCGCACTCAATTCACCAGCCGGCCTCGCCAGCAGCAACCTCACCGACTCCGGCAGCAATTCCCCGCCCGGCAGCACACCCGCGGACCGCACTGACTGTTGCCACATCTCAAAATCGACCGCAGTCGCTTCGCGAATCTGTGCCTCCGCAGCCATCACTGCCGCCTGCAGTTCCGACTGCCTCTGCAAAAAAGACTCATTCGGCAGTTCCACAAAAGGCGCCGCCACTCGAATACGCGACGAAAAGTACTGCGGTGTCCCGGATTCCGGCACTCTGTTAAAACCATCCAGCAGACTGTAATAGTCGCGCATTGTCACAGGATCATACTTGTGATCGTGACACTGAGCACAATTCATGGTCAGCCCCAGCCACGTAGTCGCTGTCGTCTCCATCCGATCAAACAGAATTACCCAGCGCTGCTCCTCAGGGATCGCCCCGCCCTCGCCATTCAGCAAATGATTCCTGTTGAAGCCACTCGCTGTCTTCTGCTCATTCGTCGGCTCAGACAGCAGATCACCCGCCAGCTGCCAGATCGTAAACTGATCAAAAGTTAAGTCCTTGTTCAGCGCTGACACCAGCCAGTCACGCCAGATCCACTGCCAGGTATCACCGTCCTGCTGAAAGCCATTGCTGTCCGCATAACGTGCCGCATCCAGCCATGGCAAAGCCATCCTCTCGCCATAATGAGGACTGGCCAGCAGACGATCAACCAGTTGCTCATAGGCCAGCGGGTCAGTACTGGAAACAAAAGCATCCACTTCCTGAGGCGTTGGCGGCAACCCCGTCAAATCAATGCTTAAACGCCGAATCAACACAGCTCGGTCAGCCTCAGCAGCCGGCTGCAGACCTTCAGATTCCAGACGCCTCAGCACGAAACTGTCAATCGGATTCCGCACCCACGCTGAATTGCGAACACGCGGCTCCGCCGGACGCTGCGGAGCAACAAAGGCCCAGTGAGTGCTGTACTGCGCACCCTCTGCTATCCACTGCTGAAGTTTCTGCTTCTGCACATCAGTCAGAAGACGCCCCGAATTCGGTGGCGGCATCTGCAGATCCGCATCACCACTGTTCACCCGCTGCAGCAAAGTACTGCCGGACACGTCGAACGGGACGACCGCACCACTTTCCAGCGCCGCATCACGCTGGTCCAGCCGCAATCCACCCTGCCGCTTGTTCCCATCCTGACCGTGACAGTAAAAACAGTTTTCAGCCAGAATTGGTCGAATATCGCGATTGAAATCGATTGCCGTATCAGCTGCCGAAACCTGTACCGATGCCGAACCTGTGTTCCACGTAAAACACGCCAGTACCAACAGATAATCGCGAATCATTTGCGTACCCCATCACTTCAGACGGATCGACAATTCATCAGCTTCCGCAGGCAACACAATCGCCGCATTGTCAAACTTCGGTGGCCCCAATGCCCCTCTGGCATTGCGACTGAATCCATATGGCTCGACCGGAATACCCAGCAGATTCTTCGACAGCCTGCTGTTTCCATCCAGATCCTGAAACACCGCCACAGCCTGCGGTTCACCAGGCCGCAGGCGCAGCAATATCAGCATCCGATCACCCTGCACCTTCAACTGATGTGTCTGCTCAGCCCGCTCAGTATTCGGAAAACCAGTCGCACCACCAAACACCGCCACGTACAACTGCCCGGCATCAGCACGTAATCCACTGATCTCAAAGGAAACTTCAATTTCACCTGGTTCCTGCTCATGCCCCCGTGCAGCACTCTCCGCCGCTGCTGACCCCGCATCAAAACTGGCAGTCGTGGCCGTCACCATTACACACCAGACCAGCAGCGGAGCCAGCATTCCAGACAGCGGCACAAACCACACAGATGCAGCCCGCCGCGATGACACCCGACCGATTGCATCCTGCGACATCGCAAACTCCCTTCAAATTCCGCGTCGCCAGCGACCGCTCAGGAGCAGCGTCGCCAGCGACATCACCAGCGAACTTCCCAGCAGTACCGCCACCTCAGGACGCAGACTCTCCAGTGGTGACTGAAACCAGAAAACCTTCTGAAAGCCATCCAAAGCCCATGCATTAAATGTCCACCGGCCCAGCTCTTTCATCCGATCACTCATCACAAAACGCGGGATCATGCTGCCACCCATCGCTGACATGCTCAGAATGATCACCGTGGCTGCCCCCTGCAACTGTGATCGAGTCCGACAAATGGTCGCCATCAGCATCGCAAAGCTTGCTGTCGCCGCCGAAGTGCTGCCTGCCATCACCAAAAAACCGTCCCAATGCCGCCACAAATGAATCCGGAATACTGCCTCAGCAAACACAAACATGACCGATAGCTGCAAGCAACCCATCAGGTAGATTCCCAGCCACTTGCCCGCCACAATCTGCAGCAAACCCGCTTCACTGACAAGAATCCGATCCAGCGTCCCTGACTCCGCCTCCTCCAGCATCGTGGCCGCATGCCCCGTGCACGCAAACAACAGAAACAAGACTGCAATCCCGGCCGCATACATGGCGATACGAGGATTCTGCTGATCTGTGGCCTGCGGGTTATCCACAGAAATCTGCGGCTCCGGACCCGACACCATCAACTGCTCCACATCTGCCTTCACCGCTGGAACTGTAGCTGGCACCTCAGCAGCCACGTCCGGATTCAAATCAACCGGCGGATCCAGCACCGACGACGGCTGCTCAGCAGTTACCAGAGCTGTGTCGGATTCAACTGATGGCGGTGCTCCGTTGCCCGCGAACACCTGACGCGGCGAAGCGGGACCCCTGAAGAACTCCCCAGTCCGCTCAGACTCATCAACCGCCGGCAATTCACGTCCCCCAGCTGCAGCTGAACTGGCAATCGCTGCTTTGCGAGCTGCATCACGCTGCGCTGCCAACTGCTGCTTCGCTGCTCGCTCAGCCGCTGCCGTTGCCGCTGCAGCAGAATCCTCCAGCTGCCTCACAACACCCTTAACACGCTGTACCGCGTAATACTCCTCCAAAATCGCCCGCACCATCGCCACTGCCATCGCGTTCTGGCCGTCCGTCACCAGACGTACCCGAAATCGCTCCTCCTCTGCCGCCGAAAAATCAGATGGCAGCAACAACAGCAGGTCATAACGACTGGAATTCTGAGCCTCCACGATGGCACGCTGCAAAACATCCGTCCCCGCTGGCAGCCCGCCCAGATCAGTACAGATCACAGATGTGTTCTGCTGCAGCTCTGCCAGCAGTGCAGCTGCTGCCGCATTTTCAGCAGGCAACAGCAACCCCAGACGCACCGGCTTCTCAGTGCCAGCTGCAATCCCCTGACTGAAAATCATCGCAAAAATACTAAAAAACAGCACCGGCATCACAAACACCAGCAGCA
The DNA here is from genome assembly GCA_046075365.1 of Planctomycetaceae bacterium. Classification (GTDB taxonomy): domain Bacteria; phylum Planctomycetota; class Planctomycetia; order Planctomycetales; family Planctomycetaceae; genus SXXK01. The sequence goes on from JBJTPZ010000087.1 coordinate 19,560, forward strand.
GTTCAA